>DATCZQ010000157.1:0-2643 GCA_036525815.1 Yeosuana sp. | reverse complement strand
CGTGAATTCCTGGGGATATTTCTGCAATAATGGTGTTTTGACTGCCAACTTCAAACAGCTTATTTAATGAAATATTATAATGTCTCGCAAGTTTAACACTTTCTTCAAGTGTCAAACTAGTTTTTAAATTAATGCGTCGGTAAGCTGCATCATAGCCTATATCTAAAACAGTCGCTATTTCGTCTGCAAAAGAGGCATTATCATGTGTTTTAGCCTTTAAATACTTGATAAATTGACTTTGCATTATTTGAAAAATTGCAAGCAGGTTTTTGGAAGACTTTGTGAAATTTAAGAAAAAAAAATGATTTTTCAATTGTTTTGGTCAAATGGTTTTCAATATACACGTATTAAGTTTGTAGTGTAATCATTTAATATCAATTTTTGATTAGTCAATAAAAGAAGATTAGTTTTTGGATTTGATCCTTTGTTTTTCTTTTTAAAAATCATTTTCATAATCAATATTAAAAGATTTCATAAGCTCTTTAACATTTTAAAATAAAATGGTGGTTCAACAAAAAAAATCCTATTTAATTCAAAAAGTCATGTTAATTATGTTATTAGTAATGTCCTATAATAAAATCTTCAATAAGTCTGAAGCTTTAGATCTTAAGAGAGTCATTAAAAGTATGGTCTTTAAACTAAAGTATACGCTCCCTTTTTTGTTGTTATCAATGATCCCATTGGAAAGCAATGTTCCCGTAGTTGAAAATATTTCGTTTAGGGTAGTTAAAAAGAATACTTCAATCGGGTTTATCAATATTGAAAAAAGAACGGTCAATAACATAACCACTTTCACTGTAAATTCTGAAGTAAATGCCAATATTATCTTCAATTTTAATGCGGTTGGAAAAGAGAAATCTGTTTATAAAGAAGACACTCTAGTTTACTCTTCTGTTTACCGCATGTTAAATAATAAGGTGAAATTAAATCAAGCCTTAATGTTTGAAAAAGGCAAATATGTTTTGAAAAATATGGGGAAGGATGAAAACATTGGCTTCAATGTTATAAACAGAAATTTAGTGACCCTATTTTTTCATGAACCGATAGGAATTGATAAAATCTACGCTGATAAGTACAAGACCATGCTGAAGATTACGCCTTTAGGGAATAGGAATTATAAAGTGGTTTTCCCAAATAAAAGCATCAGTATATATCATTATCAAAATGGTAAATGTATTAGTGTAGATGTTGAAGGGTCTTTTTATAATGTACAAATCGTTTCGAGCAATTGATTTTAATCATTTCATATTTAATTAATAGTGAATAAATTAACAATATAATAATGGAAAATATTGCACAAATATTTGGTTTAATTTCAGCCTGTTTTATTACTTATTTTATAATCAGTTATCAATATAAAATTTTAAATATCAGGAATCTTGAGAGTGCGCTGTTATCCGGAAATGGTTTGATTCTAATAAATATTAAGCACTTATTAGGAATATTAGTATTTGGATCGGGTTTTTATTTACTTTTTTCTGATTACAGCTATTTACTTCATCTTCCTGAATTTTCGGGTTTTAAAATAGTATTGTTATTTATTTTGACAGTTGTAGTTTCAGCAATTGTATCCTTTAAATCTGTTAAAAAACATATTGTTGACAATAAGAATTATTCTCAATATAATTTTAACAGAGCCTATTTATATTTTGCCATTAGGCTTGTGTTTTTACTATGTTATGAATTCTTTTTTAGAGGGGTTCTATTCTTCACCTTATTAGAATGGAATGGGCTTGGTACAGCTATCTTTATTACTACAGTATTATATATGCTGATTCATGTTTTTGATAGCAAAGAAGAAGTTTTTGGTGCGCTCCCCTTTGGAATTATCTTATGTCTTTTTTCTTATTTCACTAATAGTATCTGGGCGGCATTTCTTATTCATATCACTCTTTCGGGAGTTTATGAAGTATCCATATTTAATCATTTAACCCTTAATTCAAGAAAGTCATGAAAGTTTTATTAACAGGCGCCACTGGCTATATCGGTCATCAGTTAGCTCTTAAACTGGCCAATGATAATATTATGGTCAATGCTTTAGTAAGAGATTTGAATTCTAACAATATGCCTAGGCATAAAAACATCATACCTTTTAATGGGAATATTTGTGATTATGATTCAGTAAAAAAGGCTATTAATGATTGTGATTATGTTTTCCATACGGCGGCTTATACCGATTTAAAATGTAATAAGATTGACACATTTTATAACACGAATGTTTTAGGAACCGCTAATATTATGAAGGCCTCCTTAGATAAAAATATTAAAAAAGTAATTTACACAAGTACCTTGTCAGTATTTGGTCCGGCACTTTATCACGTCCCAATTACTGAAGATCAACCTCGCATCTCGTCTTACAGCAATGATTATGAGCTAACCAAAAAAATGTCTGAAGAAGTGGTTTTAGACTACGTGAAAAAGGGTGTTTCATGCTCCATCTTAAATCTGTCAAGAGTTTATGGCCCAGGATTAAATACCTATTCAAATGGGGTTAATAAAATAATATCAAAAATCATGAATGACAAAGTACTCTATGTGCCTGACAAACTTCATGTTGAGGCCAATTATGTTTATGTAGAGGATGTTTTGAATGCACAATTACTTGCTTTGGAAAAAGGATTAAGTGGTGAAAAATATATTATT
>DATCZQ010000156.1:0-25617 GCA_036525815.1 Yeosuana sp. | reverse complement strand
TTTGGAAGCGCTATAGAGTCAATTAGGGTAGCAATAGCAGTTCAATTAATTATGCAAGCGGAACCAAAAGTTCCTTTGCGAATAGGCATACATCAAGCAGACGTTGTTTTTGAAGAAGGAGATGTTCATGGGGATGGTGTTTCAACGAAAGCAGTCAGAAAGGGCAGCGATACATATTAGGGGGTGGTTGGAATGATCCATCCTATGCTTTCAACGACAGTTATACGCAATCAGCGATGGACAGGAGCACATCTAATGGTTTTCGCTGTATTAAATCATTTGCCAATGATACCTCCTCCGCGCAACTTAAGGGAACAATATCGGCCTTATTCAGAGATTATCGAAAAGAAAAACCGGTAGATAACAAAACATTCGCTCTTTACCTTAACCAGTACCTTTACGATAAAAAACCACTTGAATCTAAAATAGAGCGTACAATTGATAAAGATTTATGGAAGATTGAAAAAGTTACTTTCGATGCCGGTTACAATAATGAAAGAATGCAGGCCTGGATATATTTACCTAAAGACGCCAAACCTCCATTCCAACCTATTATATTTTTTACTGGTTCAAATGATATTTACAGTAAAGAATTTGATCCTAAGCGTATTGGTTCTCTTGATTTTATTTTAAAAAGTGGCAGAGCCTTTATATTTCCCATTTACAAAGGGACTAATGAAAGGCACGATGAGCTTAATTCAGATTTACAGGAAGAAACCGTTCTTTATAAAGATCATGTGATAATGTGGGGTAAAGAATTTTCCAGAACTGTAGATTACCTCGAAACCCGATCTGATATGCAGGCCGACAAAATTGGCTATCTTGGCTGGAGCTGGGGTGGGTTTATGGGTGGTATCATACCTGCAATTGAAAAACGAATTAAGGCTATTGTATTAAATGTAGGAGGCATGGAAATGAACAGGACCTTCCCAGAAGTAGATCAACTCAACTATTTGCCTAGGGTGACCCAACCAATTTTAATGCTGAACGGAAAGCATGATATGTTTTTCCCCGTTGAAACTTCTCAAAAACCAATGTATGACTTATTGGGCACCCCCTCCAATTTTAAGAAGAAGATTGTTTATGATGCAGGCCATTTAGTGCCAAGAACTGATTTTGTTAAGGAAACATTGGTCTGGTTTGATCAATACCTTGGACCGGTCAAATAATATGCCTAGAAAAATGATAATAAAACAAAAATAAGTAACTTAGTTCAATGACAAAAAACGAATCAAAAAATAATAACAAATTGTTCTTCAAATTCAAATAATATGACAAGTAAAATAAAAGGTACTATAGCTATACTAACGGGTGGTGGCGATGTTCCAGGACTAAACCCTGCCATTCGTGCAATTACTATACGCGCAAGTCGAGAAGGGTATAAAGTAATTGGATTAAGACGCGGTTGGGCAGGTATTGTTGAAATGACTCAAAACCCAAAAGATGATAATAGCAATAATTATATTGAATTAACACAAACTTTAGTAAATAGAGCTGGTAGAACTGGTGGCACCTTTTTACATAGTTCCAGAACAAGACCAAGTCATTTACCTAAAGCAAGTGTTCCAGAACATCATAAGGATTCATATCAAGAGGAATATAATGACATGACCAAAGTGGTGTTGTCTAATTTAGCCTATTTAGGGGTAGATTATTTAATACCCATAGGAGGTGATGATACCTTAAGCTATGGTGTTCGATTATATCAGGAAGGATTTAAAGTAGTTGCCATTCCTAAAACTATGGATAACGATGTCCCGGGAACTGATTATTGTATTGGTTTCAGTACCTGTATCACAAGAACTATTAATATGACCAACACGCTTCGTACTTCTGCAGGATCTCACGAACGATTTCTTGTTCTTGAAGTGTTTGGAAGATATGCAGGATTTACGGCTATGCTACCAACCATGGCAGGCGCTGCAAACCGTTGTGTCATTCCCGAGTATCAATTTGACATAGATATTCTAACTGAGCAAATGGTTCAGGACAGATTTGAAAATCCAAGTAACTATTCTGTGGTTTTAGTATCAGAAGGAGCTACCTTCAAAGGTGGTGAAATGGTTTTTAAGGATGGCGTAAAAGATCAGTTTGGCCACGCAAAATTAGGAGGTATTGGCGATCTGGTATCAGACCGTTTAAAAATGTTATCACCCAAATATAATAATGGAAAACAAGTCAATGTGATTAACCAAAAATTAGGCTATTTGGTACGAGGTGGTGATCCGGATGCCGTTGATTCTATTGTTCCAATGGCTTACGGAAACCTTGCGCTGGATTTGATCTTAAAAGGTATTCATGGACGTCTTGTAGTCCTTAAAAACGGTCGTTACGATAATGTGCCAATTGATGTGGTTGTAGGTAAATCTAAACTAGTTAACATTAATAAATTTTATAATACAGAACGTTTACGCCCATTCTACAATAGTTTTGAAATGAATCCATTGTTTATCATGACCAGTGAAGGCTAAGAAGTTTTATAAAAAATACCTAATAGTTTATATATAGTGTGGGTATAGTTAATACCTATATCCAATTGTTTGCAGTAATTTAAATTACAACTAATGAGAATACTTAATTTCATGATTTTAATGATTTCTGTTACAACGACATCATTCGGACAGAACGCAATTGAAACTGATAAATCACTTATAAAAAATTTGATAATTCAATCTTTTAACGAAATATGGTCAGAATTGGACTCTAAAAACATTGATAAGTACTGCACAAAGGATTTTCTGCTTTTAGAAAATGGAGAAATTTGGAATAATGACTCAATTTCAGATTATCTTGACAAAGCTGTACTTAAAAAACATATTCCTAATAGAGTGAATTCAATTGATTTTATTGAAGTTAAAGTCTTAAATGGAATGGCTTGGGTTGCATACCAAAACCAAGCTACATTTTCACTTGAAAACAAAATCATCCGAAAAGCTCGTTGGCTGGAAAGTGCGACCGCGATATTAACAGAAAATGGATGGAAATTGCAAATGCTTCATTCAACCCCAACACAAAATAAATAAAAACCACCTACAACAAAGAACTGAGTTAAAAAATTGTTGGTTTTAGCTTAACCAATGTGAGTTGCTTTGTTTGCTTGCTTCTGATTTTCCTACGGAAAATCCTCACACTCAAACACGCAACTTTCCATATAAATAAACGTTGTACTTCATTATCAGAAACCGATAACCTATGATAAAATTATTCCGGAAAATTAGACAAAAACTACTCTCTGAAAATAAATTCAGCAAGTATCTGATTTATGCGATTGGAGAAATTGTACTTGTAGTTATTGGAATTTTGATAGCGTTACAAGTGAATAACTGGAATGAAATAAGAAAATTCAACAAAGAAGGCGTGAAAATTATGCAGGAACTAAAATCTGAATTTTCGGATAATAGAATTATTCTGAAAGAAAGAATAAGGCTTTTGGATAACGCAAATAATTGTGTGAGAACTGTATTAGAATTTATGAATAAAGAAAGTGCAGAAATTCAACAAACAAATATTGACAGTATTATTAATAAATCCTTAGTATATGGAAATTATAATCCTGCAAATAGTACAATTCTTGAACTGATTAGTTCGGGAAAACTTAATCTTATTAAGAATAATTCACTTAAAAAGAACTTATTTAAATGGTTACAAATATTAGAAGACAGTGATGAAGATTTTAAGAATCAAGACCTGCAAACTGCGACTCTTCTCATTCCTTATTTATACAAAAATATTTCTATTAAAAATTTGAATACTTATTATAAGTATATGGAAGTTGAAAAAAAATCAGAGCTTTTCACAGGAGATTATAGTAAAGTATTTCACGATTTAGAATTCGAGAATTTGTACCAAGATAAATTATTTTGGAATACGATTATGCTCAATCATTATAAAAATTTGGACACTTTGGCACTTGAGATTATTAATCAAACGAATTAAAAAAATAACAAAAGACAAACTTAAGACGTGTATAATTAATTGCTTGAGAGTGTTTAAAGAGTATCACGGAAATTCTGCCGAATGTCCTTCCGCAGTTGCTTTTTACTATCTTAGTGCTTAAGCAACTAACCAGACACAAATCGTTGGATGCAACCAGAAAAAATGAACTTATATTGAATCAAATAATTAGTATTTTAGGATGTGGTTGGCTTGGATCAGCTTTAGCGGTTGAACTAATAAACAAAGGATATACCGTTTATGGGTCTACCACTTCAATTATTAAAGTAAAAGAACTTGAAGCTAAAGGTATCATGCCGTTTGTTATTGACATAAACGACAAAAATATTAATATTTCCAATTTTTTATTCTCTGACATTTTAATCATCGCTATTCCATCAAAAAATATTAGTGCTTTTAAAAATTTAATAAAAAAAGTTAAAAAATCTGAAGTGCGTAAAGTATTATTCGTTAGCTCAACTTCCGTTTACCCTAATACAAACGAAATAGTCACCGAAGAAACTGTTACAAATAAATCTGCTCTTGCTAATATTGAAAACTTATTTAGGACAAATTCCATTTTTGAATCCACCATAATAAGATTTGGAGGTCTATTTGGCTATGACAGAAAACCTGGAAATTTTATTAAATCTGGTAAAGAAATAGAGAATCCTGAAGGCTATATAAACTTAATACACAGAGACGATTGCATTCAAATTATTGAACAAATTATCATACGAAATGCTTGGAATAATGTTTTAAATGCCTGTACCGATAGCCATCCGACAAGAAGAGAATTTTACTTAAAAGAAACTAAAAAATTAGGAAAACCTACAATTATATTTAATGAAAAATCAGAAAATCACTATAAGATTGTAAATAGCCAAAAAATGAAAAGCTTACTGAATTATGAGTTTAAATATAATAACCTTATGCATTATTAAAGAATAAAGTCGGCAGACAACACCTTATAAAATGAATTACTGGATCAAGTCAACTTATGAAAATGTCATGGATTTTTTTTATTTGCTAACTTTAGTCCTTAAACCACGCAACTAATCTTAAACTAAAATTTGGCTTTAATTTGACCAAAATGAGCACAACCTCTTTAAAAAACACTACTAGTTTTATCTTAATAGCATTAGCTCTCATAGCTTGTCATTCTCCCATAGATATATCAGGAAAATTAGAGGGGACAGAAAAGAAAAACATCAAGATGTATCTAATCAAACCTGAAAATTTAAGGCAGGTAGGGGCTTCTTATTTAGGAAAAGTCATAGATTCTGCAGTTATAAACTCTGATGGCAGATTTGAGTTTTACAACCTGCCAAAAACTAAAGAACCTGTATTGTTAGAATTAGTCCTATCTGTATCAGAAAAGGCTCCAAATTATTTACAAACTGATGATCTAATGAAGTCAAACTATATGCCTATACTATGGCAATCAGGAGAGCCGCTATGCATCACTGCCCAATTGGATGCATTTCAAAAAAGTTTTTCTATTGAAGACCCGTCAGAAATTAATAAAGATCTTTTAAACTTAAGGGATACCAGCCAGAAAGCCTACCAAACTTACCTTGCAGGAAAACATTGGCAAATAGAAGATGGCAGTCAATTGTTAGAAAAAGAACACGCTATATTACAATATCAGACAAAGCTAATACAGTTTGCAGATAACATACAGTATCTTATACCGGCATTGGTGGCCTTGAGATGGGTAAGCCCAGAGAATGATTATGAACGGGTGCCTGAATTTTTGGTAAGTCAATGTCAAAAATGGGGAGAAAAACAACCAGATCATCCATGGGTTAAACAGCTTTGTAAAGAAAGTGATATTTCCAATTTACCAGTTTTAGTAGGAGATGTGTTTCCAAATCTCAAGTTGCCCATGATAACAAAAGACACTCTTTTTCTAAAAGCACAATTAGGCAAGAAGCTCACTATTATTGACTTGTGGGCCTCCTGGTGCGCTCCCTGCAGAAAAGAAAATCGTGAGATTTTAGTGCCTATTTGGAATGAATATCATGGCCAAGGTTTACAAATTATTGCTTATGCTCTGGAAAGTGATGGGTCTACTTGGAGAGCTGCTGCCCAGCGAGATGGAGCGCATCGTTGGTTACAAGCATCAGATTTACAAGGAGATGATGCCCCTTTCTTAAAAAAAATCCGCGTTCGAACCATTCCGGCCAATTTTATTCTTGATGATAAAGGGGTCGTAATAGCTAAAAATATTCACGGAAGAGCTTTAATGGATTTGGTGAAAAGTTATATGAAAAAGAAATAAGAAAATAATGTCAATGAGGCGTTAATCCATTGTTTTATAGATGCTAAACCTAAAAAATCATTACTTTTATAATACTTGATTCCAACCCCGAAAATTCTAAACGTATTTTCGCGCCAATGGAACCATAGTTATCCAGGTTATGAACAAGTAAGAGAATATTAAATATTATATTATGCTTAGAACATTAATCCTATCCCTCATTACTTTAAACATTTATGCACAAAAGACTTCCTTTGTGTACGAAGTTGACTTCACGAACAAAAACGATGCCTTTAATGTAACTTTAACAGTACCACAATTATCAGAAAATGATGCGGTCTATAGCTTTGTTTCGTATGCTCCAGGAGTACATCAACCTTTGGATTTTGGACGATTCGTCAAATTGTTCAAAGTTTATGATAAAGCTGGAAATGAACTCCTGACTAATAAAATTTCCACTAATGATTTTAGAATTCTTGAACCAACAAAGGTTTCTAAAATCATATATGAAATTGACGATTCCTTTGATATGAGTACAGCGTATCACCCTATATACCCTATGAGTGGTACTGGAATTAATGATGACTATATTATTCTTAATACACATGGTGTCTTTGGCTATTTTAAAAATCTAAAAAATGACCCGATAAAGTTGAAAATTAAGATTGAAGGAACACAAAAAATTGGTACAGCTCTAAATTTGGGTGATAATGGTTATTATGAGATAGCCTCCTATTACCATTTGACAGATTCCCCATTACTAATAGGAAATAAATTATCTTATGCGTCCACAACCATTGATAAGATTCAGGTTGAAGCATATGTACATTCTCCTTCGGGTGAAATTACCGCTCAAATGGTATTGGATCAAGCCTCAGATATTCTTAATGCCGCAAAAGATTATATAGGGTATTCTCCAGTGGATAGATATACCTTTTTAATGTATTTCTCTTCGCAAAAAGATGCTCAGGAAATGCCTGTATTACAAAGCGGCGGAGCCTTAGAGCATTCTTTAAGTTCAACTTATGCCTTACCAGATATGCCTCAATATTTGCCTATGCTTAAAAATATAATCGCACATGAGTTTATGCATATCCTAAGCCCACTTCATCTTCACAGTGAGGTGTTAGCTAATTTTGATTATTCCAAACCAGTTTCAGAAGACCAGCATGTTTGGCTCTATGAAGGTGTTACCGAATGGGTTTCATACATCATGCAGGTTAAATCTGGAATAGAGACTCCAGAAGACTATTTGAACTATTTATCTGAAAAGGCAAATAATAGTGAAAATTACAATACCGGATATAGTCTTGCACGCATTAGCAGTGAATGGTCTACAGATGAAGGTAATAAACAATATGGAAATATTTATCAATTGGGGGCACTTACTGCAGCCATGTTAGATATTAAACTGTTGCAGCTTTCAAATGGAAGTAAAGGGTTACGTGAAGTATACCTCGACCTAATTATAAAATATGGAAAAGAAAACCCTTTTGATAATGCCACATTTTTCAACACATTGGTTGAAATGACCTATCCGGAAATAACTGATTTTATTGACAATCACATCAAAAATAATGTGCCATTTGATTTCGAAAATGAAATGAAATTATTGGGTATTAAGTACTATAAAAAAAGGCCTAATCCAGACAACCTTCCTACCATGGGTTTCACTATCCGTCCAGACCATAACAATCAACCTACTGTGATGGTCATGTCTTCGGACTATAGAGGTACAAAAATTAAGACAGGAGATATTATTACCCACATTAATAGTAAGGAATTAAATGAATCTAGTTATCAACACCTGTTTGAAAGCATCGCAAAAATGACAATTGGTGATGCATATCAATTGGACATAATTAGAAATGGGAAATCGATGAAGATCATTGAAAATTTATATGCCAAATACGATAGAAATGTATTTGAGTTCGACACTAATGCTTCTGATGAAGCAATATCTATGAGGAATAAAGTAATTACAAAACAGGACTAGACATCTTCAAATTTTCTGTGTTTTGATGGAATGAAGTCCACAGTCGATAATTATTCTTATACAAATGCTTGTGTTTAATACTGATAAAAATACTTGACGATGATTATTGAAGATTTAGGATATGATTCTGATTTAGAAAAATATAGAAAGGAACTTAAATTAGATTCTTTTGACATTGGTCGCGTTATCTTAGAACATAAAGACAGATATGTTGTAAAAACTAAAAATACCGAATATGATGCTGAACTTATCGGAAATTTAAGGTTTACTGCTGAGTCAAAATACGATTTACCAGCAGTTGGAGACTGGGTCGCGATTTCTGAATATGATGACAATAAAGCTTTAATTCATGCAGTTTATCCTAGACATTCCATACTTGGAAGAAAAGCTGTTGGTAAACTAAGTGAAACACAAATAATTGCAACAAATATTGATTTTGCACTCATCGTTCAGTCTGTTAATAGAGACTTTAATATTAACCGACTAGAACGTTATTTAACCCTATGCTATGATTCTAAAATTGAGCCAATTGTAGTCATAAGTAAAATTGACTTAATTGAAAAATCCGAATTGGAAAATATATTAGAAAAGATAAATAAAAGAATCAAAAATATTTCAATTATTGCCTTAAGTAACGACTCTCACATTGGGTTAGACAAAATAAAATCCAAATTAACAAAAGGTAAAACATATTGTTTATTAGGTTCTTCAGGTGTTGGAAAATCTACTCTTATTAATAATCTTGTTGGTAAAGAACTAATGACAACAAGAGGCATTAGTGACAGCATTGACAGGGGAAAGCACATTACCACTCACAGAGAATTAATAGTGACTGATAATGGCATTTTAATTGACAACCCAGGCATGAGAGAAGTGGGGATTGCGGATTCAACTAGTGGATTGGAAAAGACATTTGAGACCATAGTTGAGTTATCTAAACATTGTAAATTCAAGGATTGTACGCATACCACAGAAATTGACTGTGCCGTATTAGAAGCCGTTAGCAGAGGAGAAATTGATACAGATGCTTATGAAAACTATTTGAAAATGGAAAAGGAAAAAGAGCATTTCGAATCGACGGTTGCTGAAAAACGCAAAAAAGACAAAGATTTTGGAAAGATGATAAAACATTTTAAAAAAACAAGAAAATCAAATAAGTACTAAGTCCAACTATAATTCTAATTTATAGTATATTGCACAAAAATCCTGCAGACCATTCTACATCAAAATCATGGCCTAACTGTTGGCAACAATTAAACTCAAATTAATAATGAATAGAACTCCAGAAATTTTAGTTATTGCCTTATTTTTTTTATTTCAACCATTTACACATAGTCAAACCAATCAACAGAGTCAGTTTTTACAAAAAGTGGGGGTTTTAGATAGCATATATTCCCTAAGCCTAAAAGAATACAGAAAATTTTATGTGCAACTCCCTGCCAATTACAGCACCAATAAAAATGAGAAATACCCTGTTGTTTTTATTCTGGATGGAGAAGTCCTGCTACCCACAGTCAATAATGTTCAAGATTTTTATGCCGGCGGTTTTACCCCTGACATGGTGATGATCGGCATTTCAAACGATAAACATAGAATGCGTGATTTGACAACATCAAAAGTTACAGAAATGTACGGAATGCCATTTAATGAAGAAAACGGAGAGGCAGCCAATTTTAGTGATTTTATAGAGACTGAATTGATCCCGTTTATAGAAAACACATACCCTGTCACTAATTATAGAACATTAATTGGGCATTCATATGGTGGTTTGTTCACCATTTATACCTTAATCAATCGTCCTGAATTATTTTCCAACTATATAGCTATCGACCCGAGTCTTGATTGGGATGACCAGAAATTATTAAATGAAGCAAGAGACCAATTCTCAAGTAATAACTACAATGGAAAATCTTTATTTGTGTCTTTAAGTGGGCAATTACATATGCAGAAACCAGAAGTAACTATTGATAATGTAATGCAGGATACCTCTGACTTCACCATTTTTGCAAGGTCTAATATTAGCTTTTCTGAAATAGCTAAGCTAAACGATCAAAACGAATTGGATTTTAACTGGAAATTTTATCCTAAGGACCTGCATGGCACCATCCCCTTTCCTTCCATTTTAGACGGATTGATAAGTGTTTTTGAATGGTATCAATGGGAAAACACAGATAAGATTAATTCATCCGACACTTCAAAGGAAGAACTATATAAAATAGTGAAATACAGGGAAAGCAAACTTCAAAATAATTTTGGTTATTCAGTACCCCCTTATCCGGAAGAAATTTTAAACATGTCAGGGTATATGAACATGGATATGGATCAACCTGAAAAAGCAAAAATGTTCTTTGAACTTGCCATTGAATTTTACCCAAATAGTTCAAACACCTATGATTCTATGGCAGATTACTATGAAAGAATTGAAGATTATAACAATGCTTTAAAATTTGTATCCAAAGCCAATGACATAAATCCTCAAGATTACTACAAGAAAAGAATTGAAGCACTAAAGAAAAAATAAAGAAGACTAATAAAAAGAAAGATAGGCAGTTAGGAAAGTTTAGTCCTTTCTTGCCTTATCCAAAATATTCCTTTTGAATGATTTGTCGTTTTCTATAATCTCAAAAAATTGAGTAACAAATCGTTTTGCATTTATAAACTGATTGCTATCATGAAAATATTTTTCAAAATCGTCAATGACTTTAAACATTTTGGATTTATTATCAATAAATTCTTTGCGCACTTTTTTAAAAAGTAGTTCATCCCTTTTATAGCCTTTATAAACCCGTTCTTTAACATCTGTGATATCTAATGATATATTTTGAATATTGGAAACAACCGCATAACTGGCATCGACTAAACCCGACATATCAAAATCATAAGGAAGAGGCATTATTTTTTTATCAATAAACAAAAGCTTTCCATTGTGCAGATAAGTTGTTGAAAAATCTGTATTTGCTATTAAGTATTGAAAAAAAGAATTTCTTATAGACGCCAAATCATCCTGCTGTAACGCTAGGATACGCCTTTTGATTTCATTACCATGAAGCCGTTTTGCAACATTATCTATATCTTCTATTAAAACGCCTTTCAAGTCCTTAGTTATGGTACGTTTTCCTTTTTTTTCAATAAATTCAATGTTTACCAAACGTGTCTTATAGTGAACAGGTGTCACGATTTCATACAACCGGTAAGCCATTAACTCCTTAATGACATAATCATTGTTATGAGATTCAATTAAACAAGGCAAAACAAGTTTTAACTTCTTATTGCCTTCAAATAAAGTCCCTTTTATGGCAGATTTACTCAATTTCAATTTTAACGGTGCATAATAGCAGTTCTTACGTCTATTATTCCCTCTAGCCCTTAAATCAATTTTTAAAGAATCGTATAGAGCCGCATCGTTTTTATAATAGAGCATAGATTCCATAAAAGTACTGTCATTGGTGTTTTTCTTTACGCTTTTAATGGACATCTTTAATTTGATAAAAAGCGGCTCTTGATCTGAAAATAAAGAAGTCGTTTCTCCAATGGTTTGCTGTGCATACAATAGATTGCCTGAGATGACATAAACCCCAACTAGAAGAATTAAGAAAATGTTTTTCATGACACATTATACAAGTCCTAACAAATTTAAGGATTTAAAAATAAATGTTTTATAACTTTTATTTGTGTGTAATTATGAAGGGGTAATTATTCCTTTTTTGTAGTTTAAGAATCTTTTTTGATGTTAAAATATTTAGTATTTTTAAATATGTTATAAGAGGTATTCACAAAATAAAATGATATGCTGTCAGAGATCCATCCCAAACTACCTATGCGTCATAAAGCGATTACAAAAGACTATTATGTTACAAAGCTCGGTTTTAAAGAATTTGGGAATGTAGATTATAACGGCTATTTAATGATTCAGAAAGATGGTATTCAAATCCATTTTTTTGAATTTAAAGAACTTAACCCAAAAGAGAATTATGGACAAGTTTATATACGGACCAAAGATGTAGAGCGTCTTTATAAATCATTCTTGGATAAAAATGTCAGTATTCACCCAGCAGGTGACTTACAAACAAAACCATGGGGACAAAAAGAATTTTCAATACTCGATCCTGATAATAATTTACTAACATTTGGACAAAGTATTCAATAGAAAAAAACATTATTGAGACTGTTTTAACTAGAGAATTTAAGTTCCTTTTGCTAATTAAAACAAGGCATTTTAATAAATATTAAACGCCTTCATTTTCAACACCCTATTTAGCTTATAAAAATTACGCTATAGTATTTGGTAATCAAATAGATTATCGTAAATTTGCAAACTCTTTTTGAAAGAGGAATGTTTAATCAGAAAAAATAATAAGTGTGGATACATTAAGCTACAAAACAATTTCAGGCAACAAAGCTACAGCTAATAAGCAATGGGTTTTAGTTGACGCTGAATCGCAAAGCTTAGGTCGTTTAGCTTCAAAAGTTGCAAAACTATTAAGAGGTAAACACAAACCTAACTTCACACCACATGCTGATTGCGGCGATAACGTCATTGTTATTAATGCCGAAAAAATCAACTTAACAGGAAACAAGTGGAACGATAAAACGTATATCCGTCACACAGGTTATCCAGGTGGTCAAAGAAGCTTATCTGCTAAAGAAATGTTTGGAAAAGATCCAGCAAGATTAGTAGAAAAGTCAGTAAAGGGAATGTTGCCTAAAAACAAATTAGGTGCAGATCTATTCCGTAATTTAAATGTTGTTGTTGGTGCAGCGCATACTCATGAGGCGCAAAAACCAAAAGCAATTAACTTAAACGAATTCAATTAAATGGAAGTAATTCACAAAATTGGCCGTAGAAAAACGGCTGTTGCTCGTGTTTATGTTGCTCCTGGTAAAGGTAACATCACAGTTAACAAAAAAGAATTAAATGCTTACTTCACGACATCTACATTGCAATACAAAGTAAACCAGCCATTAGCTTTGACTAATAACGAAGGCAACTTTGATATTACAGTAAATGTATTTGGAGGAGGTGTGACTGGTCAAGCAGAAGCAGTTCGTTTAGCAATCTCTCGCGCTATGTGCGAATTAGATGCTGAAAACAGACTAACTCTTAAACCAGAAGGCTTATTAACAAGAGACCCTAGAATGGTAGAGCGTAAAAAATTCGGTCAGAAAAAAGCGCGTAAGAAATTCCAGTTCTCTAAACGTTAATACCAAATTGAGCTGGATTACTATTTTATAGTAAACAGCAAAAAGAAAAAATTAAACCAGTTATTGTTGTCCTAGTTGTAAAAAACAGGATTTAGTTTAGCATCTAAATGGTTAAGGCGAATTTAAAAAATGACCACTTAATCATTGCTAATTCAACAGAACGTAAACTATTACAAAATGGCAAAAGTAGAAGTAAAAGAATTACTTGAAGCAGGTGTACACTTCGGTCACCTAACACGTAAGTGGGATCCAAACATGGCCCCTTATGTTTATATGGAACGTAACGGTATCCATATTATAAACCTTTACAAAACAGCAGCTAAAATGGAAGAAGCTGGAGCAGCGTTAAGCAAAATCGCTAATTCAGGTCGAAAAATTTTATTTGTTGCTACAAAAAAACAAGCAAAAGATATAGTTGCCGAAAAAGCAGGAGCTATCAACATGCCTTACATCACTGAAAGATGGCCAGGTGGTATGCTAACTAACTTTGTTACTATTAGAAAAGCTGTTAAAAAAATGGCTTCGATTGATAGAATGAAGAAAGACGGAACTTTTATGTCTCTTTCTAAAAAAGAGCGTTTACAGGTTGATCGTTTAAGAGCTAAGTTAGAGAAAAACTTAGGTTCCATTAGTGACATGACACGTTTACCAGGGGCATTATTTGTTGTTGATATCAAATGTGAACATATCGCAATTAAAGAAGCACAAAAATTAAACATTCCTATTTTCGCAATGGTTGATACCAACTCAGACCCACGTCAAGTTGATTATGTAATCCCTGCAAATGATGATGCTTCAAAATCAATTGATAAAATTTTGTCTTATGTTACAAGTGCTATCAGTGAAGGCTTATTAGAGCGTAAAGCTGAAAAAGATGCTGAATCTGAGGGAGATGATTCTTTTGACGAAAAAACAGTGGCAGCAGAAAAAGCAAAAGCCTTAGCAAAAGCTAAGAAAATTGTAGCTGACGAAGAAGAATAAAAAGTATAATTAATACATACATTAAGTCGTTTAATTCTTTCTTCGTTGAAACCAATTGAACGACTTTTTAAATTTTAAAATATGGAATCTATGGTAAAAATAACAGCTGCAGAAGTAAACAAACTGAGACAAACTACTGGTGCAGGAATGATGGACTGTAAAAAAGCTTTAGTTGAAGCTGAAGGTGATTTTGAAAAAGCAATTGAAATTTTACGTAAAAAAGGTCAAAAAGTTGCGGCAAACAGAGCTGACAGAGAATCTACTGAAGGGGCTGCCATTGCAAAAGTAAATGATTCTAAAACTAAAGGTGTTGCCGTTGTTTTAGGGTGTGAAACTGACTTTGTTGGTAAAAATGAAAACTTTGTAAAATTAGCTAATGATTTTGCTGATCTAGCTTTTAAATATGCTGACAAGGCATCTTTCTTAGCAGCTGATTTTGGAGGTATGACCGTTGCTGAAAAATTAATTGAGCAAACGGGGGTTATTGGTGAAAAATTAGAAATCACAGCATTTGAAAAAATTGAAGCACCTTTTGTAGGTTCTTATATTCACGCCGGCAATAAAATAGCAACTTTAGTTGGTCTATCTGCAAATGTAGAAGGTGCTGAAGAAGTTGCTAAAGATGTTGCTATGCAAGTGGCTGCAATGAATCCAATCGCTTTAGATGAAGCAGGAGTTGACGCTTCAGTTATTGACAAAGAAATTGAAATTGCTAAAGATCAATTACGTCAAGAAGGTAAACCAGAAGCTATGTTAGACAATATTGCAAAAGGCAAATTAAACCGTTTCTTTAAAGACAACACGTTGATAAATCAAGATTTTATTAAAGATAGCAAAGTAAGTGTTGCTAACTACGTAAAAACCATTGGTAAAGACGTAAAAGTGGTAAACTTTAAAAGAGTTGCATTAGGTTAAACTAATAGCAAAACAATATTAAAAAAGGGCTTCTCATGTATTTGAGAAGCTTTTTTTATAATTTAAAAACAAAAAAATTATGTAGTTTTGCTAAACCTTTAAATTCATTATGAAGTACAAAAGAATCCTCCTTAAATTATCTGGCGAAGCCTTAATGGGAAACCGTCAATATGGTATTGACCCAGAACGCTTGGCAGAATATGCTCAGGATATAAAAGCGATTACAGATAAAGGTGTGGAGGTTGCTATAGTTATTGGCGGCGGAAACATTTTTAGAGGTGTCTCAGGAGCCAGCAAAGGCATGGATAGAGTTCAAGGAGATCATATGGGGATGCTTGCAACCGTAATTAACGGGCTAGCGTTACAGAGTGCTTTAGAAAATGCTGGCATTGCCACAAGATTGCAGTCTGCCATTCAAATAAATGAAGTTGCAGAACCATTTATTCGCAGAAGAGCCATGCGACACTTAGAAAAAGGACGCGTCGTTATTTTTGGAGGTGGTACTGGTAATCCGTATTTTACAACAGATTCTGCTGCTGTTTTGAGAGCTATTGAAATTGAAGCAGATGTAATATTAAAAGGCACTCGTGTTGATGGCATTTATAATGTAGACCCGGAAAAAGATTCAAAAGCAATAAAATTTGATACCATTTCATTTGATGAAGTGATCAAAAAAGGACTAAAAGTAATGGATACAACCGCTTTTACTTTAAGTCAGGAAAATGCATTGCCTATTATTGTATTTGATATGAACAAAAAAGGAAACCTACTAAAAGTGGTTTCTGGTGAAAATATTGGAACTGAAGTGAGTTGTTAGTTCTATACCTTTTTTATGTTAATTGAAAATTAAAGTTTATAGTAATGAATGAAGAAGTCCAATTCATTTTAGACTCAGCAAAAGAGTCAATGGATAATGCTCTAAAGCATTTAGAAAAACAATTAGTAAACATTAGAGCGGGAAAAGCAAGTCCCGCTATGTTAGGAAGTGTTATGGTTAATTATTATGGCTCTCAAACACCATTAAGCCAAGTTTCCAATATCAATACCCCTGATGGTAGAACAATAACTGTTCAGCCTTGGGAAAGAGGTATGCTTCAAGAAATTGAAAAAGGGATCATGATTGCTAACTTGGGATTTAATCCTATGAATAATGGTGAAACTATTATAATTAATGTCCCACCACTTACTGAAGAGCGTCGTAGAGATTTAGCAAAGCAAGCGAAAGCGGAAGCTGAAGATGCTAAAATTGGGGTAAGAAGCGCTCGTAAAGATGCCAATAATGAAATTAAAAAATCTGAAGATATTTCTGAAGACCTTAAAAAAAACGCAGAAATTGATATTCAAGAATTAACCGATAAGTACGTTAGAAGAATTGATGAAATTCTCGAAATCAAAGAGAGAGAAATCATGACCGTATAAATAAATAAGCGACTTAAATGTCGCTTATTTATTTTTTATATAACATTCTCTAAGAAATTCTCATTTATCAAAATTGTTGATAATGTGGCCTCTAAATATGTATTTAACGCAACATTATTAAGCTATAATCATTTCTAATAGGTTGTTTTTTCTACCTTTACACATCTTTTAAACTCATCATGTTAAAACTTTTTACAAAAGATTTTTGGGACATTATTGCAAGACTCATATTGCGTAATAAAATTGCTATACTTGTTTCCATTATTATTATAACGATCTTCTTTAGCTTACAGTGGAAAAATATGCGGTTTACGTATACTGAAGCTAACCTCTTACCTGATGATCATGAAGTAAACATGACCTATAAGAATTTTTTAAAAATATTTGGTGAAGAAGGGAACTTAATCGTTTTGGGAGTTAAAGATTCGTCACTTTTTACAGTTAAAAAACTGAATGCCTGGAATAATTTATCTGATTCTTTTAAAAAATACGAAGAAGTTGAAACAGTCGTTTCCATTAAGGATCTGCAAAAACTTGTAAAAGATACTATAAACGAAAAATTTGTACTTGAACCATTTATAAAAGATTCCATTTCTTCAAAAGAACAGATTGATATATTAGAAAATGATCTGTTCAAAAAATATCCATTTTACGATAATTTTCTGTTCAATAAAGATACCAGAACCATAAGAACTGCTATTTACTTAAAAAAAGATATTGTAAATACTTCGGTAAGAAAAGACTTTGTGATTTCAGTATTACAGCCTCAAATAGAAGCTTTTGAAAAGGCTAATGAAATAGATGTAAGGGTTTCTGGAATGCCCTATATACGCACCCTGAACTCACAAAATATTGTTGATGAAATAGGCTTGTTTATCGGCGCAGCATTACTGGTTACTTCACTTATATTCTTTTTCTTTTTTAGATCCTTTAGGGCTACGCTCATTTCTCTTGTTGTAGTCTGCACTGGTGTGATGTGGACCTTCGGAATTATTGGACTGCTAAATTATGAAATCACTGTATTAACAGCACTTATACCCCCTTTAATTATAGTTATTGGTATCCCTAACTGCATCTTTTTAATTAATAAATATCAGCGTGAGGTAAAATTACATGGCAATAAAGTAAAATCATTGCAACGTGTAATCACCAAAATAGGCAATGCCACCTTAATGACTAATGTAACAACAGCCTCTGGTTTTGCGACCTTTATGTTAACTGAAAGTCAGCTTTTAAAAGAGTTTGGCACAGTAGCTTCTTTAAGTATATTAGCTATTTTTATATTATGTGTATTAATCATCCCTATTTTATATTCTTTCTTACCTTACCCAAAAGAGAGACATTTAGAACACTTAAACAGACGTTGGGTTGGTTATTTTGTGAGTTGGATTGAGCGAATTGTAAAACGAAAAAGAATTGCTATTTATGCCACATCCGTTTTACTCCTCATTTTAAGTTTTATAGGTATTTATCAAATTAGAATTTCAGGCAGTTTGATTGAAGACATGCCTAAAAACACTCAATTTTTCAAGGACATCAGGTTTTTTGAAGAAGAATTTAATGGTATCATGCCTTTAGAGATTATGGTTGATACAAAGCGTAAAAAGGGCGTATTGAAACTCTCTACTTTAAAGCGTATGAATGAGCTTGAAGAGTTAATTATTGAAACCCCTGAATTATCAAAACCCATTTCAGTAGTTAGTTTGGTAAAATATTCAAAACAGGCTTATTATAACGGTAATCCAAAACATTATCAATTGCCTACTTCACAAGAAAATAGTTTCATTTTATCGTATGCAAAAAACTCAACTTCAAATGTTGATTTGTTTAAAAATTTTGTTGACAGTACAGGTCAGTATGCTCGTATCACGACCTTTATGAAAGATATTGGAACAGATAAGATGGAGCATATTGAAGAAAATGTTCAAAATAAAATCAATAATGTGTTTCCAGAAGATCAGTATAATGTAACCATGACTGGTAAAGCTTTGGTGTTTCAAAAAGGCACGAAATATTTAGTTAAAAACTTAGCCATTTCATTGTCATTAGCCATATTCTTAATTTCATTATTTATGGCTTATATGTTCAGGTCTTTTAAAATGATAGTAGTTTCCCTTATTCCAAACTTACTGCCTTTACTTATAACGGCGGGCTTAATGGGTTATTTAGGGGTTCCTATAAAACCATCAACTATTTTGGTCTTTAGTATAGCTTTTGGGATTTCTGTTGATGATACTATTCACTTTTTAGCCAAATACAGACAAGAACTTCAAGCCAACCATTGGAGAATTAATAAATCCGTTTATGCCGCTTTAAGAGAAACTGGCGTGAGTATGTTTTATACATCTATAGTGCTGTTCTTTGGATTCTCAGTATTTACCATTTCTAGCTTTGGAGGCACAGTGGCCTTAGGTGGATTAGTGTCTATCACTCTTTTATTTGCCATGCTCTCAAACTTAGTTTTATTACCCTCTTTGTTGCTTTCATTAGAACGAAGCATTGCTAATAAAAATGTATTAAAAGAACCTGCTATTAATATCATTCCTGAAGAAGAGGAAGAAGATTCTCAATACTAAAATTTTTAGATTTAAGTTTCAAATATCAATTTACTAACATTTTGGAATTTGATACTTGAATTTTGAATTTTGAAACCTTTATATTTGCACTTTAAACTAAACACCAATGACATTACATACCGTTTCAGAATTATTATCAAATAATAATATACTTCCAGAAGTAGAAATTAAAGGTTGGGTAAGAACCTTTAGAGCCAATCGTTTTATTGCCTTAAATGATGGATCTACAATTAATAATATACAGTGTGTTGTTGATTTTGAAAAAACTGATGAAGCCATCCTAAAGCGTATCACTACTGGTGCAGCGATTCATATTAAAGGAGAATTAGTTGAAAGCCAAGGCAAAGGGCAAAAGGTAGAAATAATAGTAAAATCCATTGTTATTTTAGGTGACTCTGATCCTGAAACCTATCCAATTCAACCAAAAAAGCATTCCTTTGAATTCTTAAGGGAAAATGCGCACTTACGTACCAGAACAAATACATTTAGCGCCGTTATGAGGTTGCGTTCCGCCTTATCCTTTGCTATTCATAAATACTTCAATGACCATGGTTTCTTTTATATGCATGCACCAATTATCACTGGAAGTGATGCTGAAGGAGCTGGAGAAATGTTTAGAGTTAGTAATTTAGATGCTAAAAACCCACCATTAACGGAACAGGGAGAGGTTGATTATTCCAAAGATTTTTTTGGTAAAGAAACCAATCTTACGGTTTCAGGGCAATTAGAAGCTGAAACATATGCCATGTCTCTTGGTAAAGTCTATACTTTTGGACCAACATTTAGAGCAGAGAACTCAAATACCTCCAGACATTTAGCCGAGTTTTGGATGATTGAACCTGAAGTTGCTTTTATGGACCTGGCAGGCAATATGGATTTGGCTGAGGATTTTTTAAAGTATGTGTTAAAATATGTGCTAACTCATAATCGTGAAGATTTAGACTTTTTAGAAAGCAGATTATTAGAAGAAGAAAAATCAAAACCACAGGCAGAACGCAGTGACATGAGCTTGATAGAAAAACTAGACTTTGTTATTGATAATAACTTTAAAAGAGTAAGTTATACAGAGGCCATTGATATTCTTCGTAATAGTACAGCAAATAAGAAAAAGAAATTTAAATATATTATTAACGAATGGGGCACTGACCTGCAGAGTGAACATGAGCGTTTCCTTGTTGAAAAACATTTTAAATGTCCTGTCATTTTATTTGATTATCCGGCGAATATAAAAGCCTTTTACATGCGCTTAAATGAAGATGGTAAAACGGTTAGAGCGATGGATATTTTATTTCCAGGCATTGGTGAAATGGTTGGAGGTTCACAACGCGAAGAACGATTAGAAGTCCTTAAAGAAAAAATGGCTGCCTTAGACATTGATGAGAAAGAACTTTGGTGGTATTTAGATCTCCGTAAATATGGTACCGCTGTACATTCTGGTTTTGGCCTTGGATTTGAACGCCTGGTTATGTTTGCAACTGGTATGACTAACATTAGAGATGTTATTCCTTTTCCTAGAACACCACAAAATGCGGAATTTTAAAACAATTTTACCCCTGTTTGGTTCCTTGATCGAGTATGGGTTTTTAATTTTGTTTTTATACTTTTATCTAAACTAGTTTTTAATATGCTTAAGCAACAATTACAGTTTAAACTATCTCAAAAGTTGTCTCCACAACAGATTCAATTAATGAAATTGATTCAGTTGCCTACACAAGCTTTTGAACAGCGTATTAAACAAGAGCTAGAAGAGAATCCGGCACTTGAAGGAGGTAAAGAAGAGACCGAAAATGATTATGACTCCGATTTAGATAATACGACCGATGATTTTAATGAACAAGATTCTATAAATACTGATGATATTAATGTAGATGAGTATTTGAGTGATGACGAAATTCCTGATTACAGAACCCAAGCTAATAATTACAGTGCTGATGATGAGGAAAAAAACGTTCCGTATGCCGCTGGCACATCCTTTACACAATATTTAATAGACCAGTTAAACACTTATAGACTTTCTGATGAAGAACGTGATATTGCTGAGTTTTTAGTAGGAAGTGTAGATGATAGTGGATATATCCGGAGATCCTTATCTGATATTATGGATGATTTGGCATTTACTCAAAATATTTACACCACCGAAGAAAAAATTGAATATGTTCTTAAACTTGTTCATCAGTTGGATCCTGCCGGTGTTGGTGCTAGAAATTTACAGGAATGCTTAAGCATTCAATTACACAGAAAAGAGAAAACCTTGGATGTGGAATTGGCTAGAAATATCATTGATAATGCCTTTGAACAGTTCACGAAAAAGCACTATGATAAATTAATTCAAAAGTTTGATGTCTCTGAAATTCAACTGAAAGATGCCATTTATGAAATTGAACATTTAAATCCTAAACCAGGCGGATCTTATTCAGGAAATAACAGAATAGTAGAACATATTGTCCCGGATTTTGCGATTAAGATTATTGATGGAGAATTAGAGTTAACATTAAATGGCCGAAATGCTCCAGAACTTCATGTGTCAAGAGAATACCACAACATGCTTAAAACATACAAAGACACTAGTGACAAGTCCGGTTCTCAAAAAGATGCAGTAATTTTCATCAAACAAAAATTAGATGCTGCAAAATGGTTTATTGAAGCAATTAAACAAAGACAACAGACCTTATTTATTACCATGAGTGCGATTATGCACTATCAAAAAGACTATTTTTTATCAGGTGATGAGCGGAACTTAAGACCAATGATCTTAAAAGATATCGCCGATGAAATACATATGGATGTCTCTACTGTTTCCAGGGTTGCCAACAGTAAATATGTAGACACGCCTTATGGTACAAAACTGATTAAGGAATTCTTTTCCGAATCCATGAAAAACGACCAAGGAGAAGATGTCTCAACCAGAGAGATTAAAAAAATTCTGGAGACCGTTATTGAAGAAGAAGACAAGAGAAAACCGTTAACAGATGAAACTTTAGCTGCTATCTTAAAAGATAAAGGATATCCTATCGCCAGAAGAACTGTTGCAAAATATAGAGAACAATTAGATGTGCCTGTAGCAAGACTGCGCAAAAAAATGTAATGAATAATATTTTAAAAAGTATCTCTTTCATTTTTCATCCCTTAATAATACCCTTACTAGGCGTTGTCTTTTATTTCACAAAATCCCCTAAATACATTTCATTACAAATCATTCAGGCTAAGTTAATTTCATTATTTATTTTAACCATTGTTTTACCTATTTTACTGTATTTTTTGTTAAAAACCTTAGGTAAGGCCAAATCAATTTATTTAGAAACTACTAAAGAACGTATATTTCCGTTAATCGTAAATTGTATTGTAGTTCTATTGGTTCTAAATAGGATATTAACGGCCAATCAGATTATTGAACTCTATTATTTTTTTGTAGGTATTTTGATATCAACTCTAGCGTGCCTTTTTTTAGTTTTTATGAGATTTAAGGCCAGTATCCATATGACGTCTATAGCCGGATTATTTATGTTTTTTATTGCTTTAAGTATTCATTTTAGCATCAATATTAATGGCACATTAGCCGTAATGTTTATTCTAACTGGCGCTATTGCAACGTCAAGACTACATTTAAAAGCTCATACAGAAACAGAGCTGATCATTGGTTTTTTTATTGGTTTTATACCACAGCTCATTCTTCTAAAATACTGGTTATAAAACATAGAACATGAGTCCAATTTTTAGGGCATTCATATCTATGGATTGACCCTCTGTTTTTGCCTTACTTGAAAAAATAGGATTTAAGGCATAATACACATAAAAATTCCAGGTATTATACCCAGCACAAAGTGAAACACCATATTGAAGCTGATTAAAGTCAGGTATACCCTTATAAGTCAAAGATTCTGTATTACCCACATATTTTGTGTTGTTGGCAACCATATAACTCAGTTTAAAACCGGCATAAACACGCCAGAATTCATAATCAGTGGCATTGGAAGTACGCCATCTAAACTCAACGGGCAACTCAATAAAATGATTAGAAAATTTATTTCTAGAATAGGTAGTTTTATCTTCTAAAATAGCATAAATATAAGAATCGCTATCAGTTTTATAAATTTGTAAATTTTGATTGAAGGAATTAGCTGAATATCCAAGTCCAATGCCAATAGCTACATTTCTATTTTTATTAATGGGCATATCTTTTATAAACCCAAAATGAAAGCCTAATGAAAAACCACTTTGACTAAGGTTTATAGGTTTATTGGCCAAAAAGTTATAAGTCAACCCAGCATAAAACTGATCCTCCTTATAAAGAGAATCTACAGGCTCGTTTTCTATTTCTTGGGAAAAAGAATATTGAAAAACGAACAAAAATAATACTATAAAAATTAAAATCTTCATAAACTAACTAGAGCTATAAAGGTATAAAAAAAGGCGTTTTGAAAACTCAAAACGCCTTTTTTCTAATATAAAATTAAGACTTAAATTCTAATGCTTATCAAAAACATTACCTTTTCTGGTAGTGTAATTAATTTTTAAAGCATTAACCTTTCGTAATTCTTGTTTAATATCACCAATTAATCCCATATTAGCATCCTGATCTACTTTTAGAGCAGTAGTTAAAAACGGAATTAATTCTTCTCTTTTAGATGCGCGCTCTTGTGCAATAAAGGCGGCAATATCTCCAATGTCTGCAAACTTATCATTAAGTTGTATTTTAGCTTCAGTACCATATTGCTTGTAAGCATCACTTGGTTTACCCGCATAGATGTACATTACCAGATCCTTCTTATCAAGTTTCTCAACTTGGTCAGCATATGGTAAGCTATTCTTTATCATTAAGGTATTCTCTCTCATTACGGTCGCCACCATAAAAAAGAATAATAACATGAATACAATATCCGGTAAAGAAGCCGTATTCACTGCCGGAACTCCTCCGTCTTTTTTCTTATTAAATTTAGCCATATATAAATGTGTTAAATTTCAAATTATTGTACTTCCGATAGTTTTTGAGGATACTCTAGTTTTATTTGATCCAATTGTTCCTTCAACTTATCCTTATTTCCTACCCAGTTTACATTATCGTAATCTGCTTGCATTTCAATAAATGACTTACCATAAAGTGCCTGTGCTCTCTTATTTCTCAACTCATTATAAGCCGCAACCAATTCATTTTGAACTGAAATATACATTTTATAAGAAGTTTCTCTTTCATTTTTTAGAGAAATAATAGCCTTATCTGGATTATCAGATGAGCTTGGATCTTTCTTTCCCTGACAATAACTACATGTTCCATCTCCGCCATTATCTAAAAATTCAACGGCTGCCTTTCTTATATCCTTCAGTTCCATTAACTCATCTTCAACCAATAACTGGTCTTTACCGTTAAGTAAAACTGTAAAGATATTTTTTTGCTTAATAATAACATCTTCTTCATTATCTTCTATTGGAGGTAATTTACGGTTAATACCCGTATCTGTCTCAATAGTAGTTGTTACTAAGAAGAATATTAATAATAGAAAGGCAATGTCGGCCATGGAGCCTGCATTAACTTCGGGTGCTGCTCTTTTTGCCATAATTTTTATTTATTAAATAGATTCTTTACTCCAGCCAATAGCATCACAACTATTGAAGTTGCCATTAAAATATAAAACGCTACAATTCCTGCTCCTACCATACGTGATTCGCCTCCTGATGCTGGTAAACCGCTATAAAGGTATTCTTTAGTGTCACCACCAGAAACTGCATATGCTATAACTAAAACTGCTAGAAAAGCTCCTGCACCAATCAAGGTACTTTTTAATGATTCGGTATCTGTAAACAATCCTTTAAAAGTAAATAACGCTACTAGAGCAATTGTAACAATTAAAATAGCATATGAAATATACATAAAGGTATTAACCGCACCACTAGATTCGCCGGCTTTGATGGCATCATCACCTGCTCCTATTATCATAGCAAGAAAGATGATCGATAGCACACCTACAATTCCAACGAATATAGTTGATATTTTTTTTAAACTCATAATCGTGTATATTTTAAATTATTACTTTTTTTGTCTGATTAGTAAATCCATTAATGTAATAGAAGCATCTTCCATATCATTAACAATACTATCAATTTTGGCAATAATATAATTGTAAAAAATTTGAAGTATAATAGCTACTACCAAACCAAATACAGTTGTTAATAGGGCTACTTTAATACCTCCCGCAACAAGTGATGGCTGCATATCTCCAGCTGCTTCAATTTTATCAAATGCTTGAATCATACCAATTACTGTTCCCATGAATCCTAACATAGGAGCCAATGCAATAAATAAAGAAATCCAAGATACATTTTTCTCTAATTGTCCC
>DATCZQ010000155.1:0-7530 GCA_036525815.1 Yeosuana sp. | reverse complement strand
TGGATTTAGCCTTATTTCCGTCTGTTACTTCTACTATTTTTTTATCAATTATAGGGATTTCACCATAATCTCTTCTTAAATCAAAATAAAGAAAGGCTCTTATCATTCTAGCTTCAGCCATATTTATCATAGTCCCAGTATCAGTTAACCCTGAAACTTCAATGGCATCTATTAAATCATTACATGCATTAATTACTTTGTAATGGTCATTCCAATTGCCATCATTAAGAAAAATATCTTTGGAATACCCAAAATCATTAAAATCAGCCCCTGCTTGTGCTGCATCGCCTGACGAACTTCCTTTTGCGGCATCATCAGAACGAATGCTTTGGAACCAATATCTCGTCCAATCTGAAACAGCTGAATTTCTTAGTTGCCCATAAAGTCCAAACGCATCTGCTTCAAAACCACCGGTGGTTAGATCTCCTACAGTGGCAATTCCTAAGGGTTTGGTGTCTAATAAATCACCATTACACGAAGCAATAAATAATAATATAAGTAGCGCACCTAATGTATACTTTATATTAAAGAATGTTTCTTTGATTATATTATTCATAATTATAAGTTTTTAAATTTTATTAAAATGACACACTAAAACCTAAGCTAGTAACCATTGGTAAAGGATATCCGCCATTATCTATACTAAACTCAATCGGAGATCCTCCTGCTTCAGGAGTAAACCCAGAATTATGTTTCCAAGTATATAAATTTTGTGCGTTGATGTACAATCTCATATTAGTAAAATCAATACTTTTTATACTCATTGGCTTAAAATTATAGGCCAATTGGATATTCCTTATTCTTACATAACTACCATCTTCGATATTATAAGTAGAATTTAGTTTGTTATAGCCTGAAGCTTCCGTTAACCTTGGCTCCCAGTTGGAGGTCCCAGCACCAATCCATCTGTTTTCCCTTACTGCTCTGTAATTAAATTGAGCAAAAGTACTTCCATTACCCCAGTTTCTCCAGATTTCATTTCCATAAACACCTTGTACATCTATGTCTAATGAGAAGTTTTTATAAGAAAGATTTGTACTTATACCATAAGTAAAATCAGGGGTTGGATTTCCTATTACTGTTCTATCATCCGGCGTTATTTCACCATCACCATCAACATCTCTATATTTAAAATCTCCAGGGGCATGAGCTCCTAGTGTACTTGGTGGAGAGGCGGCAATATCCAAATTCGATTGATAAAGGCCATCAACTATATAACCGTAAAACGAACCAATAGGATCGCCTGCTCGGGTACGAGTTGGTCCAGAAAAAACCTCAAAACCAGGCTCAAATACTGAGTTTACCGTATTTTTAATAGTCGCTAAATTTCCACTTATTGAATATTTAAAATCTGAACCGATGTTATCATTCCAAGAAGATGTAAATTCAAATCCCTTATTTTCGATTTCTCCAGCATTTGTATAAAATTGATCACTTCCACTTGAAACAAATACCAATAAATCTTTTGTTAATTTATTATAATAGGTAGCTTCAAATTTTAATCTGTTATCAAAAGTAGCCATCTCAATACCACCTTCATAAGAAGTAATCGTTTCCCATTTTAAATTATCTGTATTTCTGTAAGCCAATACATATGCAGGAATAACACTTTGTGGATTGCCTAATACAGCAGAAGCGCCTAATTGATAATTAGGTAAATAAGGGTAGTGTACCGCATTATATTGATTTCCTAATTCTCCATAAGAACCCTTAATTTTCAAATAATTTATAGAACTATTTTCCATGAATTTTTCTTTACTTACTTCCCAAGCTGCACCTAATGACCAAAAATTTTGACCTCTAGTTTCTTTTGGCAGTTCGGAAGAAGCATCTCTTCTAAATGAACCGTTTAAGATATATTTCCTCTTATAGTTATATAAAACACGAAATAAACCAGATGTAGTAGCTCTATCCCATTGTTCTGAGTTTGAAATCCTTGTATCTGGATCGCCAAACGGGAACACATTTAAATACCAAAATCTTTGATCGTTTGGAATAGGATCGCCTCCTGCTAATTGATTTACTGAGCCATTAATGTTTTCAAAATATTCTTGAAATGTAGTATAACCTAATAGAGCCGTAATACCATGGTCTCCAAATTCTTTTGTATAAGTTAATAGATAATCTTGTTGAAAATCTTGTTTGATATTATTGTATTGATAAACACTCGATAATATTTGCCCGGAATAATTGGCAATTTCATCGCTCTCTGCTACATATACTGGTGTGAGTGGCGAATAACCCCTTCCTTTAGTATTATCATAATTTCCAGAATATGCAGTTCTAAAGGTGAAATTTTTTAAAAATTTGAATTCTGCAAAAATGTTACCAACAAATCGATATGAATTAGAAATATTTTTAGGTAACCTTTCGTTTACAACGAGAAGAGGATTGCCTATTTGAGCTCCACCAATTGCAATGGGTAATTGGTTATAAATACCGTCCGAATTAAAAGGGCTGACTATTGGAGTGGCATTTAAAGAGGATACATAATTTCCTAGATTTGGTAAATCTGATTTTACTCCGCTAATACCTATCCCTACTTTAATATTATCTGAAATTTTGACTTCATCATTAATATTAAAGGTTACCTTTTGCAATTTTTCGTTTTTTATAATTCCTTCTTCCTCTAAATATCCCAAACCAATGCTCATTTTATTTGATTCGTTACCACTTTGAATACTTAAATTGGCATTTCGAACTGTTGCACCATTATTTGTAATTTCATCAACCCAATTAGTATTGCCATTAAACAAATTATAAAAACCATAAGGAGCAGATCCATCATTATCCAATCGTTCATCATATAATGTTTTAAATAAATTAGCATCGGCCAAGTCTGGTTCTCCAGTAATATTTTTAAAACCAGTAGATGCTGAAAAGGCAATATTTAATTTTCCTTCTTTTGCCTTCTTAGTTGTAACAAGAATGACTCCATTAGCTCCTCTTACTCCAAATATGGCTAAAGACGATGGGTCTTTTAATAACTCAATAGAATCTATGTCATTTGGATTGATATAGCTAATGTCTTCACTAAAAATTCCATCAACCACATACAAAGGCTTCGTTTGATTTCTACTTACAGTTCCCCTGATACGTATATCAGGTTCCTGTCCAGGTTGTCCAGAATTAACTACCGATAAACCTGCAACTCTACCTTGTAAAGAAGCAACTGGGTTTGCATTGGGTTTGTCTGCAACTACATCACCCTCAACCCTAACAATTGAACCGGCAAGATCTCTTTTTTTGGCAGTACCATAACCAACTACAACAACTTCACTCAAAGATTCAATATCTGTCTCAAGAGCTACATTAATTAGGGTTTGGTTACCAATAGTAATTAATTTTGTTTTTAGTCCAATAGAGCTAAATTCAAGAATTTCTCCTTCGCTTACTTGTATAGAATAATTACCGTCAAAATCAGTACTTACTCCTCGACTTGTTCCCTTTACTATAACATTAACACCTGGAATTGGCATATTATCTTCTGAACCCGTAACCGTTCCAGAAACTATCATATTTTGGGCAAAGCTATTCACAGAGACCAGAAAAAGTAATAATAAAATAATTTTTGTTTTCATATACACGATTGAATTAATTAGTCATTCACAAGATATAGCCAATTTTTAGTTTGAGGTAAAAAGCCATTACACTTTAAATACGCCATTAATCAGAAATAAAGTCAAATTAACTATGTATGACGTATACTAAAACAATAATAAAGTGAGTAAAAAGGGCTGATAAAACGTTATATGACGTAGTAATGAAGTGTGTTTTAACAAAAGATAACGTAATTTTAAATACGTTTTATTCTAGATTTATCAAATATCTTGTTAAAGAAATGTCATTTTCTACATTTAATTTCTTTTTTAGTCTGTATCTATGTGTTTCTAAACCTCTTAAAGAAACATTCATCAAAGGTGCAATTTCCTTATTTGATAAATTCATTTTGATGTATGCACAAATCTTTAAATCTTTCGGAGTTAAATTTAAATGTTTAGACTTAAGACTATTAAAAAACTCTTCATGAACTTGATTAAAATTATATTCAAAAATTTTCCATTCATCTTTATGTGCAATGGATTTATCTACTTTAGTTAAAATCTTTTTATATGCATATTGATTTTTAAAACTATCCTTATTATCAGTTAACTCGTTTTTAATATCCTGTAATGTTTCATTCTTCTTAACTAAAGCCATAGCTGTATTTGCCAACTGTTTACTTTTCAATTTTACTTCATTTCTAAGTGACTCATTCTTTAATTGAACTATTCTCTTTTCATTATCCAAAGTTTTTTCTCTTAATATCTCTTGCTGCTCTTTTGCGAATTGAATTTTTAATAATCTCTGTTCTATAATAACTTTCCTCTTATTAACTAAATATATAATAAACCCTGTAATCGCTATTAAAACAAAGTATATAATAAACCCTAAAGTGTCTTTGTACCAAGGTGGCAATACTTTTATTGTTAATTTATTTGGCAAAGATGATTTTTCAAAATTATCACTTGTTCTAAACAAAATAGTGTAAGTACCATCCTTTAAATTTGATAGTTCTAGCTTATCTTTATCTAACCTATTCCACTTCTTAGAATCTAATTCTAATATTGAATACTCAAAGAAATGATTACCTGATTTCGGAGACGAAACTGATATAACTAGACTACTGTTTAATTTAAATTCGATAACTCTATCAGGCTCTAGTTCAATCAACTCTTTATTAATTTTTATACTTTCAATTTGGGGTTTTAAAAGTGACTTTTTTGAATCAAATCTATTATCAATAAGCATAAAACCATTGTTCAAATTAAGCGTAAAAGTAGAATCAGTAATCTTAGAAACCTTTTCGTTACCAATAATTAATCGGTTTTCAAAATATTTGTTTGATAGTGAAATATCCTTTTCTTTATTTAAAATTGATTTAAAGCTAATTACATCATTTGGCATTTTAAGCACTAATTGATCTACGTCATCTTCAGATATGATATAAGAATTCCTTCCAAAATTTTCATTTAATAAATCATACGGAACTATACTATCAATCATGGGTTCATATTTTAACCATTCATCATTAGTTTTAATACAAATGATGTTTTTTATATTATAAACTCTAATATTAAAATCAGAAAAAACACCCCTTTTATTATAATTCTCTATGCTAATTATTGAATCGTAATTTTTATCAAACCTGATTTTATAAAGACCTTTATAAGCGTGAGCTGCCCATGCAATATTTTGATCTTCAAAAACTAAAAACCGAATTGGCATCGTGGTTTTACCTAAATGCTTAATTTCCCAATTGTCCTTTGTCTTTTTGAACCGAACAAGTCCGGCATAAGTACCCTCTATGAAAATGTCTTTATGTTCTGGTACATTTTCAATTGTCCAACCACCCGTATAAGTTGAAATAGGGAATAGCTTTTTATCTTTGACTAAAAAAGTCCCATCATTGTGTCCACAAAATAGTTCTCCATTAATTTCCTTTAAATACCATACTTGACCATGAGAACCTTTTACAAATTCTAGTCTATTATTTTTGTCTAAATAAAAGAGCCCTGTATTACTACCTATATAAATGACATCGTTAAATTTTACAACATCATAAACAGCCCCTAATTTTCCAGAAATATCATTAAAAAAATAATTAGGACTACTCAAATCAATAGACGCAATTCCATTATCTAAACCAAGCCACAAAGTATTATTCTCATCTAAATATTGGCCTAAAATGGTATTATTAACCAATCCATTTTCCTTATTTATATGAAAAATAATTTCACCCTCATTATTTGTTAGATAAATACCATCTTTGATTGTTCCAAAAACCATGTTACCATTTTTCAGGACTGAAAAGGCATTTAATTGTTGCTGTTTAATGAAACTATTAACCTCAAAATTTACAGGTAACAGTTTGTTATTATCATAAATAAAACAACCTTTAAGAGAGGTTGAGATAAGCAGCTTAGAATAATAATTTACAATAGAAACAATTTTGGTGTCATATAAAACTTTATCATTTATTTTAGGTATTAGAACATTATTTTCAAGCTGGTATATTCCATTTTGAAGAGTAGACACATATAATGAATTGTCCACAACATCACATGAAATAATTGTAGAATCAATATTTATTTTTTTTATTCCGCCATTAACATTATACAAGTATATATTTGAAAATGACCTAAAAACAATTGTTTCATTCAAGGAAACGATTTGCCATATTTCTTCATTTACAGAAATATCATTTCGAATTGAATCACTCAATGAAGTATATATTAATGTCCCAGTTGAATTATTTTTCCAATAACCAAACTCTTCATACGAACCTGTATAAATCCTGTTATTCGCAGCCAATACGGAACGTATGGTAGTTTTATTAGGTAATTCCTTAAAATCCCATTTTAGCCCGTCATATTCAAGCAAACCATTATTATTTGCTACATAAACTTTTCCATTTTCTGCTTTTGAAACGCCCCAATTCTGATTACCAGCATTATATTCGGATAATGAATAATTTTGAAAATATGGCGTATACTGCGCAACTAACTTATTGTAGAAAAAAACAATAATTAAAAAAAAAGAGAGTCTTAGTTTCATAATTATACAAATATATTCAATTTAAATACACTTTATTATGAATTAATCTATACGCGATAAGAGAAGCAATCGAACCTAGATTATCATATGATTCGAACTATTTGCCCTAACCCCTATTTTTATTGTCTTAACAGTTGTTATTAATAAATAGGTGAAACAAATGTGAAACATTAAACGATTTTTAAAGAACCCAACTGAAAACAAAAACCCCACAGTTCCTAGGAACTGTGGGGTAATGAATTTTATTGATTTCTCTTTTGTAAACAAGATAGACCTGACTTCAAATCAAACTCTCAAGTTTTTTGAAAAATTAAACTTGAAAATATGAAGCTAAAAAATAAAACCCCCAATTTTTTAAGTTGAAGACTTTAGTGACCTCAATAGGACAAAATTCGAGCCCTTTGGAATATATTAAGCAAATTTTTAAACTTTAATAATTAATTTAGGAATAATTAATATGGAACTATTGAACTTCATTTCAAAAGAAATATCTTTTTTAATTTTACTTTTCACAACAGCTATAACATCTAATATATTTATACCATAAAATTTAAACTAATGCTATTTCCTAACTTCCTTTATAATCGCAAGTGCATGTTTTACATCCTGCTCAAGTTTTGAATAGTCTTTATTTTTAATAATATCATTTGAGATTAATTGGGAACCCATACCCACGCAAGTGACTCCGGCATCAAACCATCCTTTTAAGTTTTCTTCTGTTGGTGATACGCCGCCTGTTGGCATTACACTGGTCCATGGTTGTGGGCCTTTAATACCTTTTACAAACTGTGGTCCATAAATATCTCCTGGAAATAACTTCACTATCTCACATCCCAGTTCTTCTGCTCTGGCTATTTCTGTCAAGGTTCCACAACCTGGTGACCATAATACCTTTCTCCTATTACATACAATAGCAATGTCTTCTCTTAATAC
>DATCZQ010000154.1:0-8136 GCA_036525815.1 Yeosuana sp. | reverse complement strand
AAATATCACTTATTTATCCTATTTTTACCTTTATGAAATGGTTAAATGCCCTAAAGGATTATCAACTTTATTTAAAAATTGAACGCGGTTTATCAAAAAACTCCATAGATAATTACGCCCTCGATGTTAAAAAACTCATAGCCTATTTAGAAGACCATCATATTAATGAATCTCCTTTAACTATTAGTACTGAAATACTGCAACAGTTTAATTATGAAATTGCAAAAGTGGTTAATGAACGCACACAATCCCGCATTCTTTCTGGTTTACGCAGTTTTTTTAGTTTTTTAATTTTTGAAGATTACAGAGCATCGAATCCGTTAGATTTAATTGAGTCTCCTAAAATTGGCAGGAAACTTCCGGACACCTTGAGCGAATTTGAAATTGATAATTTAATTGGTGCAATAGATTTAAGTACGCCTGAAGGTGAAAGAAACAGGGCCATATTAGAAACATTGTATGGCTGTGGTTTACGCGTCAGTGAATTGATCAATTTAAAAATGTCTGATTTGTTTTTTGATGAAGGCTTTATAAAAGTAACAGGTAAAGGCGATAAGCAGCGTTTTGTGCCCATTTTAAAAAACACTCAAAAGTACATTAACATTTATATCAATGAAATAAGAACTCATTTAAACATACAACCCGGCCATGAAGACACTTTGTTTTTAAACCGACGCGGAAAACAACTTACCAGAGCTATGATTTTCACCATTATTAAACAACTTGCAGAAAAAATAGGGCTTAAAAAAAGTATTTCCCCTCACACCTTCAGACATTCATTCGCCACCCATTTATTACAAAACAATGCCGATTTAAGATCCATTCAAATGATGCTAGGACATGAGAGTATTACCACTACAGAAATTTATGTACACTTAGATAAAAGTCATCTTTCAAAGATTGTAGAAAAATATCACCCCAGAAAATAAAAAATCCAGCAAAAGCCGGATTTTTTTATTATTGAATAATTAGTTTTTTATTTTGCTATGTTCACCGCGCGCGTTTCTCTGATAACAGTCACCTTTACCTGACCCGGATAGGTCATATCCGTCTGAACTTTTTGAGAAATACTAAATGATAAATCGGCTGCTTTTTGGTCATCTACTTTTTCACTTTCTACAATGACACGTAATTCTCTACCCGCCTGAATAGCATAGGCCTTTTTAACACCCTGGAAGCCAAAAGCAATATCCTCCAAATCCTTTAATCGTTGAATGTAACTATCTAAAACCTGACGACGTGCTCCAGGGCGTGCACCAGAAATGGCATCGCAAACCTGTATTATTGGAGAAATTAAATATTTCATTTCTACTTCATCATGATGCGCTCCTATAGCATTACAAACCTCAGGAATTTCACCAAATTTTTCTGCCCATTGCATTCCTAAAATAGCATGCGGCGTTTCCATATCAGCCTCTGCATCTGGCACTTTACCAATATCATGCAATAGACCGGCACGTTTTGCCAGTTTTGGATTCAATCCTAACTCAGCAGCCATAACACCACAAAGTTTGGCTACTTCACGAGAATGTTGTAATAAATTTTGTCCATAAGAAGAACGATATTTCATCCTACCTACCATTTTTATCAATTCAGGATGCAGGTTATGGATACCTAAGTCAATAACCGTGCGTTTACCAACTTCTATAATTTCCTGATCTATTTGTTTTTTGGTTTTCTTAACTACTTCTTCAATTCTGGCAGGATGAATTCTTCCATCAGTCACTAGCTTATGTAATGACAGTCTGGCAATTTCTCTTCTTACCGAATCAAAACAAGATAATATAATGGCTTCAGGCGTATCATCTACAATAATTTCAACACCCGTTGCTGCTTCAATAGCTCTAATATTTCGGCCTTCTCTACCAATAATTCGCCCTTTAACATCATCAGATTCAATATTAAATACAGAGACGCAATTATCAATAGCCTCTTCAGTTCCTATACGTTGAATAGTATTAATAATGATCTTTTTAGCTTCTTGCTGAGCTGTTAATTTAGCTTCTTCAACAGCAGATTGCACATAAGCCATGGCATCATTTTTCGCTTCCCCTTTTAGTGATTCTATAAGTTGCGCTTTAGCATCTTCAGCAGAAAGACTGGAAATAACTTCTAGCTGTTCTACCTGACTTTTATGAAGCCTGTCTATTTCCACCTTCTTTTTATCGAGAATGTCAACTCGGTGTTCATAGTCTTTTAATTTAACCTCTAAATCCTCATTATTTTTTTTGACTTTAGCCAATTCTGAGGATATTTGAGACTCTTTATCTCGTGTGCGTTTTTCAGCTTCAGCAATTTTTTTGTCACGCGCTAAAATGACCTTTTCATGTTCTGACTTTAGCTCTAAAAATTTTTCTTTAGCCTGAAGGATTTTGTCCTTTTTAACTGATTCTCCTTCAAGATTCGCTTCCTTAATGATGGCCGCAGCACTTTTTTTAGCGCCCTTTATCAGTTTTGATGCATTATTTCTTTCTAAAACTTTCGCTATTATGTATCCTATTAGTAATCCTAATATAACACCTCCAGCAATTAATATAATTGAGTTGTCCATTGTAATTAGTTAGTTTAAATATAAAAAAAGCCTACACCAGTTTAAGATTTTGTATAAACTCCTTAAAAACAAGTTTAGGGCTAACAAGCTGATCAAGGATCTGCTCAAGGCAGCATGCTTTTACAACTTAAACTCACCCTTTTTAAAGAATTAACGTTGAGTTTATCAAAAAAAATATCCAATGTAGGCAGTAACTTTTACTTATTTTAAAGAACGTTAAGAGATCAAATAAGAATTCAACAAACTATTAAGGGCATTTAATTTTTCCTCAACATGTTCATTTACATTCTCTTTGTCAATAGTTTTCTGTTCTACTTGAGAAGCAAATTGCAGAGCGCACATGGCCAATACATCTTGTTTATCTCTAACAGAATAACTTTGCTCAAACTGTTTTATCATAGCTTCAATGTTTTTAGCCGCTTTACGTAATCCTTCTTCCTGACTTGCATCAATAGTTAAAGGATATACTCTGTTAGCTATAGACAGCTTTATTTTAAGCTTTTCTGACATTGATTTATGTTATACATTAATCGGCAAGTTGAGCAATACAATGGTCAATATCCCTAATTAATGCATTTATTTTAAGCTTAGTTTCTCTTTTGTTTTCGTCACTACCTAATATTGAGTTTGCAATTTTAAGAGCTTCATATTTTTCTTCCCAAGTTGTAGTTAGCAACTTTTGATTTTGAAGATTTTGTTCTGAAACTACTAATTCTTCTTTTAATTTTGAATTAGTTTGTTTTAAAACCTCTAGTTTATGTAATATTTTACTTATTTTATTTTCTAGAGAATCTACAATATCTTCAATACTACTCATTTACAAATTTCAATAGGTATCTCACAAAGTTAACATAGATTGCCATAAATTACAATTGTTTTTCAATAAAATTTTTAAATCGACAGGATGTGCTCAGTATCAATACAATGGCTTGTATTTTGTTTTATTCTTTGTGTATTCATGACAAATTAATAATTTAGCGACAATACTGAAGAGTTTTAAAAATCAATCTAAAATTTATTTAGTAAAAAAACGTTTTTATGCGATTAGCCCTTATCTCCCTGACCTTTTTATGTTCCGTTTCTTATGCACAAAATAGTTATCCTCAAGACTATTTTGGAAATCCATTAGACATCCCACTTATTCTTGCCGGATCTTTTGCAGAATTAAGATCCAATCATTTTCATTCTGGTTTAGATATAAAAACTCAAAATCGAGCTGGTTTAAAAGTTATGGCTGTTGCAGATGGCTTTGTTAGCAGAATTAAAGTATCTCATTATGGCTATGGAAAAGCTTTATATATAACACATCCAAACGGATACACCTCTGTTTACGCACATTTAGTTAACTACAATCCAGAAATTGAAGCATATGTAAAAAAGCAACAATATAAACAGGAGTCTTATGAAATTGAATTATTTCCTGAAGCCGGACAAATAAAATATGAAAAAGGAGATATTGTAGCTTATAGTGGTAATTCCGGCGGTTCTGAAGCACCGCATCTTCACTTTGAAATTAGAGATAAAAAAGAACATCCCATAAACCCTATGCTGTTTGGTATTGATATTAAAGATTCAGTAAAACCGCTTGTTAGTTCGTTATATGTTTATCCTGTTGGTGATAGCTCTTATGTTAAGAAATCAAATGCGAAACAAAAATTACGATTAATCCCGCTAAAAAGTGGCGATTATATAGCTGAAAATCTAGAAGCTTTTGGAAAAATTGGTTTTGGAATAAACACCTCCGACCGACAAGATTTAGCTGCAAATAATAACGGCGTTTTTAAAATAGAAACCTTTTTTAATGGCAATCAAAATTTTGAAATAGACTTTAGAAAATTCTCATTTGATGAATCATCTCATATTAACAGATTAATAGATTATGAGATTTTTAAGACCCAAAAACAACGAGTACAGAAGTTGTTTGATGATAATAATCCTTTAAGTTTATTTCAGTCTGTTTTAAATAATGGTTACCTAAAAATTCCTGATAGTACTAACTCTGTTTACAAAATAAGAATTTCAGATTTTAAAAACAATGAAACATGGGTCACTGTAAATATTAAAGGTCAGAAAAGTGAAGCTATTGAAACCATAAAATCCCAAACAACGCCTTATTATATTTATGCAGACCAGACAACAACTTTAAAAGAAGGCAATGTCTCAGTGGATTTATTTTCAAATACCTTCTATGAAAACTTCTATATTGATTTTAAGGTTTCAAATGATACCTTAATGCTGCATAAAGATATTGTACCATTAAAGAAAAGTATTAAAATCAATTTTGATGTGAGCAAATACTCCGATGAAGATAAAAGTAAATTGTATATAGCAGAACTTGTTGGTTACAGAAAATATCCTTCCTATTCTTATACTCGAAGAAATGAAAACACCTTATATACCCTGACAAAAACACTTGGTACCTATGCCCTCACCACCGATAATACAAAGCCCACTATCACCCCTGACAATTTCAGGGATGGACAATGGCTAAGTAATTTTAGATATTTAAAAATTAAAATTCAGGATGATTTATCGGGTATTTCAAATTATAGAGCGACCGTTAATGGGAAATGGATTTTGATGGAATATGAATACAAAACCAAAACATTAACTTATGATTTTAATGATGGCAATATAACAGATACAAAAAATAATTTAAAGGTAATTGTAACAGATAATGTAGGAAATAGTTCTACTTTTGAAGCACTATTTTACCGAAAATAAAGCACAATCATTTGAATAATAAATCTATATACATCAATCTGCTTTTTTTATTAATGTTTTTTATAGTGCATTCTCAATCAGCCACTATAAAAGGGATTATTTTAGATAAGAACAATGTACCTATTTCAAATGTTAATATTAAAACGGGAACTACCGGAACGGTCACAAATGACAATGGTTTTTATTTATTAAAAATCAAATCAAACCAAGATGTTCTTGTTGAATTTACTCATATTTCACATAAAAAGATTGAAAGCACCTTTAATCTTAAAAATGGAGAAACCTATGAGTTTAATCCGGTAATGAGTATTTCTGTTGAACAGATTGCAACCATTATCATTTCAGGAAAAAGACAAAATGAGGTAAAAGGTGTGACTACTTTAAACCCGGAAACCATTAGAAAAATCCCTGGGGCTAATGCAGGTGTTGAAAATTTATTAATGACACTTCCAGGAGTGAGTAACAATAATGAATTAAGTACCCAATATGCCGTAAGAGGTGGTAATTATGATGAAAATCTGGTTTATGTGAATGATATTGAAATTTATCGCCCTTTTTTAATACGTTCTGGTCAGCAAGAGGGTTTGAGTTTTGTAAATACAGACTTGGTTCAAAATGTCGATTTTTCTTCCGGTGGATTTCAAGCCAAATTTGGTGATAAATTATCTTCGGTTTTAGATATTACATACAAAAATCCTTATCAATTTGAAGTGAATGCGGATTTAAGTCTGCTGGGCGGCAGCGTTTCTGTTGAAGGCATTAGTAAAGATTCAAAACTATCAGGTATTGTTGGATTGCGCTATAGGGATAATAGCCTTTTGGTTAATGCCAAAGAAACAGAAACTAATTATGACCCAGTATTTGCTGATGTTCAAACTTACCTGACCTATAAATTTACTGACAAATTTCATTTAAGTTTTCTGGGAAATGCCTCATTAAACAAATACAGTTATCAACCACAAACAAGACAAACAAATTTTGGAACATTAACGGATCCCTTAGCTCTGATTGTGTATTATCAAGGTCAAGAAAAAGACCAATATCAAACCTTGTTTGGAGCATTTAAAGGCACTTATTTTGCGAATGACAAGCTTAACTTGCATTTAATTGCTTCAACCTATCATACAACTGAAGAAGAATATTTTGACATTTTAGCACAATATAATCTTGGACAGGTAAATGCCAATATTGGAGATGAGAATTTAGGGGAAGTAGAATTTAGCGAGGGTATTGGAGGCCAATTAAATCACGGAAGAAATGATCTGGATGCGCTCATCACTAATATAGAGCACAAAGGATCTTACAATATAAACTCCAACCAAATAGAATGGTCTGTTAAATATACTCATGAAGATATTCGTGATCGTTTGGTTGAATGGGAAGTAATAGATTCTGCAGGCTTTTCTTTAAATCCGCCAAAACTTGACTTTTTTAATGAACAACCTTATACGCCATATGAAGGGCCGTTAGTTGCCTATCAAAATGTAAGGGCTACTAATAATGCCAAAATTAACAGATTACAGGCCTACACACAATGGAGTAAACGTTCTACCATTGGCACCAGTGATGTTTGGTATAATGCCGGTGTAAGGGTGCATAATTGGTCCGTTTCAGGAGAAAACATTGCATCTTCGACTCAAACAGTATTTAGTCCAAGAGCACAATTTGCAATTAAACCCTCTTGGCGAAAAGACATGCTTTTTAGAATTGCTGCCGGTCTTTATTACCAACCACCGTTTTATAGAGAATTACGCGATAGAACGGCCACTGTTCAACCTGATGTCAAAGCGCAACAATCAATACATTTAGTTCTAGGCAATGATTATAGTTTTAAAATGTGGGACAGGCCATTTAAATTGACGACAGAGGCTTATTTTAAAAACTTGAATGATGTCAATCCTTATACTCTGGAGAATGTTAGAATTCGCTATAGTGCTACCAATAATGCGAAAGCTTATGCCTATGGATTAGATATGCGATTGAATGGCGAATTTGTTCCTGGAACTGAATCATGGTTTAGCTTTGGCTATTTAAAAACTGAAGAGAACATTGACAATAGAGGTTATATTGCCAGACCAACAGACCAAAGATTAAAATTTGCAGCCTTATTTCAGGACTATGTCCCTAATATACCAAATATGAAAATGTATTTAAATTTGGTTTACAATACGGGTTTACCAGGAGGCTCCCCCAGTTATGCAGATCCTTATGAATATCAAAATAGGTTACCAGCCTACAAAAGAGCCGATTTAGGATTGTTATTTGTGCTTGTTGATGAAAAAAAACAATTTAAAAGTGGCTGGAAAAAACCATTTAAAGAATTATCATTTGGGATTGAAATATTCAACCTGTTTGATGTGCAAAACTCTATTACCAATACTTGGGTAAGAGATGTTTATAGCAAGCGCCAGTATGCCATTCCAAATTATTTAACACCTCGGGTTTTTAATGTTAGAACGACCATGAAGTTTTAATGTGCTTCATTTATATTCATTGGAGCGTTCAATTTTATTAATATCTGACCAGAGAAAAATGTCACTAATGCTGTTTCTTTAATCACATGTTTCCAATTCCGAAAAACAAACAAATCAGTGTTTCGATACACATTTTACTAGACTCAGGAGAGTAACCTTCTGGCAAATAAACAGGAAACCAATCTACTGATTCTGTTTTTTCCAATGAAGGCTTACCGATTTTTCCATCAGAAATAAATATTTTATTTTTTGACAAACTTTTGTTTGATATAGATCTATTATCGGGATTCAAGTTTTCAACAACCATCACACCCAACAATTCGTCAACAGATCTTACTTGAATCACACCTTCATTTTCATTGTATTCGGCAAATATGGGTCTTTCGT
>DATCZQ010000153.1:0-18359 GCA_036525815.1 Yeosuana sp. | reverse complement strand
GTTCCGCTTGTCGTGTTAAGTGCAGATTCTTCTTTTGATTTGAAGTTTCTGATGTACTTGGGTTGGCAGGACTTAATATTTCAACCTTTCGTCTTAAATGATTTAAATCAATGTCTAGGGCATTTAAAATATTAATCGCTTTACCATTTCCGTCGCGTAAAAGACCAAGCATTAAGTGCTCTGTGCCAATAAAATCGTGGCCCAAGCGCAATGCTTCCTCCTTGCTATAAGCAATAACGTCTTTAACTCTTGGTGAAAAATTATCATCCATAATAAAATCCTTTCTGCATTAAAAGTAATAAAACAATTTAGTAAAGACAAAAACTATACCTTAAATTGTCTGTAAGTTGCTAATTGACAAAAAAATCTTTAAAAAATCAAAATTTTTAGGATTATACTTATTAACGAAAAACACCTGTTAAATTGTTAATAAAAAACACTAAAAATAAGGCTTAAAAGTCTTACCATGACTGATGAAATAGTTATCTTAGCACGATTTGAAATACTGAAAATAAAACTAATTAATTATATATGGCTGAAGGAGAAAAAGTTATTCCAATAAACATAGAAGATGAAATGAAATCGGCTTACATTGATTACTCAATGTCGGTCATTGTGTCACGTGCTTTACCAGATGTAAGAGATGGTTTAAAGCCAGTTCATAGGCGTGTTCTATTTGGAATGTATGAATTAGGCGTTCGAGCTAATACGGCACACAAAAAATCAGCAAGAATAGTAGGAGAGGTGCTGGGTAAGTATCATCCTCATGGTGATACCTCAGTTTATGACGCTATGGTCCGGATGGCTCAAGAATGGAGTTTACGCTATATGCTAGTAGATGGTCAAGGAAACTTTGGGTCTGTAGATGGTGATAGTCCAGCGGCGATGCGTTATACAGAAGCACGTATGCGTAAAATATCTGAAGATATGCTGGCAGATATTGATAAGGAAACAGTAGATCATCAGTTGAATTTTGATGACACCTTAAACGAACCAACAGTATTGCCAACTAGAATCCCTGGTCTTTTAGTAAACGGAGCGTCTGGAATTGCCGTGGGTATGGCTACTAATATGCCGCCTCATAACTTAGGTGAAGTAGTAGACGGAATAGTAGCTTATATAGAAGATAAAGATATTGAAATAGATGAGTTAATAAAACACGTTAAAGCGCCTGATTTTCCAACGGGAGGAACTATTTATGGCTATGATGGTGTAAAAGAAGCTTTTCATACAGGTCGCGGACGTATCGTCATGCGTGCTAAGGCTAATATTGAGGAAGTAAATGGACGTGAATGTATTATTGTCACTGAAATACCTTATCAAGTCAATAAGGCAGATATGATTAAGAAAACTGCCGATCTTGTAAATGATAAAAAGCTTGAAGGTATTGCAACCATACGTGATGAATCTGATAGAAATGGCATGCGTATCGTTTATGTTTTAAAGCGTGATGCTATTCCGAATATTGTTTTAAATAAACTTTATAAATATACTCAGTTACAGTCATCATTTAGCGTTAATAATATTGCTTTAGTAAAAGGGCGTCCACAATTGTTGAATCTAAAAGACATGATTCATCATTTTGTAGACCACAGACACGAAGTAGTCGTTAGAAGAACCACTTATGAATTACGTAAAGCTGAAGAAAGAGCTCATATTTTAGAAGGATTAATTATTGCTTCTGATAATATAGATGAAGTTATCGCTTTAATTAGAGCATCCTCAAATGCTGATGAAGCTCGTGAAAAATTAATGACACGTTTTGAATTGTCTGAACTTCAGGCTAAAGCCATAGTTGAAATGCGTTTGCGTCAACTTACAGGTTTAGAACAAGATAAATTAAGAAGTGAGTATGAAGATTTAATGAATACCATTGAAGATTTAAAAGACATTCTTGATAAAAAAGAGCGTCGCATGGAAATCATCAAACAAGAACTTCTTGAAGTTAAAAATAAATATGGTGATGAAAGACGTTCTATTATTGAATATGCCGGTGGAGATTTGAGTATTGAAGATATGATTCCAGATGAGAAAGTGGTTATTACCATTTCTCATGCAGGTTATATTAAACGGACCTCACTTTCAGAATACAAAACACAAAACAGAGGAGGGGTTGGTCAAAAGGCTTCAACCACGAGAAATGAAGACTTTTTGGAACATTTGTTTGTAGGCACCAACCATCAGTATATGTTATTCTTTACACAGAAAGGGAAATGTTTCTGGATGCGTGTTTATGAAATCCCTGAAGGAAGTAAAACCTCAAAAGGAAGAGCTATTCAGAATTTAATAAATATTGAGCAAGATGATAATGTAAAAGCATTTATATGTACTCAAGATTTAAAAGATGAGGATTACATCAATAGTCACTATGTAATTATGGCTACTAAAAATGGTCAGGTTAAAAAGACCTCATTAGAACAATATTCACGCCCAAGATTGAATGGTATCAATGCCATTACTATCAAGGAAGATGATATGCTTTTAGAAGCACGATTAACGACAGGTGAGAGCCAGGTTATGTTAGCGCTTAAGTCGGGTAAAGCTATTCGCTTTGAAGAGGCTAAAACGAGGCCAATGGGAAGAAATGCTTCTGGTGTAAGGGGTATTACGCTTGCACATGCAAAAGATGAGGTCATTGGTATGATCACCATTGAAAATCCTCAGGAAGAATCAGTTTTAGTGGTTTCAGAAAATGGTTACGGTAAACGTACCTATATAGATGATCCCGAAGATGGTGAGCCAGTTTACAGAGTAACAAATCGTGGAGGAAAAGGCGTTAAAACCATTTCTATAACAGAGAAGACAGGAAACCTAGTTGCTATTAAAAGTGTGACTGATAGTGATGATTTAATGATTATTAATAAATCAGGAATAGCTATTAGAATGTCTGTTAAGGATTTAAGATTAATGGGCAGAGCCACTCAAGGCGTTAAATTAATAAATTTAAGAAATGGAGATTCTATTGCAGCCGTAGCAAAAGTAATGGCAGATGATGATGTTGATGAAAATGAAACCGATGCCATTGAATCTGTTGAAAACAATGACGACTTGACAGATGGCACAACTCTTGATAATATAGAAGACGATAACAATTAACACATACTAACTTTAAAAATTATTTAAAATGAAAAATCGAGTTATAATAGCTTTGGCATTTTTGATAAGCACATTAACATTTGCTCAAAAAAAGGAATTAAAAGCTGTTGAAAAGGCTATAAAAGGCAATAATTATTCAGAAGCCAAAACGAGTTTAAGCCAAGTTGAATCCATGCTTTCCGGTTTAGATTCTAAAACTAAATCTCAATATTATTTTTTAAAAGCGCAGTCTTTTTATGCTAATGGTGCTGGCTCTAATGCGGATATCGATACGGCTTTAGAAAGTTTATCGCAGGTAACTGAAGGGTATCAGGCCGAAGTTTCTGAACTAAAACAAAATATGATAAATAAGTTACTTACAAAAGGAAATGAAGCCTATGAGAAAAATGAATATTCTACGGCATCAAATAATTTTGAGCGCGCATACAGAGTTTCTACTAAGGACACAGTTTATCTTTATTATGCAGCGGCAACTGCTGTCAATCATCAAGATTTTGACAGAGCTCTAATTTTATATAAAGAACTTAAAGATTTAGGATATACCGGTATTGAAAAACAATATTATGCAACAAGTATTGAAACTCAAAAAGAAGAACTTTTTCAAAACAAAAATTTGAGAGATTTATCGGTAAAAGCTAAAACTCATATTAAACCTGAGGATCGTAAATCTGAATCTAAAAAATCAGAAATAGTAAAAAATATTGCTTTGATCTATGTTAGTAAAGAGGATAATGATAATGCATTAGCGGCTATGAAAGATGCAAGAGAGGAAAGTCCGGATGATATTAATCTTTTGCTTTCAGAAGCTAATATTTATTATAAAATGGGTAACACCGAAGAATTTAAGAATTTATTGCAATTAGCAACTACAAAAGACCCTAAGAACGCTGAATTACAGTATAACTTAGGAGTTATTTCTTCTGAATCAGACCATCCTGAAGAAGCAATGGGTTATTATAAAAAAGCCATAGAAATAGATCCAAATTATATAAATGCTTATATCAACAGCGCAGCTTTAGTTTTGAATAAAGAACAAGCTTTGATCGATGAAATGAATGGATTAGGAACCTCTAAAAAGGATGATTTGCGTTATGATGAATTGAGACAAATGCGTCAAGATGTCTATAAAGAAGCTGTTCCTTATCTAGAAAAGGCACTAGAAATAGATCCAAAAAATATTAGTGCAGCCAAAACGTTACACAATATTTATGGTGTTACAGGTGAAAAAGATAAGCACGATGCTCTGCAAAAAATAGTAGATGCACTTGAAGCTGAATCTAACTAAGTAAATATGTTTACAATATAAAAAAAGCCGCTAAGTAGCGGCTTTTTTTATATTACTTTTTTGATAACTCTAAGTTTATGGGTATGTGTTTTTTGATCCACATTATAAATACCAGTATGGTCTAACCGGTCTATCCTTACTTTGCCATGAGCATGGATAATATAGTTGTCATGCATAATAAGTCCTACATGAACTATTTGTCCTTCATTATTATCAAAAAAAGCCAAATCACCGGGTTCGCTTTCTTCAATGAAACTTAATGCTTCTCCTTGGGTTGACTGCTGGGAAGCGTCACGCAGAAGACGGTAACCATTTAGTTTATATACCATCTGAGTAAAGCCTGAACAATCAATTCCAAAAGGACTTTTTCCACCCCATAAATAAGGACTATTTAAGTATAGAAAGGCTGTTTGAATAATATGATCTTTAGACTTTTTGCCTTTAACAATATTGCCATCATGTTTATGATTTAATATAGATAAACCGTTCAAGCTTGATCCTAATAAAATAGGGTGCAGTTGCTCATGAGCATCTTGAATAAATTCAACTAAATCAATGCATAGTTTTAAATCAGAATTTTCTAATGTCTTATATTGATTTTCATCAATTTCTTGATATTGTTTAGTGTCAATCCAGCCTTCATAAGAGTCAAAAGCAAGTCTTATTTTACTCCAGTTTTTTCGCTTTTCAATGATTTTAAAGTGATCGCCATATAACAATTGTGAAACTAATTCACTTTTATCAGAAGATTCAAACCTTAAAGGAGCAATGCTTAAATGACAAATTCCGTATTGCATTCAATATTAATTAATTACGTTCTAATACCATCGCCGATGCTCCACCACCACCATTACAGATAGCTGCAGCACCAATTTTTGCATTATTTTGTTCTAAAACGTTTAAAAGGGTTACTAAAATTCTGGCTCCAGAGCAGCCAAGTGGGTGACCAAGTGAAACAGCTCCACCATTGACGTTCACATTTTTATCATTCAAACCAAGAATTTTCATGTTAGCTAATCCAACTACAGAAAAAGCTTCATTAAACTCAAAATATTCAACATCTTTTAATGAAATCCCCGCTCTGTTTAATGCCTTTGGTAAGGCTTTAGCTGGTGCCGTTGTAAACCATTGTGGTTCATGCGCTGCATCTGCATATCCTTTAATAGTGGCAATTGGTTTTATCCCTAATTCCTTAGCTTTATCCTCGCTCATCAAAATTAAAGCCGCCGCCCCATCATTGATAGTGGACGCATTTGCCGCCGTTACCGTACCATCTTTTGTGAAAGCCGGCCGAAGGCTTGGTATTTTTTCAATTTTTACATTGGTATATTCTTCATCTTTATTTACTATCATTGGCTCTCCTCGTCTTTGTGGGACTTCAACAGGAACTATTTCATTATCAAATTTTCCTGTATTCCATGCAGCTTCAGATCTTTTATAAGACTGAATAGCAAAAGCATCTTGATCTTCTCTGGAAAATTTATATTCTGTAGCACAGGCATCTGCACAAACGCCCATAGCGTTTTCATCATAAGCATCTACTAAACCGTCTTTTTGCATACCGTCAATTAAGGTAGTAGGGCCAAATTTAGTGCCATTTCTCGCATACAAATAATGAGGAATTAAACTCATATTTTCCATACCTCCTGCAACAATAATATCAGCTTCACCTAAAGCTATTGACTGGGCAGCTTGCATAACAGCTTTCATGCCTGATGCACATACTTTATTAATGGTGGTGCAAGGCACCGTATTTGGAATACCAGCGTAAATAGCAGCTTGTCTTGCTGGTGCCTGTCCTACACCTGCCTGAACCACATTACCCATTAAAACTTCCTGAACAAGTTGTGGATTTAAATTAATTTTATCTAACGCTCCTTTAATGGCGATAGCTCCTAATTTAGCAGCAGGAATAGTTGATAAGGATCCTAAAAAACTCCCAATAGGGGTTCTTACTGCAGATACAATAACGACTTCTTTACTCATTTTTTTGATGTTTAATTAGCTTGTAGCGAAAATAATCAATTTTTAGTAGAAATTAGAACGATTACTGCAATATAAAAAATCAAAAAAGCTTATATTTTATTACATTTGAAAACCTTTTAAAATATAATGTCAGACTTAGTAAATAAATTATACAGAAATCATTCTTTAATCTACAAAGGCTTATTATTTATTTGTTCTACTTTTTTAATTGTGTATTTGTTTCCTAAAACAGGAAAGTTCAAATATAATTTTGAGAGAGGCAAACCATGGCAATCCGAAAATTTATATGCTCCTTTTAATTTTGCCATTAAAAAGTCAAATGAAGAAATTGTAACAGAAAAAAAGACTATTTCTGATCATTCAACTCTTTTTTTCGCTGTGGACTCTGCAATTGAAAATGAAGTCAATGATTTATTTGAATCGCAGTTTAAAATAGCTTTTTCAGATTCCATACCTAAATTAAAACAGAATATTTTATTTAAGGCAGGAGAAAAGATAATTAATGAACTGTATGCGCTTGGAGTTTTAAGCGAAAACTATAATTTCCCAGAAAATAAGACGGTTGTAATTCTTGAAGACCGAATTGAGAAGCACACCGCTAAATTTGCTGATTTAATCAATCAGGAGGAGGTTTCATCAATAATAAACAGGGTTTTAATTGAAGAAAAATTAACTGATTATAAAACCGAATTCACCTCTCTTTTTTTTGATTTGATTCAGCCAAATTTAACTTATGATAAATCATTTACAGAGAAGGTTTTAAATGAAGACTTAAATAAAATAGCTTACACGCGTGGCAGTATTGAAAAGGAAACCTTAATTATCTCAAAGGGAGAAATTGTTGAAGGCAATAAGTACCAGATTTTGGAGTCCCTAAAGTCTGAATATGAATCTCAGGTCTGGAATGCCTCTAATTATAACTGGATCTTATTTGCCTATACCTTATTAGTTTCCTTAGCCCTTTTGATGTTGCTATTATTTTTAAGGAAATACAGGCTTGAAGTTTTTGAAAATAATACTAAGGTCACCTTTATTTTTTTCAATATTTTTTTGATGGTATTTATTACCACTTTAGTGGTAAATTATAGTTCAGAATATATCTATGTCGTACCAATATGTATCTTACCCCTTATTTTCAAGGCATTTTTTGATGCGCGTTTAGGCTTATTTGCTCATGTCATTACTGTTTTATTATTAGGCTCTATTGTGCCTAATAGTTATGAGTATATGTTCCTTCAAATTATTGCAGGTATTGTCACTATTTTAACGGTTTCTGAGCTATATAAAAGAGCTAATCTGTTTATTTCAGTAGGTCAAATTACACTTATCTATATTATCGCCTATTTTGCGTTTTTTGTTATTCATGAAGGCAGTGTAGAAACCTTAAAATGGGAGACTTTTATTTGGTTTATTTTATGTGGTCTTGCTACCTTATTTGTTCAGCCATTAATATATATATATGAAAAACTTTTTGGCTTAGTTTCTGACGTATCATTATTAGAATTGTCTGATACAAATTCTAAATTATTAAAAGAATTATCAAATAAAGCACCTGGTACTTTTCATCATTCATTAAACGTTGCAAATCTGGCTGAGGCCTGTGCCAATGAAGTAGGGGCAAACGCCATGTTAATCAGGGTTGGGGCATTATACCATGATATTGGGAAAATGAAAAATCCAACTTATTTCATTGAAAATCAATCAACAGGCATTAATCCTCATGATGAATTGCATTCAAAGGAAAGCGCTAGAATAATTATTGAGCATGTCATTTTAGGGATTGAAATTGCGAAAAAATATAATTTACCTGATAGAGTTATAGATTTTATTAGAACGCACCATGGTACCTCTATGGTTTACTATTTTTACATCAAAGAAAAGGAACTTAAGCCGGAAGTTGATAGATCTGAATTTATGTATCCTGGACCCAAACCATTCAGTAAAGAAACAGCCATATTGATGATGTGCGATAGTGTTGAAGCAGCTTCAAAAAGTCTAAAAGATCCAACCTCTACAAAGATCGACACCTTTGTTGAAAGCATAATAAGTAAGCAAATTGATGAAGGACAATTTTTAAATGCAAACATTACTTTTAAAGAAATTCAATCTATTAAAAAAGTGCTAAAACACAAGCTTGCAAATATTTACCATTTACGCATTGAATATCCTGAATAATTTTTTTAAAAAATTAAATAAATAGTTGTGTTCTTAAAACTGATACGTTACATTTGCATCCGCAATTTTATTGCATAAGTTCATTATAAATAGGAGAGGTGCCAGAGTGGTAATGGAGCAGATTGCTAATCTGTCGACGGGTAACTGTCGCCAGGGTTCGAGTCCCTGTCTCTCCGCAAATTTTTAGATAACCATTTCGGGGTGTAGCGTAGCCCGGTTATCGCGCCTGCTTTGGGAGCAGGAGGTCGCAGGTTCGAATCCTGCCACCCCGACAAATATGACTGGTCGCGTAGCTCAGTTGGATAGAGCATCTGCCTTCTAAGCAGACGGTCACAGGTTCGAATCCTGTCGCGATCACATCATGCGAAACCCCACTAAAAGTGGGGTTTTTGCGTTTTTTAAATGATTTAACAGTGAAAGCTGTTACTATTGTAGTTTCAAAATGAAGTAATAATAGGTATTAATTATTAACCAAAGAGGTTATCTGGTAATTATCAGGTAACCTCTTTTTTTTAAAGAAAAAGAGCTGTTATTTTCTTCCTGATTATTATCTAAATTTAATAGAAATTATTAATTATTAATTTTCTGCTCACAGTCTGTATAATATGTCTTGGTCTATCTATCAACTATTCTAATAGAGGCATAGTTAAACAAAATTACGCTTGCAAAATGTAAATTACAACACTCTATATGAGTGTCTTTAATTATTAAATACTAATAATTAGAATCCTTTTAAAACATTATAATGACCTATATCATTTCTTAAATTATTTTCTAGCAATACATTATGTCATTAAACCATTAGTAATTATCGGGCAAAAATGATAAATAATGCCTTCGCTATTTCTTCAAAGAATGTAGCCGCAAAACTTAGAACACCTATTGAAAAAGGGTTAAGTTCAAAGGAAGCTGCAAAGCGGCTACTATATTATAAGCGAAATGAGATCCTTAAAAAAAAGAATCAGAGCAAAGGACTCATTTTAGCCAAACAATTTATTGACCCAATTATTTTTATTCTAATAATGGCCATGATACTGGCCTTTTTATTTCAAGATTGGCTTGAAGGAATTGCCATACTCATTGTTGTACTAATCACAACACTGATTGGGTTTTTTATGGAATTGCAGGCGAGAAAATCTTTAGAAACACTTCATAAAATAAATTTAAGTCATTTATTTTCTCGAGTTATAAGAGATGGTAAGATTTTAAAAGAAAAAACAATAATGTTGGTTCCCGGAGATATTATTCTTCTTGAAAGAGGTGATGTTGTTCCAGCAGATGCACGCCTAATTGTAGTAGAAAACTTAATGATTAAAGAAGCTACTTTAACCGGTGAGAGCCTTCCTACAGACAAACAAACGAAAGCATTAAGGTCTTCAAATACACCTATAACTCAACAAAACAACATGGCCTTTAAAGGGACAACAGTCTTTTCAGGAAGAGGAAAAGCCATTGTAGTAGCAACAGGAATGAATACCCAATTGGGTAAAATCCAACAATTGGCGTTAAACGCAAAAATAGCCCATACACCTCTTGAAAAAAAATTGAACAGATTAAGTAAACGACTTATTTGGTTAACTCTTATTTTGGCCATTTTAATAGTTTTTTCTGGTATTGTGAGAGGAAACGACATGCTTCTTATGCTTCAAACAGGAATAGCGCTGGCCGTTGCCACCATACCCGAAGGTCTACCAATAGTGGCAACCATTGCGCTAGCAAAAGGTATGCTTAGGCTATCAAAAAAAAATATTATTATAAAAAATTTAGAAGATGTTGAAACTTTAGGAGCAACGAATATAATTTGTACCGATAAAACAGGAACCCTTACTGAAGATGATATGAAAGTACAAACATTAGTACTTGGAAGCCAACTTATAGAAGAAATTAGTACTTACGACAACCACATATTATCAAAGGTAATTTCAAAAAATAATTTTGAAACTTTGGTTCTGACTAGTGTACTGTGTAATGATGTATCATTAAAACCAAACGAAAGACATGGAGACTCTATTGACTTGTCATTGTTAGATTTTGCAGAACAAAATGGGTTTAATCTTGAAGCTATTAGAAATGAGAATCCTGAAATTTTTAAAATCCCATTTAACACTAAAAGCAAGATGATGATAACCGTCAATTCTAATCAAGTTGGTTATGGTATTTATGTGAAGGGTGCTTTTGAAAATATTCTTAGTGGTTGTAACCGAATATTAAAAAATGGAAAACCTGAAGTATTCAATAATAAAAAAGAATGGTCTGATATAGTTAACGACTTAGCTTCAAAAGGGTTACGAACATTGGCTTTTGCTTATAAAAAAACAGTTTCTAAACCTAAAAAAAAGATCTTGTTTAACCATTTTATTTTTTTAGGTGTTATCGGCTTTATTGATCCTGCCAGAAAAGACATTAAGCCAATTATCAAAAGTTATAAACAAGCTGGAATTAAGGTGATCATGGTTACGGGCGATCATCCTGGTACCGCAAAAAAAATAGCTGTAGATATTGGATTATTATCCACAAATGCACGAGAAGATACTGTCATTTTAGGTAATGACTTTAAAAGCACAGGTGCACTCTCTAAGAAAATGAAACAGAAATTTCTTAATGCTTCCGTTTTTGCAAGAGTTACTCCTGAACAAAAAATAAATATTATTAGCTTCTTTCAGGAAAACAATAATATTGTAGGAATGATAGGTGATGGTATTAATGATATTCCTGCATTAATAAAAGCAGATGTTGGTATTGCAATGGGAATTCGCGGCACCGATGCCGCAAGAGAAGCCGCAGATATTATTCTTATAGATGATAAATTTTCAGCAACCGAATTAGCCATAATGCAAGGAAGAATTATTTTCCAGAACATTCGTCAGTTTGTGGTGTATCTTTTATCTAGCAATTTTGCCGAAATACTCTCTGTTGGTGTAGCAGCCATTTTAAACCTGCCAACGCCTTTATTACCTTTACAAATTCTATTTTTAAATCTTATTACCGATATATTTCCTGCTTTGGCAATAGGCTTGGGTAAAGGTGAAAAAACGATTATGAAACTATCACCTAAAAACCCCAAAGAACCTATAATGACAAAACAATTATGGCATACCACTATAATTTATGGGATCACTATAAGTTTAGCTGTTTTGGGAATTACTATTTATTCTCATGTTGTATTAGAGCTTTCAACAGATCAAATAAACAATATGGGATTTTACACTCTGATATTAGCTCAATTACTAAATGTTTTTAATATGCCTGCGCGGTATTTGTCATTCTTTAAAAATGAAATTACTTCCAATTTATATATTTGGGCTGCTATTGTTTTATGCTTGTGTTTAACTTACTTGGCATATATTACACCGGCAGTCTCTAAATCACTTTCTTTAGTGACTCTGTCTTCAAGTCAGTTATTAACTATATTAATCTTTAGTATGGGGTCTCTTATTTTGGCTCAAATCATTAAACGCATGGGCGGTACACTTTGAAATTGATGGACTGTTATTTTATTTACTATCTCAGGACCATCTTTCTCAGTAATTTCAACGGTAAACTTAGGTGTAATACTTCACTTTCTTTCAAATTGTTGTGAACCCTTTTAAGTTGCTAATTACCCAAAACATTTATACAATTATCATGTGAAAATGATAAGCAATATTTCTTTTCTATTTTAGAAATACTGGAATCTTCAACCCTTTGGCACTTTTATAGGTCTTCGGAGAAAATTTGGGCGTTATCTATAATTGATCAAAAAAATTTAAGGAATTATTTCAGAAATTTTTTCAATTTTACCTCTTCTGAGTAAAGTAAACCTTATCAGATCCCCAGATTTTAATTCCTGTAATTTGTACCATGATTTGATCAGGTTATTCTCGTTTGTTAACGGTATTTCTTCAACCATTAAAATAATATCACCTCCCAGTATATATTCTTTGTCTTCAAGAATAGTTCTAAAGTACCCGCCTTGCAGACCCAATTTATCTCCTAAGGAATTTTCTGCGACTCTTTCAACCAAAATGCCTCCTTTTTGAGGTAAGTTTAAAATTTCGGCTAAATAGCCATTAAGAAAACTGGATTGAATTCCTGTCCAGATGGCATGCTCTTCCAAAAGAAGCTTTTTTGCTATATTGGAAGTTGTTGCAAATCCAAGACCTTGAAATCCCTGAGAGCGGCTTAAAATAAAACTGGCGATTCCTATAACCTCTCCTTTCATATTAAACATAGGGCCACCAGAACTACCCATATTAATAGCAGCATCACTTTGAATAATTTCAGCGGTTACCAACCCATTAAATAAAGGTTTCCGGGTATATTTCCCACTAATATAGCCTACTGATAAGGAACTTTTCAAACCATAAGGAGCCCCAATAATAAAAACTTGATCTCCTGTTTTTGCTAATTCAGAATCTCCTAATTTCAACACAGTTAATGGTGTGCTTTTTGGCGTAAGTGTTCGAATTAAAGCCACGTCTGCCAAAGGATAGGAATACAGAACTTTTGCTTCAATTTCTTCACCATCGGCAAAGGTTACGATGATGTATTCTGCGGTTTGAACTAAATGCGCTACAGTTAATATGTCTCCTGCTTCTGAAATAACAAAACCAGAACCAAAGCCATTCAATCCAGACATGGTGGCTAATCCTCCTTCATAGAGCACTTCTGTTTGCAATGTTTTAATAAGTACAACAGCTTCATTTGCATTTTCATATAAGGAACTAATTTTTTGTGAAAATCCAAAGAACCACATAAATATTGCGATTATATATAGTGTGTTTTTCAATAGTTATTAATTTATTATCAGTTTGTTACAAGACTTTTTTTAATTAAGATCTTTTCTGCTTTATTGATGTTTTTTATACCTTGTAATAAAGCATCTGGATTAAACGAAATACTATTAATTCCTTCTTTTACCAGAAAGGAAGCAAAGTCTGGAAAATCGCTCGGAGCTTGACCACACAAGCCTATTTTAGTATTTGTTTTATGAGCTGATTGTATAGCCATTTTAATCATTTGTTTTGCAGCTGCATCGTTCTCATCAAATAGTTTTCCCAATAATTCAGAATCCCGGTCAACTCCCAATGTAAGTTGTGTCAAATCATTAGAACCAATCGAGAAACCGTCAAAAATTTCAGCAAATGCTTCAGCTAAAATGACATTACTCGGAATTTCAACCATGGTATAGACCTCTAAACCATTTTCACCACGTGTTAAATTATTTTCTTTCATACTAGCGAGCACCTTTTTACCTTCTTCTAATGTTCGGCAAAAGGGTACCATTACTTTTAGATTTTTAAGCCCCATATCATTCCTGACTTTTTTAATAGCTTTACATTCTAAGGCAAATCCATCTTTATACAACTCGCTATAATATCTGGAGGCCCCTCTAAATCCTAGCATTGGATTTTCTTCCTGAGGTTCAAAGTTCTTACCACCAATTAAATTTGCATATTCATTAGTTTTAAAATCACTTAATCTGACAATGACTTCCTTTGGATAAAAAGCGGCAGTAATAGTAGCTATTCCCTGGGATAATTTGTCTACAAAATAATCTTGCTTATTATCATATCCTTTGGTAATATTCATGATTTTACGCTTTACCGAAGACTCTTTAATGTCATTGAACTTAACTAATGCCATAGGATGTACTTTAACATGATGCGTAATGATAAATTCCATGCGTAAAAGCCCAACACCATTATTTGGATAATAGGATAACTGGAATGCATTTTCTGGATCTGCCAAAATCATTTTTACTTCTGTTTTGGGCATATTTATATTGGAGAAATCTATTTCTTCTTTTTCAAACTGGCATTTGCCTTGATACACAAAACCTGTTTTTCCTTGTGCGCAGGATAAAGTAATGGTTGTACCATCTTTAATAGTTGTGGTTGCATTACCGCAGCCTACTATAGCCGGAACTCCTAGCTCACGGGCTACAATAGCCGCGTGACTTGTTCTACCACCTTTATTCGTCACAATACCCGCGACCCGTTTTAACAGCGGGTCCCAATCTGGGGTTATGGTATCTGTAACAATAATTGAATTTTGATCTAATTGTCCTGCATTTTTTGGTGTTTTCAAAAAACAAGCAATACCTGTTTTTATTTTAGATCCCACGGCATTTCCCTGAGTCAATAAGGTCCCTTTTTCAATTAATTTATAAGTGATCAGCATATTTTTATTGCGCGTTTGATGCACTGTTTCCGGACGCGCCTGAGTTATAAATAATTGGTTTGTTAATCCGTCTTTCGCCCATTCAATATCCATTGGTTTTTGATAATGGTCTTCAATAAGTTGTGCCCAATAAGCTAAAGAGACTACTTCATTGTCCTGTAGGACAAATTGTTCCTGCTTTTCTTTAGATGTTTTTAGGTTTACCGTTGCTGTTTTTTGCTTTTCTTGAGAATAGATCATGGTAAGTTTCTTGTCACCCATTTTTTTCTGGATAACAGGATATTTGTTTTGCTTTAAACTTGGTTTAAAAACGTAAAATTCATCAGGATTCACCGTACCTTGTACGATGTTTTCTCCTAAACCCCAAACACCTGAAAGCAGTATAACATTCTCAAAACCAGATTCAGGTTCTATAGTAAAACCCACCCCGGAACAAGCTTTATCTGATCTTACCATGTGTTGAACGCCTACAGAAAGAGCCACGGTATCATGTTTAAAACCCTTGTCTTCCCGATATTTAATTGCTCGATTGGTGTATAATGATGCAAAGCATTTTTTTACTGCTGCAAGTAATGCTGCTTTTCCCTTTATATTCAAATATGTGTCGTGTTGGCCCGCAAAACTGGCATCTGGAAGGTCTTCTGCGGTTGCACTGCTTCTTACTGCTACTTCTCTAGTATTATTATCGGATAATTGCATGTAAGCATGCTCTATTTCTTCTTTAAAAACGGATGAAAATTTTCCATTTAAAATAAGTGTTCTTGCTTGTTCACCAATGGTTTTTAAATTAGAATAATTCCTTTTATCAAGTTGTTTTAATAAGTCCTTTAAGGATTCTTGAATTTTATTTTCTTTTAGAAATTCCCAAAAGGCTGCTGAAGTTGTTGCAAAGCCATTTGGAATACGAACACCCTTTTTGGACAATTGATTATACATTTCACCTAATGAGGCATTTTTGCCACCTACAATAGGAATATCATTCAAGTTTATTTCATTGAAGTGTTTGATATATCCTTTCATTGCTATTATATTTTTATTTATGAGGCCCATAATTATCAATAAGAAATATCCTTAAATATGAAGTGTTTTGAAATGATATTGATCATTCAGGATAAAATATAATTTTAAAAATATTTAAAGGTTTATATCAAATCAATCATAATTATTTTTTTATAGTGAAGGCCAATTGCTCATCTACATACTTATTTATAGTTTTTGAAATAATTACAAATACACCGAATATGCAGTACTCTAATTAAGTGACTTCTTTTATTACACGCTCCTTGGCTATATGGAGAAACAGACAAATGCGTATATATATATATATGCGGTATGGGTATCATTAATAAAAAATTGTGGCTACACAAGTTTATTTAATCCTGCAATTATGGGTATTAATAAGTTTATTCTAGGGATAAAGGAAATAACAAACAAAGTGCATAAGAAAAGCTCTTTTAGTTTATTATGAAACTTTTTAGAAGTGGGTCACCCTTTTTTATCTAACTTTTAATTTCATTTAATAATAAAACTGACATTTGTTACTTAGTTTTCTTGAAGCCAATCAAGGTACGAGATTTAAGATCCTTTTTTTTCAATTCTTCCTCAAGTTTTTTATATCTGCTTATGTCTTTGATAGTGACCACAATTGCTGCTACTTGATTTCCATTATGAATTATAGGTCTGCCACTTAATAAAACCCGCTTCTTTTTATTAGTAACTAAATCCTTCAAAAGAACATCTATATCATCTGTGACTTCACCAGCTAAAGCACGTTCGGCAGGAAGGTTTTGCGCAGGAAACGGAGCTTTTCCATCAGGAAAAAGAACTTCAAAATGATCGGAAAAATTAATGGATATTTTAGAGTCATCTTCTATTCCGAAAAGATCATTGGCCACATAGTTTGCAAGTATTACTTTTTTACTGGTATTTGCTACAATAACACCATCACTTATGTTCTCAATTATCATATTCAATTTTTGTTGGCTTTCGAATAATTCATTTAGGGCTTTTTGTTCCTCTTCTTGAAGATGAAGTTCTTCGGTTATATCTCTGGCAATAGCATATAATGTTCCGGTTTTCATATCTGCGGTGGCATTCCAGGATAGCCATTTAACGTTACCGTCTTTACAGATCCATCTATTTTTAAAATTAACCAGATCAATTCCTTTTTCAAGTTTTTCAATTTTCTTTTGGGTTATTTCAACATCTTCTGAAAAAATATAATTTGTAAAAGGTGTATTTAGAAGTTCTGAATCGCTATACCCTAAGACCTTGTTTAAAGTAGGGTTTATTTTAATGAACATGTTATTAGAGGCAATCACTAAACAATCTAATGACATATTAAAAAAAGTATCAGCAGCCTTTAATGATTGAAGGATTTTTTTTCTTTCGGTTATATCTGTAGAGATCGTACCGATAGCATATACCCTGTTTGAGATATCAAATAACGGAAATTTAACTGATAAATAAGTACGTGGCCCATCGGATTGCTCTATAATTTCTTCTATTTGAATTTCTTTACCTTCTCTTAAGGCTTTTAAATCTGAATCACGCAGAGTATCTGCAATTTCTTTGTTTAAAAATTCGTGATTTGTTTTTCCTTTTAAATCTGCCTCAGTAGATTTAAAAAGTGACTGAAATTGTTTATTTGCCAATATATATTCCCCATTTATTTTTTTGACCGAAATAGCATTGGACGTATTATCAATAATAGATTGCAAAAGTTTTTCATTTTTTAATAATTTTTGTTCAAATATATTTTTAGTTTTTAGCTGGTTTTTGAGAATAATAAATACAATAGTTAACATCCCTACCGAAAGTACTATTAGCCCGAATGAGATCCATTGCCATAATTTATTATTTGAATATGGTATTTGCTTTAAAGAGATGAATCCAAGAATAAAAACTACTGCCAGATTTATTATAAAGCCTAATGTAATTTTTTTTTCGAATGAGATTTTCATATCCTTTTTAATTAATATAACAAAATCATTTATAATTTTTTAGGGTGTAAAAATGTATTAAATTTCCGCTTTAAGCTAAATGATATTCGTCAAGTGTAATTTATATTTAGGATTTATGTTTTAGTGTTTAATCTCTATAAAAACTACATGCGAAATTTTGATATAAATTATTATTGATAGGTCCATTTCTGAAACAATTAAAGTTAGAAGCATAAAAAATAGCTGAGTTACTCAAAAGACATTTTGAAGTTGTTGCAAAGCCTTTTGGAATACGAACACCCTTTGCTGACAATTGATTATACATTTCACCTAATGAGGCATTTTTTCCTCCAACAATCCCTATGTCCATAATTCCTATTTCACTAAATTTTTTGATATGAACTTCCATGATTCTATTATTAAAATTGTTTAATACAAATTATTGTTTAATACAAATTATATAGTATTGAAGATAAATTGCTTACAAGCTATTTCAAATGACCTACGTCATTTGAGTCAAGCCAAATATTAAGGCTTTAAAAAATGTAGAAATAATATTTTATGAATTGATTAAGGTCATTTCATTAAGCATAATTCTAAATTACTTTAGACATTCAATAAACTATAAATTTATAAGCCATGTCAGTATTAAAAGTCATTGAAGTATTAGGAAATTCAACTGTAAGTTTTGAAGATGCTGTTAATAATGTAAT
>DATCZQ010000152.1:0-3321 GCA_036525815.1 Yeosuana sp. | reverse complement strand
TACTCTAACAATAAATTGGCTGTTAAATTGTTAGAAAATATAGTAAGAACGGTTGATATTGATGAAGATCTATTGTTTTATTATTTAAACTTAACCTTAATAGATAAGGAACTCACACAAGATTTTAATTATAGAATAGTGATGCTAAATGCTTCGAATATGAATAAAGAACGGTTTTGCAAACTGTTTAATTCTGTAGAAAACGGAGGCATTACATTTCAGCTATTAGAAGATGATTATTTAAGAAAAACCTATTGTGAGAGTTGTATTAATTAAAAGGAATAAATCTGTTTGGGAGTAATACAATAATCTAACTTTACATCATTTTCAGAATGATTTATAAGTTCTGTTTCGGCTTCAAAAAAGCTCAAGCCTATTTTAATGGTTTCTTGTTTACACTCTGACAAAAAACGGTCGTAAAATCCTTTGCCATATCCTACCCGGTTTCCTTGTTCGTCAAAAGCTAGAAGTGGCACAAAAACAACCTCCAGGTTTTTAGGTGTAATTTCAATACCATCCATTGGTTCAGGAATATTATAACTGTTTTTTTTAATAATGGTATTATCAGTCAATAAAAAATGAGTCATCAATCCAGTAGAAAAACTACTTTTAGAAATGACAATGTTTTTGTCTTTTCCTGAAAGAATATTTAAAATATAATCTGTATTTATTTCCTTTTTTTCTTCAATGCTCAAAAAAATATGGAAAAAAGTAAAGTGCCAAATGTCAAGTTTTAATAATTGATTAGCTATGGAAAGACTTAAATCATCGACTTGATTTGTGGACAGGTCATCACGAAGTGTTTTATATTTTTTTCGTAGTTCTGACTTAATCATCATTGCAGTTTTTAGCTTTTCAGTTTGGAAGTAATATGAAATAATGCGTCTCCTTGATATACCAAAGAGGCTTCATTAAGGTTTATAATATAACCTTCAATAGTAGATTTAACGGTATGGTGTACTTTTCCGTAGGGATCAGTAATTTGTCCTAGAATATCATCAACATAAACCTTAGAGTTAATAGCCATTTTCGCCTTGAACATGCCCGAACGCTTGGCTCTGATCCATTTACTTTCTTCAACAAATACTGTAGGTTCTTTAGGAGGGCTTATTTTTTTCTTTACATTGAGCATATCAAAATGATTTAGAATGCGCTTAACCCCTTCAATACCAATTTTTGAAATAGTGTCATCTACAAAAAAGGACTTACCACCTTCATATAATAAAATGGGTTTACCTGATTGATAACAGGCATTTCTAAATGATTTGCCTATATTATTTGAATACAGAGCAAATGGTGCTCCAAAAACAGAAGCTAAGGTTTCCAGTTCGGAGTCATTTTTAACAATCCTCAATTGTGCTGCATTAAATCTGCTGGCGCCTCCCGTGTGAAAGTCAATAATCAAATCGACATCTGGAATAATTTCAGTCATTAATCTATTGGCTACTCTACTGGCTAATGACCCATTTGCAGATCCTGGAAAAACCCTGTTAAGATCGCGTCCATCGGGAAAACTTCTGGAGCTATTTAAAAAACCAAACACATTTAATATGGGCATACAAATAATAGTACCACGTTTTGGAATATTTATTTTTTTTGAAATGAGTTGACGTACAATATCTACGCCATTAATTTCATCACCGTGAATTCCTGCGGTAAACAAAACAGTAGGCCCCGGTTTTTTTGCACGTTCTATAATTACAGGCACCTCAATGATGGTTGCGGTATGCAGTTTTGCAATATTGAAGTTGATTTCTTTTGATGTTCCTAATGGAATATCATGACCTAATATTGAAATAATTCGTTTGTAATTGCTAGTCATAAAAAAATTTAAACGTTACGTTCAATATAACGAATAATAATATTGGCAATATCTTTTTTGGTCGCAAATTCAATACCTTCAAGACCAGGTGAAGAATTCACCTCTAAAATTAAAGGACCACGAGCAGATTGCAGCATGTCTACACCACAAATACCTAATCCCAGTGCTTTAGCAGATTTTAAGGCCGCATTTTCTTCTTCATCGGTTAATTGAATAATAGTTGCACTGCCGCCTCTATGAAGATTAGATCTAAACTCACCTTCTTTACCTTGTCTTTTCATGGCTCCTACTACATTCCCATCAACGACAAAAGCTCGAATATCGGCGCCTTTAGATTCTTTAATAAACTCTTGCACAATAACTCTTGCTTGCAACCCATTAAAAGCTTCTAAAACAGATTCTGCTGCGTTGTTTGTTTCTGCTAATACAACGCCTAATCCTTGGGTGCCTTCCAATAGTTTTATGACTAATGGTGCACCACCAACATAGTTTATCACTTCAGCCACATCTTTAGTGTAATTTGAAAACACGGTTTTTGGCATGCCTAAACCAGCACGTGACAAGACCTGTAAACTTCTTAATTTATCTCGGGATCTTACTAAAGCTTGAGATTCAACTGTTGAAAAGACTTTCATCATTTCAAATTGCCGTACTACGGCGGTTCCGTAAAAAGTAACTGAGGCACCAATTCTTGGAATAATCGCATCAATATTTTCCAAATATTTTCCTTTATAAATAACGGCAGGATTTTTCTTTTCAATAATAATCTCACACATTAAAGGATCAATAATCTGTACACTATGTTTGCGTTTTGTAGCGGCTTCAACGAGTCTTTTAGTTGAATATAATCGAGGGTTTCTAGATAAAATTACAATATTCATTGGCTGATTTTCAATTCTTTATTTTCAAAAGATAAGTTTTTTAAATTAACATCTACAACAAACTTTTTATTTAAAAAGCGTCTTCCTATTAGGATAGGATATTTCATGTCATCTCTGGTACTTAAAGTCAAATTAATACTATATCTTTTGTTAAATAATACAATAGTAGTTTTAACCTTATAACGTTGTTGAACTATGCCATTGCTGCTCTTTACCTTAGCAATATCATAAGTTTTAAAAATGATTTCTTTGCCGTTATAATGAGGGTGGTCTTTGTCATAAAAGTTACACTTAAGCACATCATCTTCAATAATTACTTTATGGCAATGAATAGAAGAGGTGTAAGCACCTGTATCAATTTTTATATCAATATCAAATAAACCAAGCAAGGGGAAATCTGCTTTGTCTATTCTTCCTATTAATTTTTTTGGCATTGTTTAGTTTAAAATAGTCTTGCAAGGTAAAAAAAAACAATGTTAAATGATACTCAAATGATCGTTAACCTTGAAATGTTTTTGGATATATGTTATCTTTGGTTATATGAGTAAACCTGCTTTAGAAATTCAATTACAAACCTTACCTCACAAACCTGGAGTTTATCAATACTTTGATGCCGAG
>DATCZQ010000151.1:0-12689 GCA_036525815.1 Yeosuana sp. | reverse complement strand
GTTAGAGTAATAGCTAAAAAATTGTGCTAAACTCAAATAATCATAATTTGATAAAGTGAAATTTTTATAGTTATTATTTATGTATTCAACAGCTATATCTTTATTGGTATAATCTCTTTTTTGCATTAACTTTTCAGCTTTTATAATATGTAAATTAGCCAGCATTCTTGCAATTAGATGGCTTTCAATACCATAATTTTTTAAAGCATTTATTTCCTTATTTAGGGTAGCTTCATCAACATCTATAGCATTATAACGCCATAATTTTAGTTTAATCGCCATTAAATTGTATCTAACCCCCTTGTCTTTTGGAATCATTTTTTCCAGCTCTGATAATTCATCATAAACAATTAATCCTTGTCTAAAATCCAACATATATTTAAAAGCGGAATTCTTACTAAGTAAATTGGCAAATTTTACCTGTTTTGGAATGGACATTTGCTCTAAAACATCTGGAGACGCCTCTTTCATTCTGATTCTTTCAAAAATGGAGTTTTGAAGTTCATTAGCTTCTTTTACTGATTCTGAATTTATCGCATTGCTAAATTTATTTAATAACCCACTAACGGATTCAACTTTGTATTTATCTTTCTTTTCTAATTCTAATTCAACAATGGCCTTTCTGTGGTTCTTAAAAATGGGTTCCATCTCTCGTGAAAGCTCTCCTGCAATCCTTTCTTTAATTTGCTTTTTATTTAATATTAAAAGTGTTCTGTATTTAGTAGACTTGATATCATTAAGAAAATCAACCCAGTTTTCTGATGATGACACCAGCGTTTTAATGGTTGGTTTTTGAAAGGATTGCAAAGCCGCTACAATGCTTTTAGCACGAAGTTCTTGCAATTCTACATTTCGGCTCGCGACCCCTTCAATTGATGAATACACTTTAATGTTTATACCCTTAATATTATAATCTGTTAATCTTAAAGAATCATAAATGGGTTTAATGTCTGCCTGCGAATAATTAGATTTATTTCTTTCAAAAGGAATTTTAAACTTTAAAGTTTTGTTTCTAATAATATAATTTTCATCGGTTGATGATTTTATTTGTTTGTCATCATAGGTTAAATTATCTAAATACATACCCATATCAAGCAAATCCCAAGAGTAGGACTCCAGATCATAAATAACATAATAACGGCATAAGTTTTTGTTGCCTAAAAACATGATGTTGTATTCTAATTCATCATTAAGAAATCCTTTAGGAACTTTACCAACATAAGAGCGATATCTGCTTTCTGCATTTGAACTTAAACCCTGTTTTAATTCTTTAGAATAGACGGGTTTCAATAAAAACCCTCTTAATTGCGTTTTTTCAAGAGATTCTAATTCGCAGGCATATCTGCTTTTCGAAACGATCTCTATAGCAAGCCCATCACCCGCATTTTTGAATAACAAATTGAACCAGTTTTTATCATTTACCTCAAAATAAAGGTTCTCGTTTTCTCTTATAATTGAAAACTTAACTTCTTTAGGTTTTTGACTAAAAGCTTTCAAACACTCTTGGCACTTTTGATCAGTATCTTTTCCTGGGAAAATAATGTCATATGTGTTTTGAGAAATGATAAAATTGATATTGAATAATAAAAATGAGGTTAAGAAGAAAGTTTTAACATTCATTAATTGAGAGATAAGGTTGCTTGTTTCATCAAAAAGTTAAAGTTAATGAATCCTATTGAGTTATAAAATACTTTCCTGAATATATTCCAAATTTATGATTCATTTTTAGGAAAAGCCTTTTTATTATATACCAAAAGCATCATAAAACCTGTGCTTATGGCCATATCTGCAATATTAAATACAGGTTCAAAAAATGTGAAAAATTTGCCCCCAAAAAAGGGGAACCATTCTGGTAAGTAACCTTTCCAAATAGGAAAGTAAAGCATATCAACTACACGTCCATGAAGTAATCCATCATATCCGCCTTCAATAGGCAAAAACGATGCAATTTGTCCATGACTGTCATTAAATATCACCCCATAAAATACAGAATCTATAATATTGCCAAGTGCTCCGGCAAAAATAAATGCAATAGCCAGTAATAACACTTTAGGACTTTTCTTTCTGGTGGCTTCCAAAAGCCAATAACCTATGCCTATTATAGCAACAATTCTAAAAACAGTTAAACCAATTTTTGCAGTTCTATCTGAAATAAATGACCCAAAATCACTTAGTTTTGTACCCCATGCCATACCATCATTCTCCACAAAATAAATCCTAAACCAGTCAAACACTTTGTATTCATCGCCTAAGGCAAAATGGGTTTTTATATAAATTTTACTGATTTGATCAATAAGTAAAATTAGGATGATTATGATAATTGACCTCTTTAAAGACATAGTGTAGGATAATATAAAAATAAAAACGCCTCAAAATTTGAGACGTTTCAAAAATATCATTTAAATAATTATTGCTGCATGTTTTTTGCTTCAATACTTAAAGTAGCATGTGGCACTAATTTTAATCGTTCTTTATTGATGAGTTTGCCTGTAACTCTGCAAATACCGTAAGTTTTATTCTCAATACGGATTAAGGCATTTTTCAAATCACGAATAAATTTTTCTTGTCTAATAGCTAATTGCGAATTAGACTCCTTACTCATTACTTCACTCCCTTCGTCAAAAGCTTTAAATGTTGGTGATGTATCTTCTGTACCATTATTATGGTCATTCATGTACGCACTTCTTATAAGCTCTAAATCATTTTGGGCCTTTTGTATTTTTTCCTTGATTAACTCTTTAAACTCTGCTAAATCTTTATCCGAGTATCTAACATTTGTATCCATATTCATAATTTTAATGTTTTTTAATAAACAGTTTGGTATTTACATCATCAAAGGCAATTTCTATACCATTGTCTATTCGTTCAATAATTTCTAATTCTTCCGTTAAGGTTTCTGCCTTAATATACGATAAATTTGTATTTACTGCAGTAACTATATGATCATCTTTTTGAAGCAGTACATCAATTCTGTCAGTCACTTCAAATCCAGAGTCTTTACGTAAATTTTGTATTCTGTTGACTAATTCTCTGGCAATACCTTCTTTTCGTAATTCTTCAGTAATTGTAACATCTAAAGCTACTGTTAAAGCCCCTTCGTTTGCAACCAACCACCCTTCAATATCTTGCGATGTAATTTCAACATCTGTGCGTTCTAAAGTAATATTTTTTCCATTAATGGCAACTTCTAAATTACCAATTTGTTCCATTTTGTTAATATCTTCTGAAGTAAAGTTAATTACTGCATTGGCAATGGCTTTCATATCTTTTCCAAAACGTGGTCCTAATGTTTTAAAATTAGGTTTTATTTGTTTCACAAGAATATCCGAGGCATCTTCCAATAATTCAATTTCCTTAATATTTACTTCGTGTTTTATTAAATCTGATACGGCTAAAATCTCTTCCTTTTGCAAAGCATTATTAACGGGTATCATAATTTTCTGAAGTGGTTGACGCACCTTTATCTTTTCCTTGGCTCTTAACGACAAAACTAAGGATGAAATTGTTTGTGCACTTTCCATTTTACGCTCTAAAGATTTATCTACAAACCCATCATCAAATTCTGGAAAACCTGCTAAATGGACACTTTCAAAAGCTTCTTTATGAGTCACTGAATTTAAATCCATATACAATTTATCCATAAAGAACGGTGCAATGGGCGCCCCTAGTTTTGCAATGGTTAACATACACGTATAAAGCGTTTGATACGCAGAAATTTTATCTGTTTGATAATCTCCTTTCCAGAAACGTCTTCTGCTTAAACGTACATACCAATTACTTAAGTGATCTTGTGTAAAGTCTGAGATCGCTCTTGCAGCCTTTGTTGGTTCATAATCAGCATAAAACTCATCCACTTTTTGAATTAAAGTATGTAATTCAGATAAAATCCATCGGTCAATTTCCGGCCTTTCAGCTAATGGTATTTCTTGTTCGGAATATTTAAAGTTATCAAGATTAGTATACAAAGCAAAAAAAGAATACGTATTGTATAGTGTTCCAAAAAACTTACGTTTTACCTCTTCTATACCTTCTAAATCAAATTTTAAATTATCCCAAGGGTTAGCATTACTAATCATATACCAGCGTGTGGCATCGGCACCATAAGTTGAAAGTGTTTCAAACGGATCAACGGCATTACCTAAGCGTTTAGACATTTTTTGTCCGTTCTTGTCTAACACCAAACCATTTGAAACTACATTTTTATAAGCCACAGAATCAAAAACCATAGTGGCTATAGCATGCAGCGTATAAAACCAACCGCGCGTTTGGTCCACCCCTTCTGCTATAAAATCTGCAGGGAATGATTTATGGTCATCAATTTTTTCTTTATTTTCAAATGGATAATGCCATTGCGCATATGGCATAGACCCTGAATCAAACCAAACGTCAATCAAATCAGTTTCCCGCTTCATGGGTCTGCCCGAAGGCGATACCAATACAATAGCATCTACAATATTTTTATGCAAGTCTATTTTTGCATAGTTTTCTTCAGAATTGTTATCAATTTCAAAATCCTCAAAAATATCTTTTGCTAAAAAGCCTGCCTCAACGGCACGTTGCATTTCAGACTTCAGTTCTTCAACTGAACCGATACAGATTTCTTCTTTGCCGTCTTCGGTTCTCCAAATTGGCAAAGGAATACCCCAATAACGTGAACGGGATAAATTCCAATCATTAGCATTGGCCAACCAATTTCCAAAACGACCTGTTCCTGTCGCTTTTGGTTTCCAGTTAATAGTTTCGTTAAGTTCAAACATTCTGTCCTTAACATCAGTCACTTTAATGAACCAGGAGTCTAATGGATAATATAGAATTGGTTTATCTGTTCTCCAGCAATTTGGATAGCTGTGTTTATATTTTTCAACCTTGAAGGCTTTATTTTCTTCTTTTAATTTGATAGCAATTTCGACATCAACTGAACGCTCTGGCACTTCATTATCGTTGTAATATTCATTCTTTACATATTTACCAGCATATTCACCCATTTCCGGTCTAAATCTTCCCTGTAAATCTACTAATGGTACTAAATTACCATTTTCATCCTTTACCAGCATTGGCGGCACTTCTGGCACTGCCTGTTTAGCCACCATGGCATCATCCGCTCCAAAAGTAGGGGCTGTATGGACAATTCCAGTTCCTTCTTCAGTGGTTACAAAATCGCCGGAAATGACTCTAAAGGCATTTTCAGGATGGTCATTTGGTAATGTATATGGTAACAATTGTTCATAGGTGATACCCACTAAATCTTTACCAATAAATTCTTTTATAATGCAGAACGGAATCTTTTTATCTTCAGGTTTGTACGATGATAACTCGGCCTGGTTTTCTACTTGATTAAATTTACCGGAAAACTGATAACTCACTAATTTTTTAGCCAATACTACTTTAATAGGTTCAAAGGTGTATTGGTTAAACGTTTTAGCCAACACGTACTCAATCTTTGGTCCAACTGTTAAGGCTGTATTACTTGGCAATGTCCAAGGTGTCGTTGTCCAGGCTAAAAAGTGAATAGGCCCTTCATTTTGTAAAAAGTCAGGCAGTGATTCTGTGTTTGCTTTAAACTGAGCAACTACCGTGGTGTCTGTTACATCCTGATAAGTACCTGGCTGATTAAGTTCATGAGAACTTAATCCTGTCCCTGCTTTTGGTGAATAAGGTTGTATGGTATAGCCTTTATATAATAATTGCTTATCATAAATTTGCTTTAATAACCACCAAACAGATTCCATATACTTAGGTTCATAGGTAATATAAGGATCATTCATATCTACCCAATAGCCCATTTTTTGAGTCAGGTCATTCCAAACATCCGTGTAACGCATGACGGCTTTTCTACAGGCTGCGTTATAATCTTCCACTGAAATAGTTTTTCCTATATCTTCTTTGGTAATCCCCAATTCCTTTTCTACACCAAGTTCTATTGGCAAGCCATGCGTATCCCAACCCGCTTTACGCTTTACTTGAAACCCTTTCATGGTTTTATAACGAGGAAAAATATCTTTAATGGCACGTGCTAAAACGTGGTGCACCCCAGGAAGCCCGTTTGCTGAAGGTGGTCCTTCAAAAAACACATAGGGTTCATGTCCTTCCCGTGTAGTCACGCTTTTTTCAAATACATTATGTGCTTGCCAATAGCTCAGAATTTCTTCTGCAACTTTTGGTAAGTCAAGTCCTTTATATTCAGGAAATTTAGCACTCATTATATCAAAATTCTAATCGAGGTGCGAAATTAAGGAATTTTGATAAAATACAAGGTCTGAGATGAAACAAATTAACTTTAAATTTATTCTCTATTAATTGCATTAATAATCCTAATCTATTGAATATCAAAAAATGATTTAAACCACATCAATTAATAATTTTTGTAGATAAGGTATTTGTTTTTTGTGTCAATCGGACCATTATTCAATAAATCTATATATCTATGACACTAATATCTTGTCTTGAAAAGGGCTTATGACTATAGAAGCTGACTCACCAAATCCTCGATTTTAGAAATGAGATGTATTTTAATCCCACTGTTTTTTAAAGAAATTTTATTGTATTTAGAAACATAAATAGCAGCAAAACCAAGTTTTTCAGCTTCAATAATACGTTGTTCAACACGCTGTACAGGTCTTATTTCACCCGAAAGCCCAACCTCGGCAGCAAAGCAAACGTCTTTATGTAAAGGTATGTCTTCATTTGAGGATAAAATAGCCGCAACAACAGCCAAATCAATCGCAGGATCATCAACATTAATGCCCCCTGTTATATTTAAAAAAACATCCTTTGCTCCTAAACGAAAGCCTGCCCGTTTTTCTAAAACAGCCAACAACATATTTAGTCGCTTAGCATTAAATCCCGTAGCACTTCTTTGAGGCGTACCATAAACAGCTGTACTAACTAATGCCTGCACTTCAATCATTAAAGGACGCATCCCTTCTAAAGTCGCTGCAATAGCATTCCCCGATAAGTCTTCATCCTTTTTTGAAATTAAAATTTCTGAGGGATTGGAAACTTCACGTAAACCAGATCCTTGCATTTCATAAATACCTAGTTCATTGGTTGATCCAAATCTATTTTTATTTGCTCTTAAAATTCTAAAAATATGATTTCTATCGCCTTCAAATTGCAAAACCGTATCAACCATATGTTCTAAAATTTTTGGTCCCGCTATATTCCCGTCTTTAGTTATATGACCAATTAAAATAACTGGTGTAGCCGTTTCCTTTGCAAACTGAATAAGCTCTGTTGCACATTCTTTAATTTGTGAAATACTTCCTGAGGAAGACTCTATATAATCACTATGTAAGGTTTGAATAGAATCAATAACCACAATATCTGGTTTTAAAGACTCAATTTGTTTAAAGATATTTTGCGTTTTGGTTTCTGTCAAAATATAACAATTCGTGTTACCCGGGTAAACGCGTTCTGCACGCATTTTGATTTGTTTTTGGCTTTCTTCCCCAGAAACATATAAGGTTTTATAAGGTAATTTTAAAGAAATTTGAAGAAGCAGAGTGCTTTTCCCAATACCGGGCTCACCACCAAGAAGAATTAAAGATCCAGGGACAATGCCTCCACCCAAAACCCGGTTAAATTCGGCATCAAATGTATCTAACCTAGATTCCTGTGAGGTATCTATATCTTGAATTAATAAAGGCTTAGGAACGCGTTTTACTAATGAATTCGGTGCTTTCCAGCCACTTTTTTCTTCCTTCTGTAAAACTTCTTCCACAATGGTATTCCACTCTTTACATGCGGTACATTGTCCTTGCCATTTGGCATATTGCGTTCCGCAATTCTGACAAAAAAAAGTTGTTTTTACTTTAGCCATTTAGTATCCAAAATCTGCTTTAATAGCATCTGCTTTTTCTAACATTAAATCTTTCGTGATGCCTCCTATTTCTTCAAATGAATATCCGGACTGATAAGTTCTCATGGCCTTTTTTATCTCACCGGTTTCTTCATAAAAACGGGCTAAATAGTAGTTTCCTAAAAGTGTTTCAGGGTATTCATCGCGGGCCAATTTACCCAATTCTTCAAAGTATTGAAATTCCTTCTTCTTCTCAATAGCCGCTTCAATTGCTTTAAAGTCATTTATCAGAACTTGTTTTTCAATACCAAACAACTCTTTGATAGTATTATATTTCTCCTGAAGATAAACGACTGGTGAAGACTCTAATTTTAAGATGTTTTCTTTGTATTCGTCTTTACTGATGGGTTGAAATACTGAAAAAACAGCTTCTAAAGCCTTTGGTAAAGCATGTGCAGGAACTGCGTAATGGGATGACCCTTCGAACTTATCAAAATAGAAGTAAAGGTTTTCATTGTCAAGACTTGACAGACTAGTATTTAATTCTTCTGTTCCTTTTAATATGGAAGCGACATCATTGGTTGAAGTTGCTAAATAATAAAATATTTTACTGTCATACTTAAGAAGTCTATCTGAAACAAATGCATTCATTTTAGGGGCAAGTTCCGGGCTTATAACAAAATATGCCTGAAACAATGGCTGTTGTTTGAGCATATAATAATTTATAAAATTAGCGGTTTCACCATGCCCTACCGCCACTTTAAAATTTCCGATTTTATAATTGCTTTGAATATGAGGTATTAGTTCTGCTCCAATAAATTCAAAAAAATTAGCCCCCGAATCTATTGGTAGAGAGTTTTGCTCAGAATACAAACAATCATCATATCTTTTATCTAACTGATTAATTCCAACTACGATAGACTCAGGCATATCTTCCCAATAAGAAAAATAATCCACATTGCCTGCAACCGCTTCAAACATGTAATCACCATCTAGAACAATAAACAAAGGGTAGGTTTTTTTATCATCCTTATCATATCCTCTTGGAAGTTGTATTTTAAGTTCTCTTGATTCCCCTAATTTATTCGACTCAAAAGCTTCATAAATTACTTGGGCACTTAAAATGTGAAATGAAAACATCAATAATAAAAAGCAAAAAACTGATTTCATATATTTGATATAAGGGTTAATCTATGGCAAGGTAACAAATAAAGCGAAAGTTTAAAAACAAAGCATTCTAATCCTTATTGCTGGTTTAAAATTGTTTTTTTCTGTGCTTTTCTATTGTAAATAGGCAAGTAAATTAATGAGATTCCGCCTAAAAGAATGATCATAAGGGTTTGTGATGACCAAATAATCCATCCAAAAGCTAAACTAGGTTCTTTAGCTATAGCAAAAATTGAAAATGCAGCATAAATGGCAAGCGGATAAGACCCAATACCTCCATTGGTTGCTGCAATACTAAAACTGGCAGAAATAAACCCAATCAAAATAGCCCCTAACGAGATATCATGTAATTCTTCAACCGCTAAAGAAGTAGCGTAAAACATGAACACATACATAGCCCAGATAAAAAAGGAATGAAAAATAAATGGCCATTTCTTATCCATTTTAAAAATACTTAAAACCCCTTCTATGAGCCCTTTTATAAAGGACCTGATTTTTTTAGCAATTGGCAAATTACTGTTTTTAATAACTTTTAAAAATCCAAATATCAATAACACAAAAACAACAAGCCCAATTAAAATTTTGCTGAGATTAAATTTGGCTATCAAAAAGCTATAAATAAAATCAAACTGCAGAAAAAGGGTTATAAAAATAATACCCGCCATAAGAATTAAATCAGCAATTCGTTCAGAAACAATAGTGCCAAATCCTTTTTCGAAAGGTACTTTTTCGTAATTTGACAAAATGGATGCTCTTGCAACTTCACCTGCTCTTGGAATAGTAAAATTTATTAAATAGCCTGCGAATACTGCCATAAAACTATTTCCGAATTTAATTTTATAACCCAATGGCTCCAACATAAACAACCAACGATAGGCCCTTGACAGATGACTCAATAATCCAAAAATCAATCCTATGATTATCCATTTATAATCTGCTTTTTTTAAATAGACATATAACTCATCTAAAGAAACTTTTGACAGGGAGTACCAGACCAAAAAAACTCCCAATGATAATGGGAGTATAATCTTTAGAAATATTTTTAAATTTTTAGACAAAAGTTTATTTTAAAAGATTGGTAGCTTCATCTGGAAAAACCAAAGAAGGTTTGAATGTTTTTGCTTCTTCAATATCCATAAAAGCATAGGTTATCAATATTAAAGTATCTCCAACGGCCACTTTTCTTGCAGCTGCGCCGTTTAGAGTAATTTCTCCACTATTTCGCGGGCCAGGAATGACATAAGTGTCTAAGCGTTCGCCATTGTCATTGTTAACAATCTGAACTTTTTCTCCTTGAATAATATTGGCCGCCTCCATTAAATCTTCGTCAATAGTTATGCTTCCTATATAATTAAGGTCTGCTCCAGTACATTTTACCCTGTGAATCTTCGATTTTACTACTTGAATTTGCATGTGGCAAAGATAATTAATTTAATGCGATATTATCTATTAGTCTAATTTCACCAGCATATACCGCTATAAATGCTCTGTATTTATTGTTTTTCGACTTTCTTTTAATCTCTTTTAAAGAACCAACTTCAGAAATATTGAAATATTCCAATTTTAAAACGTGGTTATTTTCAAATTGTTTTGCTACCCATTTAGATACTTCATCAGCACTTTTTGTGCCAAAAAGAATTTTGGCAGCCTTTAAAGTTTTATAAATAAACGGTGCTTCCTTTTTTTGAAGGTCTGTTAAACGGGTGTTGCGGGAACTCATGGCAAGACCATTGCTTTCTCTATGTATTTTACAACCCACAACATTAACAGGAAGATTATACTTGCTTACCAGCTTTTTGATTATTTGCAATTGCTGAAAATCCTTTTCACCAAAATAGGCGTTATCAGGTTTTACAATTTCAAACAATCGTTTTACAACCGTACCTACGCCATTAAAATGGCCTTGCCTAAATTTGCCTTCCATTTCATATTCAAGCCCATCAAAATCAAAATGCTGGGAAGTTGTATTACCTTCATACATTACCTCAACAGAAGGAACAAAAACCAAAATATCCTTAGAAATTGATTCTAAAAGAGCCATATCATTTTCTATAGTTCTTGGGTATTTTTCAAGATCCTCAATATTATTAAACTGTGTGGGATTGACAAAGACACTAACAATGACCCTATCATTATTAGCCAATGCCTTTTCAACTAAAGCCAAATGGCCTTTATGTAATGCTCCCATTGTCGGCACGAAACCAATAGTGAGTCGTTGCGCTTTAAATACGTCAACAACCTCTGTAATTTGCTCTTTATTTGAAAAAATCCTCACTTTTTAATAAAAAATTAACGGGTGCAAACTTAAGATTTTACAATCAATCTGCATAAATTTTTGTACTTTTGCGTGTTTTTTATTCTGAATTTTCAAAAAGAAGCTAATTTATGATAGGTGGTCACTTCAATTTTTTCATTGTAAATAATAGAATTTCCAGTAACATAAACCATTAAAAAACACCAAAAACGAATATATGAAAGATAAGAGGATATTGTATGTATCATCTGAAGTAGTGCCTTATTTACCTGAAACTGAAATTTCTTCAATGTCATTTGAAGCGCCTAGATTAGTAAATCAGCAAGGCGGACAGATAAGAATATTCATGCCCAGATACGGAAATATTAATGAGAGAAGACATCAATTGCATGAAGTAATCAGACTATCTGGAATAAACCTGGTAATAAATGATTTAGACATGCCTCTTATTATTAAAGTAGCATCTATCCCTAAAGAACGTATTCAGGTTTATTTTATTGATAATGATGAATATTTTAAGAGAAAAGCAACTTTAACAGATGAAAACGGGAATTTATTTCCGGATAACGATGAACGTGCTATATTTTTTGCAAAAGGTGTTATAGAAACTGTTAAAAAATTAAATTGGTCGCCAGACATCATCCATGTTCATGGTTGGCTGGCATCATTATTGCCACTTTACCTAAAAGAATATTATAAAGACGAGCCATTATTTAGTGAGAGCAAAATAGTGACCTCCATTTATGATCAAAGTTTTGACGAAACTTTAAATATGGATATGTTAAACAAAATTAAATTTGATAATATTGATGAAAACCAAATTAAAGTTTTGGAAGTTCCTTCATATATAAACTTAATGAAAATTGCTATTAACCATTCAGACGCGTTGATTGTTGGCTCTGAAAGTATTCCAAAGGATCTAGAAACGTATTTAAAAGATTCAAACAAACCGATTTTAGAGTATAAGTATAAAGATGAATTTGGTGAAGCATACACGGAATTTTTAAATTCTAAAGTATTAAGTTAACCTATTTCCCTTCCAAATAAGCTATGAAAAAAACATTTAAAGCCCTTAAGTTTGCTGGTTTTTTACTTTTTACTGTATTGGCCATTGTTGCATGTGACCAAGACTTCACCTCTATAGAAAGTGACGTTATAGGTCTTAAAAATTTTAATACTGGTAGTTACCCATTACCTATTACATCATACAATAAAAAACTTGATTCTCTTAAAATAAATAATTTAAGTGCCAATTTATTAGGTGTTTTTAATGATCCTATTTATGGTCAAACGACTGCAAGTATCATTACTCAAATGACTCCTACTCAATTTAGTCCAAATTTTGGTACTAACCCAATTATCGATTCGGTGGTTTTAACAATTCCTTATTTTAACAAAATAACATCTACAGATGCTGACGGAAACAGTGTTTATTCAATTAGTGATTCCCTTTATGGTGATTCTCCAATT
>DATCZQ010000150.1:0-17145 GCA_036525815.1 Yeosuana sp. | reverse complement strand
ACTATTTGTTTTACAATAAAAACTTTAAAGTATGACCAATATTAGTTTTTATGAATAAAATATAAAATACCTTTGTTCTAGTTTTAAATAATCATCTTATGAGTGCAGAAAAAACGTGTTTAGTTTGTAAGAAATCGTCACAGGAAACACCTGTGACTAAATTTTATCATAAGGATAGTGAGTTTTACATTTGTCCACAACATATACCTATTTTAATTCATAACCCTCAGGAACTGGTTGGTTTATTGGAAGGTGCTGATAAATTACAAGGCGGATAAACGCTCGTTTATTTTCTCCCCACTTCATGGGCCCAATCCCCTCTGTAAATTATTTTTTGGTCGTGGATTTTAAAAATAAACTTTCCATACTGAACTGAAATGCCTGCAGAGGCGTTTACAACCCAGCAATTATCGGGAATATGAAAGAAATTTTCTGAAGTAATTATTTTTTTATCCAACTGGTCCTGAACAGAAACAGATACCTGTGGACCCACTTCCCATCCTAAATGGGTATTATAATTTACCTTCAAATCACCCACCAGTTTAAAATGATTAGTAGTCTTTATTTTAGTTTTAAGACTTGCAATTTTGCCATCATTTAAGTCTTTATCAGGTGTCACTTCAATGGTTAATTTTGGTAATTCAAAAGGGCCATTGGACGCTAGTATATTGATGGATTCATGTTTAATAATCTGGTTGTCTTTATTGTAAAATTCAAAAGCCAGTTCCATATCTTCTATACCATCTGGATTAATAGTAAAGCTATCAGCAAAATAACCTTCTTTTGCTATGCCTTTACTATAAACCACTTTATCCCGAAATTTTACCACTACTTTTTTTACCTCCTTGTTGTTATATAACTCTAAAGGGAGTTTGGTTTGAGTATGAATAGAATTGTTTTTTGGACTGATAATCAAGCCTTTCATATAATCTCTCATAGCAAACCAGACAGGTCTTGGTGAACCATATTGGTCATTCAAATCACTATAACCCCAGAAACCAAACCATTCTTCAGGCTGATTTAAACTATGGTCACTTTTATTGCCACCTTTCCACCAGCCATCAGCATAATAGAAAGGGCACATGCCTACTGCACCAGCATCTATAAGGTCTCTGTAATTGGATATGAGACCATCACTTTGTTGTTTTAAGGTATTAGAACCATACTGGCCATTACCACCAAAAGGTGATACAGAATACCCGAATTCAGTGGTAATAAAGGGTTTATCCAATCCGTTTAATTCGTTCAAACCCTTAATATAATCTTTAAATCCCATGGTAGCTGTTTGGGCTTCATTATGGTCATAACAATTGTAGGCATACACATCAAAAAAACTTTCATCCATGTAATCACTAATCATGGCATTTGCAGAAAGGGTAACAGGAATGCCTGGATGTCCTTTGTGGATGACATCTATGAGGGTTTTCATGAGGTTTACAAAGGCCTTGCCCGTAACACTGTGAATGTGGTCAGTTTGAGGTTCGTTAATGACGAGATAGGTTATGATGCAATCATATTTTTTAGCGTATTGCATCACTCTTTTTATCTCTGTTTCACTTTCTTTTATAAATTGTGGGTCACCGTAATCTTCTTCGGGTCTGATATTCAATCCCATGATAAGTTTTAGTCCCGACTTTTGTACAAGTTGTAATTGAGCGTCTGAATACTGACTCCAGGTTCTAATGGTATTATAGCCACCTTCTTTTATTTTTTCCAGATCAAATTCCATTAATTCCAGCTCATCTTTTTTGGCATCCTCATAGGGGTGCTGCCCGGGACGTGCCCCTATTTCATAACCAATGGCTTTGATAAAGTATTTTTCTCCGTTAAGGTAATACCAGTTATCTTTTAATTCAATGGTTGTTTTGGATTGTGAATATCCAAAGTTTATTAGAATAATAAACAAGAAAAAGGTTAATCCTAAAAGTCGTTTCATATTATTTTGTGTGCAAACAACCCTATAATGTTGTTATTAATGATTAATATTAGAGCATGCCGAAATAACTTCAGCATGTTGAAGCTAAGTTAGCATGTAAAGACAAAAGAAGCAAACGTCCTTTAGGTATTTATTAAGGTTTAAGCATTAATTTGTAACATGGGCAACCACGATAGGTGATTTAATATCCGTTAATTTTTTAGTATATTTTCTACCGTTTAAAAACGCCCCTACAAAAGTGGCCCTTACAAAATAATGATAAGTAACAAAGCAAACCAATGCGGTTCCTGACATGACTATAAAAAACTTGAAAAGAGCAGGCATAGACCATTCAGAAATTAAACCTGGTATAAGGGCAGTCAAGGGTAAATGTAATAAATACACCCAATAAGAAGAATCTGAAACATAACGCATAACAGCAGAATGGTTACTGGCATAACGAATGAAAAGTCCTGTAAAGCCAAAAATAAATAGCCACACATTTATTGATTTTATGATCATAATTACCTGTAGCGGGAGAGAGGAAGTATCCATTAAAAAATAAACAGTGAACATGGCAAGTCCTAAGATAGTAAAAGCCCAGTCATAGGTCATAAAACTACTTAAATAGGATTTTGATTTAAATAAAATCCATCCAAAGAAGTAGAAAAAGGCATAAAAAATAAAAGTGTTTAGATCTGGTATAAAACTTAGGGAGGTGGCTACCCAAGAACGATTCATGATCATTAAAATACAAAGAGTGATTGCAGAAAAAACCAGTAATTTAAAGAGGGGTTTTTGAATAATAATACTGAACAACTGACTTGATTTATTAGTAAACCATGGGAGTTGTTTAAAAATCAATCCAACAATAAAAGAGGTTATAGAATATAAAACCAAATAATATAAAAACCATAAATGCATGGTGCGTTCTGGAATAAAAGCAAGTACATTAGAAAAACGTTCTGAAGCGGTTGCCAGCGGATTACTTCCTTCTGCAAACACAATATTAGAATAGCCAAAGGCAATCCCAACCAGTGGCCATAATAACACCACAAACACAAGGAATGGTAAAAGAATACGATGGACTCTATTTTTTATCATTTTTGTTGAAGAACGTTCATGAAACAGGAGTGAAGCAAAAAAACCTGCCACCACAAAAAATATGGGCATTCTAAAGGCATGCACAAAACTTGAAATCCAATCCATATAACCAGCGGTGCTTATTGGATCTTTTAGAGGCCATGAAGCCCCATAATCAGCCAAAACATAGGTGTTTGAAGAATGTAATACGATGCCTAACATCATCATGATGGCTCTTAAAGAATCTAATGCATGAAGACGTTCTGTTTTATGAGAATTCATCTGGTTGGTTGGTTTTAGTTATTTTAAATTGGTTTTTTTTATGTAAAAACGCTAATTTATAAAAAATTAAAATAATAATAATGACGCATAAGTACTTAATTAGCAATAATTTATTTTGATTGCTAACAAAACAGAAAAACGCAAAAAAATAAGATTCATCTTACTAAAAAGCTAAAGGTTAATTTTTATCTTTCTTGTAAAGAGGTATTAAGTAAGAAATAGAATAGCCATAACCTGCGCCTATTTTGCTACTATCATAGGTTTTATTAAATCCTGGGATATAAATATTTGCAAAATTGTTAGGAATTGTTTCTGTCACTAATCCTTTAAGTTGTGCGTTTAAACCTAAATAGAGGTTATTAAATAATTCTACTTTTATACCTATAATTAATTCCACCCAAACCGCTGTTAAATCATTAAATTTCTGAGACTCAGCAGAAGCATATTGAGGCGCCCAATACTGGTCTGTATTGTAAACTGCTAAACTGTTTAAATTTTGGCTAAATGCTGCAGCACCAACCCGGAATCCTGAATAGATCATATTATCCATATCCAGCCAGTTTTTATACATATTATAATCAACTCCAGCTTTTAAATAAGTGCCACTGGTTGTGACATCTAAATAATCAGTTATGGTGGTTTTTTCTTCAATCCCAAGCTCTCCAGCAATATATAGAGCCTTTTTTATCCTGTAATCGGCATTGACTTCAAAACCGCTATAGTCGTCATCAGTAAAAGAGCGAATCAGTTTTCCAACGTCACCGCCAATCCGAAGTCCGTATTTAAGTTTTATTTTTATAGAATCATTAACCGTAGTTGTAATGCTGTCATTTTGTGCATGAAGGGATACACCAAGCAGCAAAAAAGAAAAAAGGCTAATGAAATAACTTAAAATGCGCTGCTTTTTCATCTTCTACAGATTGGTTATCGTTAATTGATTCTTTTGATTGTATCCAGTTATCACCATCATTATTGATGGTTAAGGTGACGTTTTTAAATATGGTTTTGTAACCACAAGCCCTTGATACATACACTTGCTCAGTACTGTAATTGATGGTAATAAAATCTTCATTACCACCAATGATATTATCTGTATTAGAATACTCTTTATGCAGTGAATACTGCGTGGTGTTGGCATCTGTTTTTAATGGCAATACAATAGAGTCTTTAGTAACTACATTATAATCTGTTAACGGATTGTCGTTACCCACGCCTTGAACTTTTAAATTAAATACATTCTTTTTACTGTCTTGATTCAAGATATCATAAAAGCGTATGATTAAACTGGGCGTGGTTGGAGTACTTTCCGGACAAATATCGTCAGGTTCACAACCCATTGAGAATATGGTAATAATACCAAAAAATAAGGCTAATATTTTATAATGTTTCATATACTATTCAAACTCCTATATTAAATAGGCCATTAAGACCGTTTTTCCAAAAGTACAACATTTTCAACATGAAATGTCTGCGGAAACATATCTACTGCCTGTACTTTAGTTACTTTATATTGCTCATCCATTAGGGCTAAATCTCTGGCTTGGGTGGCACTATTACAACTTACATATACTACTTTTTCAGGTGCGATATTTAGTATTTGCTGCACCACATCTTTATGCATACCGTCACGAGGTGGATCTGTAATGATAACATCTGGCTTACCATGCTTTCCAATAAAACTAGCATTAAAAACATGCTTCATATCACCTACAAAGAATTCAACGTTATGAATATCATTTAATTGTGCATTTTCTTTAGCCGCGATAATGGCATCAGGTACCGCTTCAACACCAATCACTTTTTTAGCCTGTTTTGCTATAAATTGGGCAATAGTGCCAGTACCAGTATATAAATCATATACCAGTTCGTTACCTGTTAAACCGGCAAAGTCTCTGGCTATTTTGTAGAGTTGATAAGCTTGACCAGAATTGGTTTGGTAAAAGGATTTGGCATTTATTTTAAATTTTAGGCCTTCCATTTCTTCAAAAATATGGTCTTTGCCTTTATAACAAATCACTTCCTGATCATAAATAGTGTCATTCGCCTTCTCATTAATAACATATTGCAAAGAGCTTATTTCAGGGAAACGGGTCCCAATAAAATCCAACAACAATTCTCTGTTTTCTTGATCTTCTTTAAAAAATTGAATCATCACCATAAGGTCTCCAGTACTTGAAGTACGAATCATCATAGTCCGCAAGAAGCCAGATTGATTTCTTGTATTGAAAAATTCAAGATGGTTATCTAAAGCAAATTGCCTAACGGCATTTCTGATTGCATTAGATGGATCTTCTTGTAAATGACATTTTTTTATATCCAGGATTTTGTCCCACATCCCGGGGATGTGAAATCCTAAGGCATTTTTATCTCCTAAATCTTTATCAGATTTTACTTCTTCTAAGGTTAACCAGCGTGAGTCACTAAAAGAAAATTCCATTTTATTTCTATAGAAATACTGTTTTTCACAACCTAAAATAGGCGTAACATCAGGTAATTCAATATGTCCAATTCTCCTTAGGTTATTGACTACTTCATTTTGCTTGTACGCAAGTTGGTGTTCATAAGCCATGTCCTGCCATTTACAGCCACCACAAACACCAAAATGTTCACAAGCCGGCTGAGTTCTTTTGTCAGACAGTTTGTGAAAAGTAATAGCCTTACCTTCATAGTATGCTTTGCGCTTTTTAAACGTTTGTATATCCACAACATCTCCCGGAACCGCGTTTGGCAATAAAATAACTTTGCCGTCAGGTGCTTTTGCAATAGTTTTTCCTTTAGCGCCGGCGTCTAAAACTTCAATATTAGTGAAGATTTGTTTTTTTGTTCTATTTGACATGCTGCAAAAATAATAATAGCGGTAAATAAAAATCACTTTATTTCGATTAACTTTAAGAGTTTTGTGCTTTTATTAAAAATAAAATGAACCTTTTTGTGATTCTTAGGTCATTAATATAGAACCCTGAAAGAATATTATGAATAACCCTGAGTTTAAACCTGATCGTTTTTTAGTTGTAGATTTTCAATCTGGGAATAAACAGGCGCTTGTTTTGTTAGTTCAGCGTTGGCATAAAATATTGTGCGAAAAGGCTTTTTGGATATTAAAAGATGCCGATTTATCAAAGGATGTTGCTCAGGAATGTTGGAAAATAGTGATTCTTAATATTAATAACTTGAAAGAGCCCAATAGCTTTGGTGGTTGGATTTCCAGAATTGTTTACAGAAAATCTTTAGATGTTCTTATAAATATTAAAAAAGTTGAAAAAATAAAAGAAGAATATATCCATCAGCAAGAAGGTGAAATGGAGGATAAGGATTTTAGGGAATCTTTAGAAAAACACCTGTTGAAAGCAATCAAGGCTTTGCCAATTAACCAACAGGCCGTTATTCGTTTATTTTACTTAGAAAGTTATTCATTAAAAGAAATCAGTAAGCTTTTAAACCTATCAACAGGGACAGTAAAATCAAGATTATTCAATGCGCGAGAATCATTAAAACAAACACTTAAAAATAGAACTCATGAAAAATAATATGGAAGATATTGACAAATTGATCAAAGAAACTTTAAGTAAAGAAGAAGCAAAATTCTATGAAGATTTAGAGGAGCAAAATGTTTTACAAATGCTCACTGGTTTATTTCATGGCAAGAATAAATGGCTTATGTATGTCATGAATTTTATGACCTTCATATTCTTTGCATTGTTTGTGTATTGTATGATCATGTTTTTTGGTACAGACCAAACAAATGATCTTATAAAATGGGGGATAGGAGGCCTTATGTTTTTAATGGCACTAAGCATGTTGAAGCTTTTTGCTTGGTTACAAATGGATAAAAACGCGCTGTTAAGAGAGTTAAAACGACTAGAGTTACAGTTGCTATCTCTTTCTGGAAGAATATCGGAATAACATTTTATGAAGCAACTAATATTTAGTAACTTGCACCCCTATTTAGGATGATTTCTCTCCCACGCTGAATTTTCGATTCTTCGAAAGGATAAAGGTAGAGTAGGAATGGTTATTTTATTAATTAAATATAAATTAAAATGGCTGTTTTAGAACAAATGACATCTCAGCAAGCAATCGAGTTAGAAAACAAGTATGGTGCTCATAATTATCACCCACTTCCTGTGGTCCTTACAAAAGGAGAAGGCGTGTATGTCTGGGATGTAAACGGAAAACAATACTATGATTTTTTATCAGCCTATTCCGCTGTAAACCAGGGGCATTGTCACCCTAAAATTGTAAATGCCTTAGTTAATCAATCAAAAACACTTACTCTTACTTCAAGAGCTTTTTATAATGACATGCTGGGTAAATATGAAAAATTTGCCTGTGAGTTTTTTGGGTTTGATAAGTTATTACCCATGAATACGGGTGCCGAAGCTGTTGAGACTGCTTTAAAACTATGTAGAAAATGGGCTTATGAAGTTAAAGGGGTAGAAGAAAACAAGGCTGAAATTATTGTCTGTGAAAACAATTTTCATGGGAGAACGACTACTATCATTTCATTTTCAAATGATCCGGTAGCTCGCGAACATTTTGGGCCCTTTACTAATGGTTTTATAAAAATTGAATATAACAATTTAGTAGCCTTAGAAACTGCTTTAAAAAATAATGCCAACGTTGCCGGATTTTTAGTAGAACCAATTCAGGGTGAAGCTGGGGTGTATGTTCCTAGTGATGATTATTTAGCGAAAGCAAAAGCCTTGTGCAAACAATATAATGTCTTATTTATTGCCGATGAGGTACAGACAGGTATTGCCAGAACAGGTCGTTTATTAGCCACTTGCGGTAACTGCACCTGTGAGAACAAGAATTGTTCAGGTACTCCGGAAGTAAAACCTGATATTCTTATCTTAGGAAAAGCCATTAGTGGTGGTGTTTACCCTGTATCAGCTGTGTTAGCTAATGATGCTATAATGAATGTTATAAAACCAGGAAATCATGGTAGTACATTTGGTGGTAATCCAGTAGCGGCGGCTGTTGCTATTGCTGCTCTTGAAGTGGTGAGAGATGAAAAATTAGCTGAAAATGCGTTTTATCTTGGGAATTTATTTAGAAGCGAATTGCAAAAATATATAGAAACCAGTTCTATTGCTAAATTGGTAAGAGGTAAAGGATTGCTTAATGCCATTGTCATTAATGATGATGAAGAGAGTGACACTGCCTGGAATATTTGTTTAGCCTTGCGTGACAATGGTTTATTGGCCAAACCAACACATGGTAATATTATTCGATTTGCGCCACCTTTAGTAATGACTGAAGAACAATTATTGGATTGTGTTTCTATTATTATAAAAACGCTAAAGCAGTTTGAAAAATAAAATATAAAATAAAAAAAAGCGACCTTTCTAGGTCGCTTTTTTTTATGAGTTCTATCTATCTTAGGTTTGCTGCCATTGTTCCATCATTATGGTGGATTGTTCCATAAGTTCATCCCATCCAATGGTGTAAATTCTATACAAAGTATAGATAAGATATAATATATTTATAATTAAAATAGCTAAGGCAACTGTTTTAGCCGTATGCATAGCTTTCATACTTTGAGGATCAAAATTTTCTGGATTAGCCTCAGTTTCATTTAATTTACTGTTTGCAATGAAAAAGGCAATACCAGAGAGTATAAACCCAAAGCCTCCAAAGCAACAGCATAATAAACCAAAAATTGCCAAAATATAGACGACCGTTGGATTGAGTTTTTGTGTTTCCATGTTCAATTTTTAAAAAGTTAGTTTATAGACAAAATTAATTAAGATTATTAAGATGGATATAATGGCCAGACCATTTATTATTTTGTTTGAATTTTTAAATTTAAAGAAAAAATTTAAACCTGTAAATAAGAATAAAAGTATTAGTGCATAAATGGCCGGGTATGTTTTATAAGCCGCAATAAATTCGCCATGAATTAGTAGTGAAATCGATCTCTGTATTCCACATCCAGGACATTCCACACCAAAAAGGGTTTTGTTTAAACAGGGCAACATAAAATCTTCTAATCCTGACATTCACTTTTATTTATGGTGCTAATATAGTAAAAGGATAAAAATTTATATTTCTAAAAAACCAAAACAACAAGATTAAAATTAAAATTAGCTTGGTAATTCTAGATTGATGTAACAAATTATTAAAAGTTTTTTTTGTAAAATGATTTAACAGAAATAGCATGCCATCATAAATTAAAACGGTTACCAGAATTAAAATCAAAAAGTTGTGTTTGAGTCCTTCTAAAATATGTCCATGAAGAAATTGATGAACAGCTCTCTGGCTTCCACAACCCGGACAATAAAACCCAGTAATTGAGTAAAAAGGGCATTTTGGAAAAACACTTAATACGCTGGGATTATAATTAAAATAAAAATAGGCTAACGCAAACGTAAGTGCAGCAAAAATGAAATATAAGACGGGTTTAAGTTTAATGTTCAAGGGCTGCAATTCCAAAAAGAGCTAATCCAAAAAATAGCACATAAAAAACCCATCCAAACAAGGCAATGACAACAGACACTATTCCCCAGGTTTTCGCATTTCTTGAGGCACTTAGAGCTTCATCATATTTACCATCTTCATAAAGGCTATTTACCTTGGTTGAGTAAATGATGCTTACAATTCCAGCAGGTAAACAACATAATATGGTGCTAATAATGGCTAATGCTAAATAGCTGTTGGGTCTTGTTGGTCTTGTTTCCATAAGGTTATATATTTCATTTACTGATGATTAAATATAATAAAAATAGCTTTAATATTTTTTTTTAAAAATGAGTTTTAAATTTCAAAATTTTTTAAAGGGCAATTATAATCTTCTTTTGAATTGAGTATATATAATTATTTGATATTAAAATTGTTTCCTTTAATCTATTATTTCATGTAATTTAGTTGACTGAAATTTTTCTTATAATTAATTATGAAATACTTAAACTATCTACTCATTTTTATTGGAGCTATTGTGGCCATGTATGCCAAATCTGGTATTGGTCAAAACCAATATATATTAATTGGTGGCATTGTAGTACTTATGATTGGTGTTTATAGAATTGCTAAAACAATTCCAAGTAAAAAGGATCAGGAAGATGATAATGATATTATTAAACACGACTAATTATGGTATTTAAGATAGGGGATGCTGTTTTAGTTTTGGATGAGGATTTGTCTGGCATCATTAAACAAATTAATGATAATGTGATTTCTGTTGAAACAAAGGAAGGGTTTCTTCTGGATTTTAAAGAAAATGAACTTATTTTAAATAAACATGGCAATGGTTTTAAACAGGAGCTGTTTTCAAATTCAAATGCTAATGAGGTTATTTCAGAAAAAGAAAAGCCGGTTAGAAGAAACAAACCTGTTAAAAGAACTAAAGACAGATATGAGCCAACTATGGAAGTTGATTTGCATATTCATCAGTTGGTCCCTTCTTCAAAAGGCATGTCAAACCACGATATGCTCACTTTACAATTAGAGACTGCTAAGCGGCAATTAGATTTTGCGATACAAAAGCGTATCCAAAAAGTTGTTTTTATTCATGGTGTCGGAGAAGGTGTTTTAAAAATTGAGCTTGACTATCTTTTTGCAAGATATAATAATGTCAAATTTTATGATGCCAATTATCAAAAATATGGCTTAGGGGCTACAGAGGTTTATATTTATCAAAATGTAAGTCCTAATGATTAAAAATCTGGTGTTAGTTTTCTTGAAGTAGATAAAGCACTGTTTGATAGTGTTCCAAAATTTAACACATCTTGAGATATATTAGGTAAAGAGATGTTATTAATAACCATGCTAATAACGTAAGTCTCAGATATGCTGTGTTCTCTATAAGCTGTTGCAGGCACCATTGAATTAACTTCCGGATTTAAATAATCGGCTCCAACTTCACTATTCGTTACGTCATTTGCAGGATTTTGGTCCTGACTGTAATTTTCTTCATCACGAGTTAAGGTGCCGTCTCCATCATCATCACTATCTAAATAATCAGGAATGCCATCAGCATCTGAATCTTGTGCATCATTTAAGGAGTTATCCTTATTAGGATCTGGTTTTTCATCTCTAGTAAGAATATTATCTCCATCATCATCACTATCTAAATAGTTAGGAATACCATCACCATCGGTATCATCATCATTCAAATCTCCATTGCCATTGATATCTTCCAAAGCAGCCAAAACCGTATCGTTATCGTCTTCAGTGAGTATAGTCGTAATAACTGCTGTACCTGTGGTACTTTCATAATCATTTGTGATGTTGATATCTGAAGGTGGAATATCATTGCAAAATAAATTAGAAGGCAGGGCAGCATAACTCCTGTAATTAAAAGTATTGCCTGTACCGTTTATAGTTCTTGTTGTTATAAGCGTATTATCATCACCAACTAGCAGTAAATCACTAATGGTCAATGCTGGTGATGTTATTTGAAGCGATAATGATTCTGCCGGGTCATTTTTTGTATTGTAAAAAACTAAATCTCCACAGTTTTCAAAAGTATCATCAAAATCAAGTGAAATGGTGATTATATCACCATCATTGCATGAAAAGGTTGATAACAGACTGAATATAATGACAATTAAAAAAGAATGACGCATTGGATTTGGATTTTGACAAAAATAATGGAATTGTTATTTATAACGTACTTTAATGATAATAATTTTATTTCAAGTATTTTTGCTTTTCAATAATTTATAATGAATCAGGTTTATTTAGATAATGCTGCAACTACTCCTATTAGAGAGGAAGTGATTGACTTGATGACGCAGGTTATGAAGCATCATTATGGCAATGCCTCTTCATCTCATAGTTTTGGCAGATCCTCAAAAGCCCTTATTGAAAAATCCAGAAAAACAATAGCCGGCTATTTAAATGCGTCTGCAGGTGAAATATTATTTACCTCTGGTGGCACTGAAGCAGATAATTTAGTTTTAAGAAGCGCCGTCAGAGATCTAAAAGTGACTCATATTATTACATCTAAAATTGAGCATCATGCCATTTTGCATACGGCCCAGCAACTTCAAAAGGAATATAATATTTCAATAAGTTTTGTAAATCTTGATAAAAGGGGGCAAATTGATTATGCACATTTAGAAAAATTATTGGATACAGAAAAAAAGACTTTAGTGAGCTTGATGCATGTTAATAATGAAATTGGTAATGTGTTAGACATAAAACGTGTAGCAAACTTATGTAAATCTTATAGGGTGTTATTTCATAGTGATACGGTGCAATCTGTTGGGCATTTTACCTTAGATTTGCAGGAAATACCCATTGATTTTTTAGCGGCCAGCGCCCATAAGTTTCACGGACCAAAAGGTGTTGGTTTTGTTTTTATCAGAAAAAATGCTGGTATAAAACCTTTGATTTTTGGTGGAGAGCAGGAGCGAGGCTATAGAGCAGGGACCGAATGTGTTCATAATATAGTGGGTATTGAAGAAGCGTTAAGATTAGCGTATAATAATCTTGAAACTGAGCGCTTATACGTGCAAGGATTAAAACAACATTTTATAAATAGACTGCAACAGGAAATCCCAAATATTAATTTTAACGGTTGTTCTGGTGATTTGGCAAAAAGCACATATACTTTGGTAAATGTTGTTTTACCAGTTTCTGCAGAAAAATCGGCTATGTTGCTGTTTCATTTAGATTTAAAAGGAATTGCCTGTTCAAAAGGGAGTGCTTGTCAAAGTGGCAGCACGCAGTCATCTCATGTTCTGGCAGAAATATTGAGTGCTGATGATTTGAAAAAGCCATCCATCAGGTTTTCATTTAGTATTTATAATACTATGGAAGAAGTTGATTATGTAATCGGTGTTTTGTGTTCTCTTATTCAATCTAAAAAATAGAAGTTTTTATAAAACCCCTATTCTGATTATTTAAAAATCTCACGATTTCCATACTGCGTGACATCTTTAAATTTTGAGGTAGTTAACTTGAGCAGGTCTTTTTGATTCGTTAGTTTATATAACTGCATGAGTTTCCAATTTGCAATGGCACTATTGGGGTGTTTTTCAAGCATTTGGTGATAACATGCTTCTGCTTTAACAAAATCATTATTTTTAATATAGGCTTCGGCCAGGCTTAATAAAGCCGGCCTTGGATAATATGGAGGCTCTGAGTAGCCTAAATCTTTTTCCATTTTAACCGCTTTAACAAGTGTTGCAATGCCTTTATCATATTCTTTTTTTGCAATTAAAATATTGCCTTCTAATTCTACGGAAGCTACTTTAAGTGTGTTTAAAGAATTAGGATTAAGCCGGTCTTTTTCATTTTCCAATTGTGAACTTCTCCAAAAAAGAGCATCCAATTTATCTAAATTTATGGTTGCAGAATCAATATTGTTTTTCTCAAGTGCAAGCATACCTGCCGAGAAATATGAGAACGCCGTTTTATAATCCATGGCCTGCTTCCCGTATAATGAATCTTTGTCTTCAATGGCGTTAAATTTAGATACAGCTTTTTCCCAAAATCCAAATCTCATTTCCATAATGGCTGGTGTAATGATCCCTTGATAAAAATAAGCGCCGCGATGCATATCAATTCTGCTAGCAACGGACACCATGTTTTCGAGCAGATGGGCATATTTGAGACCTTCGTTATAACGACCGTCTTGTGCGCAGTTGGCAAGCAGGTAATTAAGATTATGGATGTAGTTCCAATTATCAATTTCAGTAATATTTTGATTTGACATATAAGTTGAATCTACCTTCATAGCTTTAATAAACTGATCATGCGCTTTTTTATAATCACCAATTTTATAGTAAATATGTCCTGGCATATGAACAATATGCCCCGATTCTGGAGCTAATGATTCAAGTATGTTGGCACTTTCAAGGGCTTCTTCGGGACAGCAATTTTCCATTTGATGAATCCAATAATGATGCACACCATGATTTTTAGGATTTGTTTTAAGCAGATCTTTTAGTAAATATTCACTGTAAATCATGCCTTCTTTAGGATTCATATCTTCATCATAACCCGCCATATTGAAAAGGGCTAAAAATAGTTTTGCATCGGTATCATCCGGGTATTGATGTACTACGTTTTCTAATTGTTTAATGTATCCTTTAGGGTTTTTAGTTTCTTCCATGTCTAAAATACCTTTTGCATACATCGCTTCAAATCCATTGGCCTTTTCTACTAAACTTTTTAATTTAGTGATGGCTAATTCCTTGTCTTTATCAAACTCTTCATTGTTTATAAAACCCAAAGTATGGAGAAGTCCCCAATAAGGCATAACGGCCGTTGAATCATTTTTTATGGCTTCTTTAAATGAGCGATAGGCCTCGAGGTCCCAAAAGCAATGAAGCTGACTGACGCCTTGATTAAAATATTTTTGAGTGATCTCAGAGCTCGTATTAATTTTTAAATTAGAAGAGCCAACACCATTCATAAGCTTTGGTATTGGTAAATTATCTACAAAGTTTACACCACTTCTGCAGGCCAGTACATGATTTATTTCTTTTGAATCTTTAGCCTGAGAATGATCATGTTGCGCATAACCCGAGTTAATAAAAAAGTAGGCAACACTAATGATTAGTACATGTTTCATATTAAAAATGTTATTTAATTGGTTGGTTTAAATTTGAATCAATATACATTATAAATATCTGAATAATTTTTTAATAATTTATAGAAGCTCATTTCGCTTTGATTTCGTGCTATTTACCTGATCTTTTTACCAGTTCTGATCTGTGAATTTTTAAAGCTCTTCCTATGGGCATGCCATTTCTAAAGGTCTGAGTTCGCAAACTTAAATTGCCTTCTGGAATGACAAATGGTTCATTGTATTTTAAACCAAACTTTACAGGATAGGTATTGTTAATTGTGTAAAATATTTCTGTATCTGGAATGGAATTTTTGAATTCACATAGGAGCTGATCATCCTTTATATATACGTTTATAATGGGATCTAAAACAGCTTTTGAAATGTTGAGATGGGCATTATCAAATCTTGTAAAATGCTCTTCAACTCTTGGAATAAAATCATTCCAATTTTTTAATTCTTTTGGACTCCATAAAGTTTCTGATAAAGCAAATGCTCTGGGATACGTCATATAAAAAGCAAAAGGCATAGTTGGTATTTTTTCGGTCCAAACATTGCCCTGACCACCTAAAATATATTTTGGATCTGTATTTTCAGGCACAGGTTCAAAACGATAACATGTCTCCAAGCTTAAATCATTATAAATGACATTTTCAACACTGTGGTCACCTTGTGTATAATCCAAATAAGAATAGGTTGTTGGAGTCATCACCACATGATGCCCTAATTTGGCAGCCTCTATGCCACCTTTCATACCGCGCCAGCTCATAACCGTGGCGTCTTCGGCTAAGCCGCCTTCTAATATCTCATCCCAGCCTATTAATTTTTTGCCTTTTGACTGTATTATTTTTTCAACTCTTTTTACAAAATAACTCTGGAGTTCTTCACTATTAGACAGGTTATTTTCTTTCATAAATAACTGGACCTTTTCATCTTCTTCCCAAAAACCTTTATAACATTCATCCCCACCCATATGAATAAAATCTCCAGGGAATAATTGCGCGACTTCGGTAAACACTTTATCAACAAATTCATAAACCTGTTCATCTGCTGGGTTTAAGGTATTTTCAATAAGCATCTTAAAGGTACCATTGCCATACCATTCAGAAAATTTAGATCCTGGATTCACAAATTTAGATTCTTGTTTGGTAGAAAGCTCTGGATATGCCGCAAGTGCCGCCATACTATGACCTGGCATGTCAATCTCAGGAACAATCGTTATATTTCGGTCTAAGGCGTACTGAACCACGTCCTTTATTTCTTCTTGAGTGTAAAAACCACCATAAGTAGCCTTTTCACCTGGTTTAGGATAAGGTCTTTCTTTTCCAAAATCACCATAACGTTCCACTCTCCAGGCACCCACTTCTGTTAATTTTGGCAATGATTTTATTTCTATACGCCAGCCTTCATCATCGGTTAAATGCCAGTGAAAAACATTAAATTTATATTGAGACATTTTATCAATAAAGGCTTTGACTTCATCAACCGTAAAAAAATGTCTGCTCACATCAAGATGCAAGCCTCTCCACTTAAATCGTGGATAGTCTTTAATTTCACAACCATTTAAAGTTAATGACGTTAAAGTCTGTTCATTCTTTTCAAATTCAGAAGGGAATAATTGTCTCAAGGATTGTAATCCGTTAAAAATTCCTGAAGCCTTATTGGCACTTAATAGTATTTTGTCTTTTTTAATATCCAGAAGATAGCCTTCGGTACCTAATTCATCATTAATAGCTTCTAATAAAGTGATAATGATGGAACCCGCATTATTCTTTTTAGTTTTAGGAGAAATCTGTATGCCTTTTTCTTTTAAAAGGTTTTCAAAACGGTTAGCATAATGAATGACTTCTTTATCCTTGGTCCGAATGTCAAATACTACCCCACTATTAATCTCAAAATGGTCTTTTGTTAAATTGAAATTTACAGGCTTGGGGATAATGTTGTTTTGCGCATAACTTATTTGAAAGGTAATGGCAAGCAATAATATTTTCAGGAAGGTATTCATAATGGATTTTAAAATTTCTACAAACTAAAATTAAATATTTATTTTGATAAGAGGACTTTTCTATTGGCAACTTCTTTATTGTTTAAGGTTAATTTGACATAATAAACACCAATGGCCAGTCCTTTTGGCGTCCATTGGTATTCAGTTTGTCCATTGGGTATTTTTTCAGATAAAATTAATTGTCCTAAAATATTATATATTTGAATTTCTGCATTTCCATAAGTACTGTGAAATGAAAAGGTGGTTTCTGATCTAAAGGGATTTGGATAATTCATAAACTGAGTGACCTCATTTTCAGGAACCTCTTTTATACTCAGGCCAGAATCCATTAACAGTTTTAAG
>DATCZQ010000149.1:0-4717 GCA_036525815.1 Yeosuana sp. | reverse complement strand
AATATAAAATCATAAGATTATGAGTACTAAAGTTAAAAAAATGCTTTTCATTCTTTCAAAAGCGACTATTGAAAATGCCTATGCCGCTTTTGTGATGGCCAATGGCGCCAGAATGGAAGGTATTGAATCGGAAATATTTTTCACCTTTTTTGGATTGGAAGCTATACAAAAGAAAAAACTAGCACATTTGCATGTGGCCACTGTGGGTAACCCAGGAATGCATATACCAACTATGTTAGGTGGTTTACCTGGTATGGAAGCATTAGCTACCACTATGATGAAAAAAGAAATGGAAAAACTAGACATGCCTCCAATCGGAGAATTTCTTGAAATTCTATCTGATTCTGGCTGTAAGTTATGGGCTTGTAAATTAGCCGTAGACATGTTCCACTTGAAAAAAGAAGATCTAATTGATGAACTAGATGGTATCTTAACTATAGGTGATTTTTATAATAGAGCAGATCAAGAAGGTTGTCAGTTACTTTTTATTTAAAAGAAGAGGTAACAATAAATAATTTATTAAACACAAAGCCTTACTAAATAAGTAAGGCTTTTTTATTTATAAGTAATTAATAATATTATTAAAGGGCGTATCCAACGCCGAAGTAAATACCTTCTGGATAACCAATTCCTGTTCTAAAAAGAAAATGTTTACCCGGCACATTTCTTCTATACCCTATATTAATAGCAGGATCCGTTTTATCATGATTTTCAGAATATTGTGTTTGATTTATTTTCGCTGCTCCAACAGCGACTTCAAATCTTCCTTTTCCTGATCCAAAAAGAACGCCACCTTGTCCCATTAATGTTGTGCCGCTATTTACTAACAGTGTAAACCATCCACCATACCCTACTCTTGCAAAAACAGCTATATTACTATTTTCATACACTATTCTATCATAAAAAACATGTACAGCATTATAAGCTATATCAGGCGCCAAGGATCCGTGAATTATATTTCTTTTTAAAAAAACATCTTTTTCTGAAGTGGTGTTTTGAGAATGCATAAGGTTACAACCAACAAAAAGAAAACACAAAGTGAAAGCAATATAAATTAGATTTAGATTCATTTTATTTTATTAATAGTTACAAATTTAAAAGGGCATTCTTCCTTTTGAAATATTTCAAATCTACCCCAAGTAGAATTAAAAAGTGGCGAATATAGATTTAAATAGAACAATAACCTACTTAAATAATTTTTCAAAATCACATAGCAATGATTGATGAATATCATTTCATAAATAAGCATAGACATTTAGCTTAGCAATAATAGAACAAAACCCTATAATCTCATGATATAGATGTATTTAGGGGTTTTTACTAATTTTTAAAGCTTTTAAACTATGAAACGATTTTTATCTTTATTACTTGTATTAATTTTCTTTTCCTTGTTCACAAAAGTTTTTGGACAAGTAACTCAGTTTCCCTATACTGAAAGTTTTGAAAACGAATCTTTTATAGAAGGCACCAATGTTTATTTTATTGACAATTGGTTAGGAAATTATGTAGATGGCATTAGGATGTTTCAAGAAAAAACCAATGTAAAAAGTGGTTCTTCTGCATTGGGATTATGGCCAGTCGTTGAAGAAGGTCAAGATGAAGAGGAAGTTGAAATTACTGCCCAGGTTAATCTTGATCTTACAGAAATGAAAAATGTAGTATCTAAATTTTGGGTCGCAACCGTTGCTACAGGAGCTATGAAACATGTGAAGCTCTATTTAAAACTATCTCTAGATGGAGGATTAACTTTTGGCCCTAAATTTATTATGGGAACAGATTATCGCGGATTTACTAATATGGATACGGCATATAAAGAATTCATATTTCCGTTTCATACCGATACCAATAATAATCCCAATGTCGTGTTACAGTTCCTGGCTAAAGCAGGCGCAAAAACCGGAACTGCGGCAAAGATTCTTATTGATGATTTATACATATATGAAGCCCCTGAAGACATCTTTCCTCCTGTTGCCGTAGAGCCTCAAATTTTGAATGTCAATGAAATTAATATCCGATTTAGCGAAGCTGTAGATGAATCAGCATTAGATCCGGCCAACTATATTTTTTCAATTGGATCCTCAACAGGACATAAAAATATAACTTTAAACGAAGTCCCGACTGTGGGCTCTATTACTCAAACTGAATCAGACTTGGTCACTTTAAATTTATCGACACCCATAAATATTGGTAAATATTATACGCTCACAATATCAAACATTAAGGATCTTGCAGGGAATATTATGGTCACGAGTACTGCAACCATTATTTATAACCCTTTAACCACTGGATTAGTTATTACTGAAATTATGTATGACGAACCGCCTGTTGAACAGAACGACAATCTTGAATTTATTGAATTATATAATATTACTGATGCACCCATAGAATTGGGAGGCCTTATGATAAAAGGCGGCATTACAAGTGGGAAATTGCCGGAATATACCTTACAACCGGATTCTTATTGGGTGACTGCTAAAAATGCAGCGGCAGTGACAGGATTTTTTGGGGTACCTGCTTACCAATGGCATGGAGCCAACTTAAGCAATGACGAACCTGAAACTATTATAATTGTAAATACCAACCACCACTCAGGTGCTAAAATAGATTCACTAACCTATTCGATAGGTGCACCATGGCCTGAAGAAGCTGCTGGTTTAGGATATTCTATGGAGCTTATTGACCCTTTAGCAGATAATAGTGATCCATTAAACTGGAAGTCCTCCAGTACCTATGTTGGAAATTACAATGGAAATGATATCTATGGAAGTCCCGGATATGCAAATTCAACGCTTGGAATTAAAGAATCATTTTTAGAAAAAGCCATAAGCCTTTACCCTAACCCTGTAAGAGAGGTATTAACTATTAACTCCAAAATTGAACTTACAAAAGTTGAAATATATTCTGTTTTAGGAAAAAAGGTAAAAGAAATATATACCAATTTTAATGCCATTCAAACAAGTCGTTTGCCTAACGGTATTTACATTGTTAAAATCTATTCTGACAAGGAGTTTACAACTAAGAAAATATTGAAAAATTAAAATATTAAATGTAATCCATAAAAAGAGCCTTACATGTCTGTAAGGCTCTTTTCTTCTTTAATTTAATATGACATTAATAAAAAACAACTCTATATCTTATTTTCTTCACAAACATGGTTATTCAGTAGTGAATTAATTTTAATTAAAAAATTATAAATCACTGTTTTTTGGTGGTTCCAAAAGTTCAAAAAATTGATCAAGTTTCGGTAATATCACGATTTCAGTACGACGATTAAGAGCGCGTCCTTCAGTTGTTTCATTGGTTGCTTTTGGTATATATTCAGAGCGTCCGCCAGCAGTCATCCTTTCTGGTTTTACGCCGAATTTTGTTTGCATTAACCTTACAATTGAAGTGGCCCTTTTTACGCTCAGATCCCAATTATCATCAATACAATCTGTTGCAATAGGCACGTTATCTGTATGGCCTTCAACAAGAATATCCAATTCATTATGGTCATTGATAATCTTTGCAATCTTTCCTATAACTTCTTCTGCCCGATTACTTATTTTATAACTTCCGGATTTAAAAAGCATCCTGTCAGAAATAGAAACATAAACCACACCCTTTTTAACCTCTATATTAATATCCTCATCATCAAAATCATCTAATGATCTCTTTAAGTTCATTACAAGTACCAAATTTAATGAATCTTTTCTTTGCATCGAGGTTGTGAGATCCTTGATGTACTTATTTTGCTCATTTAAAGCTTCCAAAGATTGCTTGATACTTTCAGCACCCGTTTTACTTACAACAGAAAGGTCTGAAAGTCTGTCTAGTAAATTAGTGTTAGTGCTTTTAAAATAATCGATTTGCTTTTCTAGTTTATTCACTTTATTTGCTTCATTCGCTAGATTTGCATTCAACACCAAAAGTTCATTCTGTTTTGATTTTAAATCATTTTCACATAACTGGGCTCTGTTTTCAGCAAGTTGCACTCTATTTTCAACATCACTGTATTTTTTTTGACTCACACAGGAAGCTAAAAACATTGCAATAACTATTATTGAAAGTTTTAAAGTTTTCATTCGTTTTTTATTAAAAGTTACTTTTTAAACGAACTTACTAAGGAAGTAATCGTTTTTGTTTTCCTTCTTTTATAATGCCTTTAATTAGTTTAAACACTTGTTTTTTTATACCTCTATATTTTTCAAGAAAACTACTAACATCAATGATGAGTCTTAAATGCTCTTTTCTGTAAGCTTCTTCTTCTTTTAGCTGGTCTACACCATCTACCAATATTTTAAGATCATGCTCATGGGTTTCTACAATACCAATTATAGTTTTGGTGTCTTTTTTCAGTTCGCTTAATTTATCAATAATATCCTTGCTTTTTTTATAGTGTTTTGAATCTATAAGTTGTAGGGTATAGGCTTTTATTAAATCATCAAAAAATAATTGCTCGTCTTTAATAAATTTTAATTCAGACAACCAATTGATAGATGCTTTATGTATAATTTCAGGGCTTAGCCATTCTTGATATTTAGCTTTTGTTTGTTTTGTTTCCATCATATTAGTTTTAAAGATTAAAAAAAGCAGAAAGTGAAGCTTTTGACCCTTTCACTTTCTGCCTCAGAAGAAGTTAAATAACTTCAATCACTTTTTTTGGATGTTCTTTTTCAATAGCCTCTTTCTTTTTAAGAAGATCAACTTTCAAAATACCATTTTTGTAACTTGCTTT
>DATCZQ010000148.1:0-4983 GCA_036525815.1 Yeosuana sp. | reverse complement strand
TCGCCACCAAAAGGTGGGTGTTTCCAATCTGGTAGGTTTTCTTCTATAACAGGCACCACATCAAGATGCGCCATTAATATAATGGGCTTTAAACGGGGGTCTGTACCGGCCCATTTATATAAAAAACTAAAAGAATTAAACGTTTTCTTTTCTAAAAGGGAATCCACTAAAGGATAAGTTTTAATTAAAAATGATTCAAAATTCTGGAATTGCAAAGAGTCAAAATCAATGTCATTTTCTGGTGATACCGTTTTAATTTTAATGGCATTGGAGAAGTTCTCAATGGATGCCCTATTAATTTTAAAAACAGTGGCCGGCTCCTCATTTAATTGTGTTGATTTAAAATTAAAAGTATTGACTAATAAGTAAATTATAAAGATCAGGATCAATCCCAGACATACGAAAAATATTTTTTTTACCATGTTTATTTTTTTGTTTTTCTGTTTACAAGTGTTGCTCCAAGCCAAGCCATTGGTATATAGGCGCCGACAAGATCTACAACAGTAAACCAGGTTGGCGAAGGTAGTAATAAGATGTTTGTAATACCACCTATCAGGAAAAACAAACCGATCCCTAAAGCAAATTTCATTTTATGCTTAGTTGCTATGAATGCTGCTAAGAGGGCCCCTGCCAAAGTGCCCAGGGCATGTGCTAAAAACGGGAATATAAAATTAACAGGTTTAAATAAATGCAGAGAGGCTTTTAATCCTTCCATCGTAGAAATATCTGCCCCTTCTGGAGGAGGAATGATGGCATCGCTTATGGTTATGATGCCCATGTTGACTATACTACCTATAATAATTCCGGTAATAAGGGCTAAAATGTTTCTAATTATTGAATTCATGAGTCTTATTGTTAAGGATTGAAGCTAAATGGTGTAGGTTATGATTTCATTTGAACACAAAATGCATGCTATTTATGGCCAATAACATTTGATTTTAAAAATAGTGAATTTATGCACAGATTTTTATAAAGAAAGGATTTACCTATTGTTTATTTTAAACTTGAGCTTTGTTTTTACACTATGTCCCTTCTGGAGATATTTATAATGCATAATAATTAGTGTTTCTCAAATTAGTTGAAATATAATATTTTACTTAATTATTATTTGTTATCATATTAGGTGTTTTATGAGAAGTTTAAAACAAATCTTATGTTAAAATACGAATAAGCAATCATCGTTAAAAAAAATACGTTTTTTGTCGGATATATCAGTATTTCATCCTATATTCGTAACCGAACACCCAAAACTAATTTCAATTTTGCTTATGCAGAGATTAAAAATCTTTATAAAACCTACTTTATTATTTTTTACGTTTGTTGTGCTTACCTTAAGTGTTGTCAGAGCTGTAACGGCTCCTGAACAAGACAATGGAAAAGCCATTTCGACCGTTAAAATTAAAAAACCAACAGTCGATCAAAATGAGATCACAATACATAAAGCGCATCAGGAAGCCTTGAATGAGGCGCTTGTTGCTTATTTTGAAAGAGCCATTGCTTCAGGGGATATTGTGGGTGCTGGAGTGAGCATAGTCATGGGAGATTCAATTGTCATCTCTGAGGGATTTGGTAAAAAGAACATTAAATTTAAGGATCAAGTTGACGCAGAAACCGTCTTTCGACTTGGCTCCCTTTCAAAAGGGTTCGCAGGGGTTTTGGCGGCCAAATTAAATAGTGAAGGGGTTTTGGATTGGACAGATAAGGTTAGTGATTATATCACTGAATTTAAGCTGGGGGACCTCACGAATACGAATCAAATTACACTCGCCACTATTTTATCACAAACTTCGGGAGCACCTTACCATAGTTATACCAATCTTGTGGAGGCTGGATTATCATTAACTGATATTGCGAAACGTTTTAAAGCAGTAAGCCCTATTAGTAAACCAGGTAAGATGTACAGCTATCAAAACGCGATGTTTGCTTTAAGTGGTGAGATGATGCAAAAAGCAACCCATCAGGATATCAGGACCTTATTGGACAATAAATTTTTTAAACCTTTGGAAATGACTACTATCTCTATGGATTATGAATCTTTAGAGAAGGTGAAAAATGTGGCGAAGCCACATTCTAAAAGCGGTAAGAGTTGGAAAACTTTAAAATTAACCGATAATTATTACAATGCTGTTGCTGCTGGAGGTATTAATGCCAGTGCCCTTGATATGGCCAAATGGATGCGCTTATTACTTGGACATCGCCCGGAGATCATGGATAAAACTGATTTAGAGCAAGCTTTTCAACCATTTATAGAAATTAAAGGAAGCAGCAAATATTATCAACGCTGGCCAGGGCATGTAAGCTCTTATTATGGCTTTGGGTGGCGAATCCATAACTTTATGGAGAATGATGCACGAAAAACCATGTTACATCATGGTGGCAGTGTAAATAATTATAGAAATGAAATTGCAGTTTATCCGGAGGCCGATCTGGGAATCTGTGTGCTTTTAAATAGTAATTCAAAAATTGCAAAAACAGTGATACCTGACCTTTATAAGATTGTCAATGCCGTTTATGGTCAAACGAGTTTAAAAACGACTTCTGATGAAAATGACATAGCTGCTTTGATACCTTAAGTAGCTGGTCTAATGATTATTTATGGGAAAATGGAGTGGAAGCTATAGACAGCTTAACTCGCAATGGATAACATCGCCGTACATATAATCAATTTCGTGGTGGCGTCTAGATCAGGCTTTAGCCAGATGGTATTTCCAGCCTCACATATCACCGCACCCAGGGACACCCCATCTTCTATAAATTCATAAAAAAGAGTTTCCGGATTCAATTCACTAAGTTCCTCAATGTTTTGAAACCTGCTACTTTTTGATCTGATGAGCTTAATGGTGCGTTCACCATCAGTAAGCCTGCCCGTATCTATATTTAAAAACTCAAGTTTATCAATACGTAAATACAGATTCCATGATCTGGAAGTTTCTAAATTAGTGCTAATAGTCGCCTCTATAGTTTCTAAAACATTACTGGTTGTTTTAGTCCCTGTTACATTTGAAGATTCGTTGAATGCGTTGATAAAATCAATAAAGAATTTAAATTTGGATTCAACATAGGTAATACCTAACACTTTTGTAGTGGATCCTGAACCACTCTTTTTCTTCATTTTTCCATCGCCATAATTGTTAACCCTCACTTTTGTTGTATTGGTATTAAACAAAGTGATTGATGAATAATTAAAAATCAAATCTAATTTTTCAGCGTTCACTGGTAGTTTCTCATTTAAAATGGAGTCATTTTGTGCAAATAAGCAGACGGGTATTAAGAATAGTGTAAACACAAGGGTTTTTTTAAAAAACTCAATCATTCTCATGTATATAGATTTTATTTTTTTTGACGCGCAAATGTAACTAAATATATGAATATCCCACATGGTTTCTTGGATAGTTATTTTCGCTTGTTTGATAGGTTCTAATGATCTTGATTGAGCTGTTATGCTATGTATAATTAATGTATGTTTATTTTGATATCAGTAAAGATTGACTGAAAAGGCTATTGGTCATGGATAGAAAAAATAAGCATAGCGTGATTATAGAATGATTTTGCGGATTTAATAAGAAGAGGAAATAAAATACTTATAAAAATTAAATAGGGTATGCGCCTTGAGATATTAGCAAGATTTTGTTTTTAACCTTTTAGGTATTTGTAATTTGCTTTTAAAAGATAATCCTCTGTGCTTTTGGCGCAGAGGATTATTAAATAACCAATGTTATATTTTTTTACTATTTAAAGGGTTTACTAAAAGTTTAAATAATGTAATTCATTAGCATTATGTTTTTAATTCGATTCGGAAAAAACCGGAGAAATGGAGATGGTCGCAGTAGCAGATTGTCCATCTCCAGAAAAAGTAATGTTATAATCTTCTTCTGTTAATTCATCTAAATATATATTCATAGAACTTTCGCCTAAATCTTCATTGGCATCAAAAATTGTAGGGTCATATTCCTTTAAGTGTCCAGAAATTTTAATATAATCTGTTTGATCTTCAATAGTTACATTTATACTACTAGTCTCATCAAAAGTTAATACCAAATCTGTCTTAGCATTTCCCTCGGAAACATTCCATAAATATTTTTCTGTTTCTAAATTACCGTTTATATTGTACTTAATCCAACCATATAATTCAGGATTTGAACCATCTCCATCCTTAGCATTCGTTCCATCTATTTCTTTTAGAAATATTTTATAAGTTGAAGCAGCACTGCAATTTCTAACGTTGTACTCAGATGATAAAATAATTTTAGCAACCGAATTATCTTTTAGATAACGCATTTTATATGATAATGGGGCGCCAGGAGAATCTTTAGAATAGTCACCACCTTCTAATATATATTCCTTCAAACCTTCAATACCATTTATTGCTTTGACACCGCTACTTCCGGCACCTCCAAATATGACTGCTTTCATAGTTGATGTTTCAATTCTTTTTTGATACCCTGATTCCACATTTATTTCCCCGTCATTTATTCCAGTTGTAAAGGCTGCATTAATTGCTGCTTTCATTTCAGTGCTGGAATATTCAGATTCAAATGTGAATAGAGCCATTCTTCCATAAGTAATAGTCGAAACATATAGTGGAGATACTGAACCAAATATCTGAGTATTAGGATTTGTGTTGAAAAAATCTTCTGGCTGAGCCTTAGGATCTACATCAAGTGTATAATATATTTGAAGGAATTTAACAACAATTCTACTTTTTTTAGATTCATTATTAAAGTCAAACGCTCCAGATACCTTTGTAAAGGGCGTTTTATAGTTGGCCCCAACAGCTAGATTAAACTGTTCTTCGCTATGAACTTCCTCGACTGTAAATGAAATATTAGCCGGAGTGGCTCCTGTAACATCAGATTGAAGGATTTCATTGATTGCAGTACGAACAGAAGATAAACTTGGATTTTCAACGGTACGGCTTGGATTTCCATTAATATTTTGTAATGATACAGAAATATTAATAGGAGTTCTGTCTGCAATTATGGG
>DATCZQ010000147.1:0-25234 GCA_036525815.1 Yeosuana sp. | reverse complement strand
TTCAGCATCTAAATCCTTCTTATCAATATACGGGTTTGAATAACTGTCTTGACATATCCATATATCAGACTCACTATTCTTACATTCCTCCGCATACCCCATATACTGCTCTTTATTTCTAGAGTCTTGCATCGGAGGAGTGCCAATAATAACAAGCGGACACTTGTATACCATTCTGTTAGGCTGCATAGTTTCATGAAACCTCGGATGAAACTCGCAGAACTCATCGTATACAAGGAACGCAGGTCGCAACCCGTTAGCGGCTGCAAAGTTTTCAGATCCAATTACTTGAATAAAGCTGCCATTAGTAAGTTTAACAATCATTTCATTTGAATTTATAGCAGCTACATACTTCTTATCACCAAATCCAGCTAACCTCGGATCGGTCCATACTAATTTTCTACCGTGTGCCATTTCTGGAGTAACGTAGTAACAAGCAGAGCCAGGATTCATTAACGCGTGTCGCCACAACATATAAATGGCAAACTCAGTTTTACCCCACTTACGTCCGTTTTGACAAAAAACTGTATTAATACCGCCTTTAAAAAATTTACGACCTACATCCAACTGCCCTTTATGTGGTTTCCAGTCTTTATGTAGGTCTTGAATAATTTGAAGATAGAGTCGTTGCTCTCTAGATATACTAATTTGGACAACTGCCTTTATCCATCATAACTTTATTACAACGAATTTCAGTTATTTCATCAGCCATTCTGTCTTCTATAGCTCCGGGTCCAATTGACCACCACTCTTCAGACGATCTTTTTTGATAAATCTTTAGGGGTAGGCTCATTCTATCTGCTGCTATTACATCCATAGAATTAGCTAATTGAATTAAACCGTTTAAACAACTTTCAATTCGAACTGGTCTGCCTCTACACGTTCCTACGATAGGATGCGTCATAAATATACCGTGAGCTATTACCAACCGTTTTCCTAATGATTGTACTATTTGAAATCCCATAGATATAGATTGAATTGTCACAGTAATTACCGGTCGCGATAATTGTTTAACTGCGCTAATAAACTCCATACCAGCTATAACCGACCCACCAGGAGTTTTTAACACTAAATATAATGGTTCACCTTCTGGCAACGCTTTATCCATAGCTTCTAATTGAGACAGCGCCATTACCATAGTAAACTTGTTTACATTATCATTTAGAAAATAATGGTTGTCTGGTGTCAATTTAACAACATTTGCCGAGCACGATAAACTAAGAATTAGTAACAGGGGGATCAATAACTTGCGCATCTTCAACCTCTAAAAATGGATCGTTTGTTAACAGTTTCCGCACTTCCACTATGGTTGCCGGTCTAATTTCTGCTAAGATTTCAGTTGGGTTGCCTTCGTCCAACTTTGTTATTTTATCTAAACTTTCAATAATATTTGTTATACCAATCATTTCTTTGGCAGTTAAAACTCGGTTGCTCTTACTCAAAGCTTCCATAGATTTTCCCAATATCTCTAATCCATTTTTTGCAATACTATACATCAAATTTTTCTTGGAATCTGATAATGCATCTATAATCTCAGACTTTAAACTTTCTCGCTCTTCTCTCCATTTAGGAATATAGTACAGTAAGCTTGCACGCGAAATTTTGGTATCTGCTGAAATACTTGAAAGCGTATTATATCCTAAATACAACGTTTTTGCAGCCTCTAATTGTTCATCCGTATAACTATTTCTTTTCATCACTTGGTCCATAGTAGAATTTTGGGACAGTACCCTCATCTACATATTCTTCAAAAGCATCTGGTCTATGACTAACTAAATGTCCATACACCAAATTCATAATATCTCCGCACTGTAACTCATGTTGATCAATCATTTCATCCAACAGAACTTCCATCTCCAACATCAATTTCCCTATCGTTTTCTTGCGCGCCATCTTCCACCTTCGGATTAATATAGTTAAAAATTATATGACATTTTTGCATAATCTCCGCAGCTTCAAGAACCTCATCCCCCGACAACTTCAGCTTCATCAATAGATTGTTCGCTTGAGCTATCAGATGGCTCACTTCGTTCTTCAGATTTTCTTCGTTCAACATCTTCTATCTCCTTCATACTTTCAACAAATTTATCATACTCATCTTTAAATTTTGGGTCCTCTAACAACTTATCAATTGCCTCTTTAGAAGCATGTCGGATAGTCTGCTCATTCTTTATCAGATTTTGCAAATTCTCATTCAACCCTTTAATTACATACTTAAGCTCTTGTTTTTCTTCACTAAGCTTTAATAACATGACCCTACGTAGCGCATACTTGTCTTTCATTAATACACCTCGTCCACTAACCCGATAGCCAACGCCTCTTCAGGTGTAATATAGTAATCCCCGTTTTTGCAAATCTCGTGCCACCATGAAACCGGCTTATTTGTATAATCTGCTAAAAACTGCATTCGCCGGTGATCTTCCTGTTTAAGAATTTCCACATCCCTTTCAAGCTTCCCCGTTCTTCCAATAAACAGGGTTCGAGCTTCGTGATGCATAATTGATGCAAATTTCGAAACCCTTCGAATATCTCCAACCGCTAATAAGCTGACCGCACCTGACATTGCTATCCCAGTTACATCAGTTATTATAGTACATGGGGAACTAGTAATTCTTCCAGCCATTCCAGACGACTCATATATACAGCCACCAGGGCTATTAATTTTAATGATAATTTCATCATCCCCATCTTTTTCCAACAAGGTAAGCCTGGCATCCAAAAATTCCAAAGATTGTAGAGAAGATATCTCACCTGTAAAATATATGATTCTGTTGACTATGTCAATCCCTAGATCATCCCTATCTTTTAACAGTAAATTTAAGTTTGGTTTGGTTTTTACTTTTGCCATATCCTAATATAGCACACTTTTTCTAATTAGTCCAGTCTAAACTTCGGTTTAAAAAACATCGCTCCGCTCTCTTTTTTAAAAAAAATACGGCTTTTATTTCAAACACTTGGAAGCCTTACGTGATTTCGGTGCCTTAAAGGGGGGAGGGTGTTGGGAAACCGTTAAAAATTAGTGAGTTAGGATAACTAACAACTTCCAACGCTCCATATTAATCACCACCCCCATCAATTTTAAGGGGCACCTCTTTTTAATTTTAACAACTTGAAGAGGTTTAAAGTCGGAAAATCTTGTGATGCTTGTGATACTTGTGAATTTTGTGATTGATAGTGAGTGTTTGAAGAGGTGACTCATTTTGACAACTTAATAGCTTGACAACTTAATAGCTTAATAAACTTTGATAACTTGATAACCTTTGATAGCTCAATAACATCCAATACTCCATCAGCCTTTAATAAACGCCCTTTTAAACCATTTTAGCCGTCAACCCATACATCGACCTACGTAAAATTTGAATCAATCCTGAGGCATTTTAAAGGTCGCGCATCTTTCAACCATATCACATACAACGTAGTACTTGATGCCTACGAAACCTTCCCCGTTTAATATTCTTATACTATTATATATATATTTCTAATTTTTCAGCATTAAAGGGTTCTTATAATAATATTAATAGTTTAGACAATTATCTGAGACTTTCCGAGATTAAATATAAACGAATGTAAAAAATAATTTTTCAGCATCTTTTTTAGTACACCAAGTACTACGTTCCATAATATTCATAACCCGTTAATTTTCTTACAATACACAACAAATTACAACGTAGTACCTAACTTAAGTACTACATTCCATTGACATAAACAAAATTACATGATAAACTAAAAGCATGAAAAAAACATATAAAAACAATAAGTCGTCAATCCCAGGCATTTCATACTTTGAAAGGCTAGGAAAATGGCAAGTAAAGAAGAATTTAAGTGGTAAGCAAATACACCTAGGGTATTTCGCAGACTTCATGGAAGCACAGATAAAGCTATCTGAATGGACTGAAGAGATGATTGAGGCTGGCATACTACCTGAATCCTCATTATACGCGTTTAAAGATGTGCCTGAGCCTCTTGATAATACACAAAAAGAAGTCATTGAATTGAATAATGGTAGAATTTCACGACGTATTAATAGTAAGTATTGGAACGTTGAAATGAAAGATAATGGTAAGTATGTATTGAAATCAGTTTGTAAGAGTAAATTTAATGCGCAGAAAATATACTCAAAATTATTAGACAAGCAACGAGGTATTGTGAGGGAAGTAGTAAATGATAATCTTAAAGAGTGTATGACGTGTAATGTGCGCTCTGAAAAAACTTATCGTAAATTATGCAAGGCTTGCACATTTATTACATACGGTAAAAACATCGGCGACTGAGCTAACCTATTGAAATCACATAGACGCCGAGCCTTGTCAATCTTGCAAAAAAAAAAACGCCCCATTCGAGGCGTCTTAATTTGATATAAGTATGGTAGTAGTTTTATTTATTCATTAAAACTCTCAACTCTCTCAACTTTAAGTTAGCTGCAACATAATATAAATGGTCTCCAGTCCTAGCAAAATTAGCTCTCAATGCCTGTATTTGGAATCGTAAAGTGTTGCCGAATTTGTGGTTATACTCAATTTGTTCATTATTCATAATTACTCCAATGTTAATGCACTAATAATAAAAATTGTAAAAAATGCTAGTAAGATTAAAAGTATGAAAATTCTTACAAGTATAATCATTGTATGTATGCTGCTGCATGCAATAATGCAATTACTAATAGGACCATTTTAAGATTATGCCATACAAAATTTTCTACTTTACACTCTCTATTCCCTGATAATTTATTCATTTTGTCCCCCTATAACTAATATTATCATAATTTAAAAATAATACAAGCTATTAATATTATACAATAATTTTTATTTATCTAGTAGTTTATAACCCACTATATCATTAATTCGATCAATAACTAATTCTCCATCAGGATCAATCGAACTCACTGCTATAAACTGTTTAACAAAACTATTACTAACATGACTCACTGCTTGAAAATCAGAGTCTTCTCCGTTTAAAATGCCTTCAATCATTTCTTCTTCGTCGGAATAATCAATATAACCGATCGACTCGCCATAAAAAGTGCAAGTCAAACCGCCCAAACTATCAAGCGCTGAATTTTCCATGGATCCTATAAGTGCCTCTTCAATTGTACCAATTATTTGGTGATCGCTATCAGTAATTATAAGGTCAGTCGTTCCGTTAGAGTTATAGTCGGTAACATAAAAATGGTTCTTCATAATTGTCTCCAATGTTAAAAATTAAAATACACTATCATAAATACACTCATAAACAAATTGACCATGAGACTGATTTAAATCATCAAGCTCATCATCAGTCAATGGTTCCAATGTATCCGACCATGTTGCACTAGCAATGTAACCGTCGCAAAAATCTGGATAGTCCCTAGTGTCAACGCCGTCAACTTCAATATCCGTGATCAAATCTAAATTAATTTCTCGACTTTTTAACATTTATACTCCCTTTGTTAAGTAAGACGGTTAACCAAGCTTTTCCGCCCTATAGGTCTTATGCGTTTAGTCTTTGTTGACCGCCTTAAAATCATCTTATCAAATTACTACTTTATTTAGCAACACTTTTTTTAATTATTTCACATGTTTATAAATTAAAAAAATTTATAGAAATTAAACCTATTTATTTATAAATTATTATGATAGACTTTATTTAGTAATTGAATAAATTTAAAACTTATCATTATATATAATTTTAAAAATTATTCAATTAGGTGAAAATTATGCGCCCTGTCTAACTACTTGAAATCACGAAGGTCGCGCATTCCTAAAAAAGCCTCTTCAGGCAATACGGGGAATTTGCTTTTCCAGAAAACAGCCCTTCAGACAATATGGGGAATTTAAAAACGGAGAAAACATGCGCGAAACATTTAAAGAAGCGTTTGATCATCGCTACCTTATGAAACCTTGGGGCGGAAACTCTATTCTTTATACGGCTGAATATGCAGCTCTTGCATTTAACACACCAGATGCTTTAACTAAAGAGCAAGCAGATATGGCTATCATGTCTTTTTTATTAACCGCAGTAAATGAGTTACCGAGTGGAGAATCATTTTCACATGATGATATGACTGCTGTAGTTTGCTTATCAAAGTTGTACGATTTAAAATACCATAAAAATGTGGACATGCACAAGTTGGACATCATACACCGTTTACACCCTCGCGATATAATTTTTTATTTATATAGTTTAGGTGGAATATATAAGCTTATATCTTATCCATTTTTATGGATACCAATGATATGTATGATAGAATCCGTATTTAACCATACATACAAAACTATTAATGGTAAAGCTATACTAGCAACCGACGGAGCGCTTCTTACCTTTTTAAGACTCGCAACATTTAAGTTGCCTATCACTAAATTTTTTGTTAAGCTATGTATAAGAGGAATGAAATGGTCTGATTATTTTCTTATTTATTTTGGTTTAAATCATCCAAATTATATATTGGCAAAAGAGGTGGAAAATGAATAAAATACACTTTAGCTCATTGACAGATCACTGGAGTACACCTAGATCTGTATTTGATAAATTAGATAATGAATTTGATTTTAATTATGATCCATGCCCCCTTAATGCTGATTTTGATGGACTATCTATGGAATGGGGAGAAAGAACTTTTTGTAATCCACCTTATTCTAAATTAAGTAAATGGATAGAAAAAGCGTATAAGGAGTCTTTAAAAAATAAACTGATAGTGCTTTTAATTCCTTCTAGAACTGATACAAAAGCTTGGCATGAATACATTATGAAATCTACAGATATTAGATTTATAAAAGGAAGGCTTAAATTTGGAAATGCTAAACATAATGCACCTTTCCCCTCCGTTATAGTAGTATTTGATGGGAGGATATAATGAGCAAAAAGTATAAAGAATTGCCGGCATTTGAAACAAATGAGTTTAAGGTTGGAGATAAAGTAATATGTTATGATTCAGCAGTAGTGGTATCAGTAATTCATACAGTAACAAAGGTTTTCCCTACCTCTATTATATTATCCCCAGGACCAGAAGAGTATAAAGGGATGGATATGAATTTTAAACAATGTAGAAAATTAGAAGAGATTAAACCGAGAGAATATTCTGTAAATATTGATGCAATAACAGGAAATATTGTAGGTCCTTTTTCATCTTTAAATTCAGATAATTTTAAAACCATTAAAGTACGAGAGGTAATGGATGATGAATAAATATAAAGAATTACCAGCTTTTGAAACAAATGAGTTTAAGGTTGGAGATAAAGTAGCTTTTTATAGAAAATGCGGTAAGGCAATTGGAGAAATTACCTCTCGTTCTACTAACAACTTGTGTATAAAATACGAATCAAGAGATAAAAATACTTGTATGACTGAAACACATTTTAAACAATGTCGTAAACTCGAAGAAGTTAAACCACGAGAATTTAATGTAATAGTAACTGAAGACGGAGAAATAATTACCGCACCTTCACACGCTTTACCTAATTTTACATTTAATAATAAACCAGTTACTTATATTAAAGTCCGAGAGGTATTGGATGATAATTAGAATAGCTTTCATAATCCTATTCAGCTTCCAACTCCTATTCAACATTGAATTTTATAAAACTGTAACTAGACAACAAGGATTAATTGAAGCACAAACTATAGCTGCACAAATTCTTTTAAACATTTTAAACAGGAGAAATAAATGAATAAAAACGCTAAACAAATTCAATACCTAGATAGACTACGAAAGCAAACGCGGCAATTAAATAGAGAGGAGACTCGACGAGGCGTCCTACTATTAATGCCAGGGGTTACAGAATTAGAAGCCAGTGTACCAAGAATTACAGCCGAACGGCATTCCAGAATACCAACCTTCCAATATTTTTTAAGATGGTGGAAAGCGGTGAGAGAAGATAAAGATATGTATGAAAGATTGTAAAAATGTTAAATATTGTATTGTCATGACCACTATAATTATGATAAGCTCATACTATATAGTAAAATTTTTAATGGAGATAATATGAAGCATATGATTGAGGCAAATTATGGAGTTATAGAAGAGCCAAGTTGTGGAGGATCAGCCGAGCTTGTAAGTACCCGAAATCACATAAACGGCGAGGGCTTGCGACATAACTCAGGTAAACTACCGGTTCACCTAGTACCTCCCTCAGCAATTTTTGCAATGGCAGAAGTATTGGCAGCCGGTGCAAAAAAATACCCAGAAAATAATTGGCGCTTAGGTATGTCATGGAATACAGTATATGCATCTTTAATGAGACATCTACTCAAATGGATGGGAGGTGAAGATATAGACGATGAATCAGGAAAACCACATACCTATCACATCTTAACTAATGCGGCATTCTTAGTTGAATATGAAAAAACATGTCCACAACTAGACGACAGGTATGAGAAAAAGGATAAATATTGTAATGGGAGATAAAATGGCAACACGAAATTATAAAGAAGTAGAATATAAGCAAATTTTACACATTGATATGGACGGAGTATTAGCCAACTTTTTAGGATCTACTGAAATACCAGATCATGAGAAAGAGGATAGGAATCATCCAGCAATGTATAAGCCCGGTTTTTTTGAAAATTTACCGGTTAACGAGGGAGCAATAGAGGCGGTCGAAGCTTTAATGCTAAGTGGAAAATACGAAATCTGGATATGCACAAAACCGGTGTACAACTCGTCACATTGTTACAAAGAAAAAGCGCAATGGGTTATGAAGCATTTTCCAGCGCTTGCAAAACGAATTATTATGACTCAAGATAAATCTTTAATAAGAGGTCATTGGTTAATAGACGATGATATTAACAATATGGGATTTGAAGGCACCTTCATGCTATTTGATCCTAAACAAACTAAAAGACATTGGGCAGCAGCCTTGGAGGTGTTGTTATGAAACCATTACTAATTCTACTAATACTATGCACCCTAGTATCATGCGGCACAGCATCTCTAAACGAACGTATATTTAAGTGTATGGAGCGAGTGTCAGAATTAGGCGGAGATGTCAGAGATTCTTATGATGTATGCAAAGAAATGTTAACTCATAAGCAGCCAGGAGATAGAACTAGGAGCAATAAATGAACTGTCCATACTGTAATACACCGTGTGGAAATGACCATTGCCCATACAAGGAAAATAATGAAAACATATAAGCTATATCTCCCAGGATGTAGAGGTTTTTCAGTGAATAAAGCATATTATAAATCCACATTTACTAGAACTACTGAATGCCGACAATGGGCGCGTGGGATAGCTGAAGCATTACAATCCCCCACAAATATGTCGGAAATTACTAAATTTTTAAACACGTTTAACAGAGATGTTGATGCAATCGGCATATTTTTAAAATTTAAAATCCCTCGCGGCACATTCTATACCCAAAAAAATGATATTAGTAGGCATAGTATGGACCTGACTAACGTAGAGAAATTATTAGTAGATATAGTATTTGATAGAAAACATGGACCACATGCGCTTGACTTGGATGATAAAATGTTGGTACAATGTATATCAGAGAAGGTTCCAAGCGATACATTCAGTATAATAATAGGCTTAAAAGTTTTAAAAAGGCTATAAATAATGCTCATAACCATATTTGAAAAAGCAAACGGCGGAAACCACAGCCTAGCCAAACACGGAGAAACTTATGAAACAAACTTATCCGATCTTCATAACCACATACAATCAAACGCGTGGAGTCCAGCAACCTTCAAAGATAATTCAAGAAACAAAGAAAACTTCCTTGGGACATATGTCATTGGGCTTGACTTTGATGGGGGCGTTTCTAGTGCTAATATCATTCATAAACTTAGTACGCTCGGGTTTTCATACAGCATCACAGCGTCGAAATCTCATAATAAAGAAAAAAATGGAGCAGTTGAAGAAAGATTTAGAGTTGTAATTCCATTAACAAGACAAATTACTAATCCTGAAGAATATGCGGCAACTTGGCAATTCGTTAACAGCATGTTTCCAGAATGTGATCAAGCTTGTAAAAACGTAGATAGGTATTATGCAGCATCACCAGGCTCTATAGCCTTAGAAACCAATGGCGCGCACCTAAACCCTGTGGCAGCTACCACCCCTATAAGGGGTCATATAACCCCCCAAAAAAATTCCAAATCGCGAACCGGAATATTGCATAAAGATGTTATATACTTTATTGAAAATGCAGGCTCATTAAACGGAAAATTCAATACATCTCTTAATAAAGCGGCATTTATGTTGGCTAGAGGTGGCGTATCTGAAGAAGTGGCGCGAGTCATTTTAGAGTCAGTATCCCCCAACGCCTTTGATTCAAGTGATAACTCTACATTTAAGTCTGGATATGAAGGTGGTGTGAAAAAAGGATTGTTAAAAAGTACTGAGAAAGCCGGAGAAATGAATGATAGGGAAATCCTAGAAATTCTAAAAGACTATTTTAATGAGAAATTTTATGTAGTTGAAGATGATCAAGGTAGGCGTGGCAACTTATTAGAAGAATTACCAAACAAAATTGTGCGTAAAATTTCACACGAAAAAATATGCGCGGACATTGGACACCTAATACTAGATGTAGTCGGCTCATTTCACGATGCAGCAGCCTGTAAAAAACATGCAGACAACTGGATTCAGTATAATGATGCATTAACCGTTGCACCACGCACCGTAGCATTTGGAGACTATAATGATCTTGCGTTCCACAAGCTCGATTTTACCCCTCAACAAGGTGAATCGCCGCTCTTTGACGAATTTCTTAGTCGCACTACGAACGCAGACGCTCTCGCCGCATTTATATGGTCACTATTTGTGGATAACTGCGATAGACAACAATACGTATGGATGTATGGCGACGGAGGGAATGGCAAAAGCAGTATCGGAGATTTCTTGGGACGCTGTCTTGGACCTGCCTATATGGCAAAAAATTCCGTAAATGCGTATAATAATAAAAATTTTACGTCCACATTTGTAAATAAAAGATTGGCAGTATTTGAAGATTCAAATTCTACAAAATTTGTTCAGTCTGGCACCTTTAAAGAGGTTACAGGAGGAGGAGCCATTGAAGTTCAATTTATGTATGAGGGCGCTTACAGCACGCATATAGATACTAAATTCATATTTTTTTCAAACTTTCAACCTGAATTATCAAGTAAACTGGCTGATTTACGCCGTATTATATTGTGCCACGTAGGACCTATTACAGGAGAACCAGATTCACACTATACAGATAAATTATGGGAAGAGCGCGCTGCCATACTTTATAAATGCCGGTCTATATATGAAAAAATTAGTACTGGTAAAGGCGTTATTCAATGTGAAAAATTAGATACTACATCTATAGCCATGGATTCTGAAGTAGCTTATGACAGCGTATTTGAAGAATATTTAAATGAGGGCGGAGAAATCTCAGGAATTGCATTATACAACTTAATTAGAGGATCGTTAAGAAATCATAATATTAAAATGACTCAATTTAAAGATTGGCTTTTACGACAAAAAGGTGTTAAAATTAAAGTTAATGGTCAACAAACAATTTATGAAGGGATTAGTAAATGAAATTTTATCAAACAGGACCAAACCGCTTTGAAAAAGGTAATGGAGTGTACAACGCCAAAGCCTTGATTGATTTTTTCAAAGATGGCAAAGAGTTAGAAATAGAGGATGAGCATGGAAACGATGTAACCGCAGAGTTTTTCTCAATAGCCGCATTTGGATATATTGTACCAGCATCAATCGTCGCAACACTTGTAGAGCAAGAATTATTAGAAGATATGGTATGGGCTGGAGGCTATGAAAATTGGAATATACGTAAAAACATGGGGAGAGGTAGAAAATGAATGATTTAAAGTGCTTTTTAATTATAACAATAATGCCAATTATTATTAATTTCGTATTATTGAAATATTGTGATAGACATAGTGACGATGAAAGTAAAGCGCAAATGATGGTATTGTCGATTATACCTTTTATCGGGGCTGTTATTTTATCTGTACTTATTTTTACAATTTTACCTGATTATTTGACTGATTTAATTAAACCAATAATGAAAAAAGGTAGAAAATGATTTTTTATAACTATATAGAAGATATCATAATTTTACTAGAGTTAAAGGAATTTATAGAAGAGACGAATGAATTTAGATATGTAATAGATTACGGTTATCACAGTTTTATAGGAAGAACTACGGCTCCCATACTACCAATTGATGATTCAGAAGCATGTTACATTGATGAATTATGATGCTAAAAATACGTAAAAACATGGGAGCAAAAAAATGATTACAATGATAATTATCATGATAATATCGAGTGGGATAACATCACAACAAATGCAAATACACCCCAAAGAATGTAAAAGAATTCAAGAAGAGTTAGAAAAGGAGTCCCACATGTTTGGGGTTAGATATAGAGTACATTGTTTAGAAACTAGGGAGAGTAAATAATGTCGTTAACAACTGAACAATTAGAAAAAGTACTTAAGGGAGAGCTTATATGACACTAAAACTTGGACTTAATGAATATATGAGTAATACAGAATATCATGCCGATAGATCTTGTTTATCATCCAGCGGCTTAAGATCCATAAACAAGAACGAATATGACTTTAGACGGTCTTTTATGTCACCACATGAGGAGGACTTAGACAATGCTGCTTTTTCCTTTGGCACATATATTCATACTAAGTTATTGGAACCACATTTAATAAAACACACCACTGCTATATATATGGGGAAGATGAGAAGGGGAAAGGAATGGGAGCAATTTAAGCTTGATAATCCAGGTAAAAACATTGTAACAAAAGCAGAATTCATAATAGGCGAGAAAATTTCCATCAACCTTAATAAAATGCCCAAAACTAAAGCTTTACTAGCACAAGGACGATCTGAGGAAACATATTGTTCTGTGATTGATAAGGTAAAATGTAAGGTTAGATTTGATAAAATAGGCAAAGGTTATGGATTAGATGTTAAAACTACAAGCTCTCCAACAGACGCCAAAAATATAATACAAACTATTGAGCAATGGAATTATGAATTACCTGCTGCATTTTATGTAGATGTAGCGAATAAAGCAGGAGCAGATATAAAAGATTTCTACTTTCTATTTGCAAACAAAAAATCATGTGAACTAGTTCTTGTGAAAATTGGACCTGATATACTTGAAAAAGGAAGGGATCAATATAAAGCTGCATTAAAAAAGTATAATGAGTTAAAAAATACTGGCTTTTTCGACAATATTATGCCAGTATTAGAAGTAGTAGAATCATCTGAAACATTGGAAAAAATATGAATATAAAAATATATAAACAAATATCTGACATAGAAGAAAAAATAAATATATTAGAAAAACAAAAACAAAACATTATCCTCAAACTTATAAGCTATTGTAAACATGATTATAATGATGAATATACTACAATACCAGATGGGTATGGAGGAGATCACACATATAAAGAGAAATATAAAATATGCTCTATATGTGGTAATAAAATTTAAACGGAGGTTGTATGAACGGATTTGAATTAGCAGCATTCATAGCGGCATGCTACACAATAAACTCAATAGTAGAAATTATTTTCCCAGACAATAAAGACAATAGAAAGGAGTAAAAACCATGAGTCCAGCAATTATAACCATATTAAACCAAGTACAAAGAGCGCTTAAAACCGATTTAGATGAATTGCAAGCAATAATCAATCGTAAATCCGAAGAATATATCAAGGTTAGCAGCATGCTCATAAACATGAATGCAGATTTAGATGCTATTGCCTCGGAGGATTTTGAAAAAATTGTAATTGATTGTGATCCTCCAAATATTGACGACGAAGGTAGGTTTATAGAATGATTTCAATTATAATGTTAAGTTGTTTTCCCACAATATTCACAAACTTAACCACTTTTAAATGGAATGATTTTGACAATAAAAGTTTTAAAATTGCACAAACTAGATGTGGAGAAATTTACAAAGGCAATCCATGTGTAAAAGAGTTTATTAAGAGTGGTAAATTTGATTATAAGGTTGTATGCACAAAGGAAAAATTGATATGAGTAAAAAAATAGTTGACAAAGATGGAGAAGAATGGGAAGATGTTGATATGAGCGAACCAGAATTGGTAGATGATCAAGATATAGAAGAAATAGAATAACTGCGGCATTTGCCGCCTAACACAGGGAGAAGCATGAAACCATTGGAAACCGGAACTAACGAGAACATTCGATTCATTAACCCACGTACACTACTTGACGAAGGAATTACAGGCAGCGTACTAACTGGAACTTTTAAAGAGGAGAAAGTTGAAGAAAGAGTGCAGAAGTCTACAGGTAAGAAATTTACAGCTCGCAGCTTTATTTTTGAAGAAGATGATGGTAAAACGGCTGTAATTAATAGTACTGGGCATCTCGCATACCTTATGAAGGCTCAAGAGGTTAAGCCAGGTGACAAGTTATCAGTACTATATTTTGGTAAAGATAAGCAAGATAGACATCAATTTGAATTAATCGCGGCATAATTTTAACTCTCCCTGCAATAGTAATTTACCAGAAGTATAAGAAAATGGTATAATATTCACATTACAGGGAGATTTTTACTGATTTAATAAAGGGACGGTGTGGGAAGCTATCAAGAGACTTAAACCTTCGGGGATCGCATATGCTTTAGTATTGTAAGACGATTAGAGATATGATTGGAGACACACAGTCACGTACATAAGGATGCCTATTTAGGTGAGGTTGTTATGAAGAACTATAAATGTACGAGCGATTAAGAGACTTCCCTCTTAATTTGGCAGGAGTCGCGCCCTGCTCCCTTTTTCTTTTTTATTCTTATAGGAAATATACGCTAACTTTTAAATGCTTAGATTGTAAATATACTTTTGAATTTGATAATTGGAATGATCCAACTACTACGTCAGGTAGTTGTAAATGTTGTGGAAGTAGAAAATGGAAAATTTACGATGATGGAGGGAATAGTTTATGTTGAAAATAGAAATGACTAATGAAAAAAGAGAATGTTCAAACTGTTTCGGTTATGGAGCTTTTGATATCTCAACTGGAAAATATAAATTACTATCTTGTCATCTTTGCGGTTCTTTACATAGAGAGACTATTAACGAATTTTATGATAATAAACATTATTTTTATATTAAGATGAGTATGGTGAATAAGATGAAGTTAAAGATTTTATTCCTTTTGAAGATGATCTTTTAAGTGCATATACACCAGATGAAGTAAGTTTTTAATTAAAATAAAGGGGACGGTATGATAGTTGAAACTCAAGAACAATTAAATACTGCCCTTCTTTCCATTTCTCGCGCAGATATTATTGCATTTGATACTGAGACAGATGGTCTAAATGTAAGATCAAACAAAATCATAGGCTTAGGAATTCACACAGGACTACAAGGCTTTTATTTCGTGCTAGAAAATCACATAAAATTAGCAGCAAATGCCATAGCCGGTAAACGGTTGGTAGGCTGGAATTCCTATTTTGACTTAGAAATGATTCGAAACAATTATAACATTGATTTATGGAATTCTCTGTATTGCGACGTTTTAATGCTTAAACATACTTGTGATGAAGAATACCCATTTAAGCTTAAAGAAGTAGCGTGTAAGTATATTGGATACCATGTTAAAGCAGAGCAAAAAGATTTAAATGAGTCTATAAAAGCTAGGGGGGGCAAAGCTGGAGAGGTATGGCTAGGAGAAACCACATTAGTAGGTAAATACTGTATTCAAGATTGTAAATTAACTAGAGACTTATTCGTAATATTTAGTAAAAAGTTGGTATCCGACAATCTTGTAAAATTTTTCTATGAAGATGAGGTAATGCCATTATATAAAGAGGTTACCCGGTATTTACAATCCACCGGAATTGAAGTGGACGTCAAATCACTAACAAAAGCGCGCACCGAAATAACCAATGATATCAATAACTTAGAAACGCGCATCTTATTAAAAATCCAACCACTCACTGAAAAATTAAAATTCGCCTATTTTGACAAACATTATCCAATATCAAAATCGGGTAAGTTTGGTCAAATAGTAGCTAAAATAGCCGGCGTGTTATTACCACGTACAAAATCAGGCAAATTCAGCATCGCCAAATCAGCAATAACTAAATATAGTGGTAATCCATGGATAGACTTTCTACTCGGAGATTCTGAATTAAATGCTGACCAAATTAAATTAGTACAACAAATGATATATGCTGAAGAAGGCTCGCCCGAAATTTTCAATTTAAATAGTAAACATCAACTAAAAGCCCTGTTTTTTGATGTAATGAGCGAAAAACCATTGTCATTTACAGACGGTGGCGCGCCCCAGGTTAATGAGGAATTTTTACAATCTGTTAAAAATAAGTATGAATGGGTTAACACTCTTTTAGATTATAATAAATTACAGAAATTAAAGTCGGCATATATTGACAGAGTATTAGAACGACATGAAAATGGAATATTTTACCCTCAATTTAAACAACACGGAACCATAAGTGGCAGATTTTCCTCTGATCTCCAGCAAATTCCAAGAAAAGCTGAAGCAGGTCAATTTTCAGAAATAGTTACCAAATACAGAAATTTAATGCGAACTTTTTTTATAGCTGGAGAAGATAACCGCTTTATAGACGCAGACTATGAATCCCTAGAACCCCACGTTTTTGCTCACGTTTCGACAGATCCGGACTTGCAATCCATTTTTGCCAAAGGTGATGACTTTTATAGCACCATTGCGATAGCTACTGAAGCCCTACAGGGGGTCAGTGCAAGCAAGAAGGCGGATAATTACTTGGGTAAAGTTGATAAATTAAGGAGACAAACGGCAAAAGCGTACAGTTTAGGCATACCATACGGCATGGAAGATTATGCGCTACATAAAAAATTAGAGTGCAGTCAAAAACAGGCTGTAGAGCTAATAAATGGGTATTTAAATGCTTATCCTAAACTAAAAGAATGGATGGCATGGTCAAATGGTGAAGCCCTTGAAAAACATCAAATAGTATCAGAAACAGGCAGAATTCGCAGATTTCCACAGCTACAAAGAATTCAAGATACATGGAATATTATTCAATTACAAAACTCACTAGACTTATGGCAAGCCTACCATCAAGATGAAAAAGTTTATGAAAAAGCAAAAAAGGCGCGAAACGTTTTAAAGAATGCGCTAAATAATGCAAAAAACTTTCAAATTCAATCATTATCTGCTAGTATAGTTAATAGAGCAGCAATAAATATTAATCGTAAATTAGGAGATTTAGGTAAAGTGGTTACAAATGTTCACGATCAACTTATAATAAAATGTAAGGATATGGACGCTGAAAAAGTCGCGCGTATTGTCCAGTTCGAAATGGAGAATGTAATGAAATTAACAGTAACACTCAAAGCACCGGCTGAAATTGGCACTAATTTTGCGGATGCACACTAATGCGCATACTAATACAAATCATATTTAAAATTATAAGACATTTACTAAATATAAAACCGTTGGAGACTAAGCCTATGTCCACCTTTAAACATGTAAATGGAGCAGAAGCCTGTCCCAAATGCTTAGCCATATGCGATACTTACCCAGGTATAAATAAAGAATTAAAACGTTGGTTCTTTGAACAGCAAAAAGATCAACCATCATTTCACATATCCGAAGCCGGACGCGGAAAAGTTCGGCAAAATTTACTATTTGATGCAGGATCTTCTAGAGCTAAATGGTTAGAATCAGCTCACAATTATAATGTTGCAATAGACACCTTTTTTATAGACAAAGAAGGTAAACTATCATATGATAAAGACAGATATGCAAAAATAAAGGTGCCGAATTTTATAACTTGGTATGGAGCACCAGGCTCTAAATTTTATGAAAGACCGCATTATCAAATTAAAAATTGGCGCGATCTATTAAAAGATGGTAAATTAAAGGAGGTTGAGTAAATGGAATTCATACTATGGTTCATACTACTATGCCTATTTCCAATACCCACACTAATAGGCACAGCCTTATTATTTATAGGAATTGCAATAGCTATTAAAATTGGAGAGATGTAATGAGTAACGAAGAGAGAATTTTAGAGCTAGAGGCTAAATTAAAAGAGGCTGAAGAGTGTTATCAAATTTTAGTAGAAGAGTATCAACAACTACTTAAAGAGGTGGTTTAATGATTGACAAAATAAAAGATATATTAATAATTTTAGGCGCCGGAGCCTTAGCCATACTAGCCTACATCCTATCTCAAAAAGATAAGAAGATTGGCGAATTATACTACCAAGCTAAATCCGAAGCATATAAATCTAAACTTGACCAAATCGAGGTAAAACATGGGGAAACTGTCAAAGAAGCTATTATTTCTAATACTAAGTATAGGGATCTTAAACGTAAGTATGATGAGGCAAAGTCACGCACAACCACTATGTGATGAAGTATTGGCATTATGTGACCAAGCATTAACGTCTGAACAGGCTGCGCATACCATGTGTCTTGAAGTAGTTAAAATTAAAGACGATAAAATACTCGCCGACCGTACGGAAATTCAACGACTTAGCGCTGTCGCCGATCATTCTCACATTCCACACGTCGCAGGCACTAGCGCATTTTGGATTATTCTGCTACTATTATTATAGGGGGTAATATGCAAAAATTTAAAGTAGGCGACAACGTAAAAACTAAGTACGGCACAGAATTACGCATACTCGACACAAACTGGGTACAAGAAACCTATCTATGCGAACTAACATCCGGCAACGTATTTTATCACCCAGAATGGTATGAAGCCGCCGAACTATTTTTAATAGAAGAAGAGACTTCGAATTGTGAATGTGGCGCGAAACATACATCAGCCTCTAAATTCCACCTATTTTACTGTCCAGAATACAAGGATATGACATGATAATTAAATTAAACAAATGGGACCTACGACGCGCCAAAGACTTTGCCCACAACCGCGCATTAGACAGTAAACTATATAAATCTCGCGGAAATTTTAAATACATGGATAATGTGGTTGGTGCCCTATCTGAAATCGCAGCTCACCACTATCTATGGGACCAAGGAATTGAGTGTACAGAGCCAGACTTTACCATATATACAGCCGAAAATAAGTCATATGATGCAGATTTAATAGCCCCATATGATAAAGTACCTCACGAAGAATTTTACCACATTAAAGGTCAATCAATTAATCAACAAGATAAACCATGGGCGCGAAGTTGGTTACTGCAAAAAAATGATCCGATTGTTAAAAATATGGATGCTAATCATTTTTTAATATGCACAATTGTTGATCCAGAGTCTTTAGAAGTTGAAATCCTTGGAAAAGTTAAATTAAATGTCTTGCATAAACACAACCTATTTAAAAAACCGGTATTAGAGCATTTACAAGCTACAAAAGTTGCTATATACTGGGAAGATATTAAGGGGGTTTTAAAATGATTTTTCCCATAATAATAACTGTATTAGGCATATGCAGTACAGAATCAGACATGCGAAACGTAATAAACCATAACGATGGCGGATCACCAAGCTACGGCGTTTGTCAAATTAAACTAAGAACTGCGCGTCAATTTTCACCAAAAATTACTATAAAAGAGTTGATGATCCCTAGTACCAATATACTAATGGCAAAAACTATTTATGAATGGCAAGTATCAAGATACAAAACGGAAAGATGCGCAATTTCTGCATATAACGCCGGACGATGCATAACCGGAAACCATAAATACGTAAAGAAAGTAAGGAAAAGACGCCAACACATCAAAGTCGCATTAGCGTCCTCGGGTGAAGATTTATTCTTTAGGCTTGTCGGACTTCAACTTTCTAAGAGCCTCAAGCACCAATTGCAAAACGCTATTAGACTTGAGCGAGGGGATCAAAGCCAAGACTTCAGATATACCCAAAGCAATGGCGAGAATTAATTCTAATTTACTCATGATAATAATTCCTTTATCTTGTAAATAATTCCTAAAATAGCGCCCAAAGGCACTAACGATTTTACACAGTAACTTATAAATACGTGCGACTTATGGATTGGAACCACCAAAGATTCTAGTTTATCGGTTCTAGATATATGGTATTTCAAATCCGATTTGATTTCAGCTAAATGCACACTTATTTCGTCTAATTTTTTTTCCATACATCAACCTAATAAGCCCCTACTTTTTTACCATTTTTATTACGTTTAGCAGCCGCCGTTTGCTTTATATAATCAACTTTTTGTTCAAACACGGGACCGGTTCCAGACTTTCTAAGAGCCTCTAATTGTCGCATTCTAAGCGTATGGTTTTGCCCACTATTCTTTATCTGGCTTTCCCATTCTTGTATATCCATGGATGTAGCCGCTTTACCGCCCCAACCCACACCGCGTGCAATTAAGCCTTGTGCCTCTTTCATGCGACCTAAATCAGACATTATAGCGCCGATTTCCATTTCATTACCGGATTGAACGGCTTTTAATAAATTTTTAGCCTGATCAGGTGCTTGATCATTTATTATATTAAGTATTTGAGGCAATTTCATAACTAAATCGTTCGTATTTCTCTCAACAGGAGAACCTGTCAAATCAATTAAAGATTCAACGTACCCTAACTCTTGTTGAAAAAATTCAGCCGTTCTAGTAGAGGCTTGTAACAATCTAACGCCCTGTTCTTGCCATCTAGCCGGATCAGCCTCTAATGTTTTAGTAATTTTAGCCAAAGATGCCAATCTTTTTCCTGATATAGCCGATGTAGGGTTTTTTACTGCAGCCTTCAAACCTTCTACGGTGGCGTTAACCATACCTGCCTTTTGATTCAAAGCGTAACTAGCTGAAAATTTTCGCATAGCATTCATGATCTTACCTTGAACCTGTCCAATAGCCCCTAAATTTGCGGACTGTGCAGGTGCTTGCAGTAATTTTTCTACTAATTGAAAATTTCCGTAAGCTCTAGATGCAGCATTAAATTGGTCAACCCCTTCTTTTCCAACCACACGTTTCATAGTGCTAGTCATCTCATCTCTAATAATTTTATTAACTCTATATGCAATTTGTTCAGCATTATTTACAGCAGTTTTAGTCAGGTCTACGGCTGCAGATAATTCAGTTCTAATCATATTGGCATCATTTAAAGATACATAGGGTTTGGTAGTAAGTTTTTTCACTACTCTTAATGCTGCATTTTTCGCATCATTACCCTTTAAATCTTTTAACAATTCTATAGTATTTTGATATATACTATTTGCGTTTACACCATGATCACCAGATTGAACTAGTAAAAGATCAGGCTGGGAAATAGTTTCAGATATATTATCTTTAATATAACTTATACCTCTACGAACTCTATCTAAAACAACTGGGTAAGTATCATTAGGCATAAATAATCTTTCATTAGTACCAGGTACGTCTATAACCTCTTTAGCTAATTGAAAAACATCCATACCTTCAGGCGCTAAATAATCTTTAGCTATAACCTGTGCTTGAGTTACTCCTTGCTCTCCAGCTTCTCCTGCAATCTTCTGAGCGCCTCTTTTCGCTAAAATACCTGTGGCAAATTTTTCAGTGGAACCCGTTGTAAACTCTCCTGCTGATTTTATATTAAGACCTTGTAATACAGCATCTTGCTCCCCTTTAGATATTTTACCTAAAGTAGTTGTAGCCGGTCCAGTTCCAAATATTTTATTCAAAACCCCTTGAGTCGCACCGCCCATTACAGCGCCACTTGCTATAGATCCAACGTCAACACCTTCACCTTTACCAAATCCTGTAACGGCACCAAGAGCAGCAGCCCCTTTAACACTATTTATAGCCAGTCCAGCTCCAGCCGAAGCAAATGCTAACCCAGTACCTCCTACCGCTTCAGATATGAAACCTGCGACGGGAAATTCTTTATTACCACGTATCCTAACCGAGTCCAAAGCATCTCTATTTTTTCTATATATGGAGGCTACATCGGCAAAACTATGATCCTCATCTATTAAAGCACCAAGAGCAGATACTCCTCCAGCTATCTCCCCAGAAAACCCTCCAGTTACACCTTCGGCAAAATTAACAGCTATAGTAGAATATAAATCCGGTTTTTCTTCCTCAACTACTGGAACCGGAGCAGCTTGTTGCGAAGCCCATGCATCAAACTCTGCTTCAACATCTTTTTCATTAGGCTGTTTTAAAATAGGCTCTTCAGTGCTTTTGGGAGTTTCTGTTTTTACAGAATCAGGCGTTTGACTAGTAGCCCAAGCTGCAAACTCATCATCTACAGTTTTATCTACCATTATTTACCACCTTGTATTACAGTTCTATTAAATATGATTCTATCCTCAGAGGATAATGAATTATAATATTGTTTCTTTTTTTCAAAATTTGGCTCATTCTTAATAAGGTCAGCTATACTTGATATATTTTTTGCTCTAAAAATAGTTTGGTCTAAATGGTCGCCTAACTCTTTTTTAGTTTTTAATCCACCAGCTCTTTGAACTCCAGCTACTGCTAATTCCCTAGAAATTCTTTTATTAAGAGCAATATCTTTATTATCCCCAAATCCTAAAATTAATTCCCTAGCCTTTCTTTCATATTCCTTATCACCAATAGCACTACCTGATTCAAATCTAAGCAACGCACTAACTAAACCTTCTGAAGCAATTTGAGCAGCTCTTAAATTTTTCTCCATTATACCACCTTTCCACTGGCTTGGTATAACATTATCATCTAGAAATTTTTTAAAGGCGTTATTAAAACTAGTAGGATCTTCATTATTCTTTATAGCTTCTGCAATAGAAGATTCATATATTTCATTAAAATTTCTAGCATTATCTCCATAAGCTGCAGCTTTCATAGCCTCCGAAGTTCTTTTATCTCCACTAGTTTTTTCGGCAAATGCTTGTTTAGTTTTTTCCAGTGCTAATTGAGCTTTTCTAATATTTATATCAGCCATATCAACTAACGTTTTTTGCTCTAGTTGAGCCGCTCTACTAGATTGCAATCCCTGCTCTTTAATAGTATCTAATTGAAACTTTTTCTCTTCTAACGCCGCTTTACGATCCGCTTCTTTTTCATCAGCCACCTGCTTAATAGCACCCAATCCAACTTGCGCACCAATTGCACCACCTTCATCACCACCAAACGCAGCGCCTACAAGAGTTGGTAAAAATCCGAGAAGAGCTGTGGTAAATAGGGCAGATACTCCTGGATTACTCTTTTCCATCTTACCTTGTAATTTAGCCTCGTCTTGTAATAATTGATCAACTTCATTAAACTGCTTATTAGATAATTTTTTACCTTTAGTTTTAGCGAAACCGTTTATTAAAGCTGCTCTAGCATTTGGATCTTTTTGTGTAATCTCTTTGATGCCTTCAGAATTTGGAACCTCTATAGGTGGAGTGCCAGGAAAAGGGACATCTAACTCTTGACTGGATTTTGCCATTGGAGTTGTTAAATATTCTTCACTTAAACCAGTTATACCACTTTTTACATCTTCAACTTTACCAACTATATCGGCGCCTTTTTGCTCTAATCCTTCTGTTTGAATATTTTCTAAAGTTTTTGTTCTATCCACAGGAGGTAAACTAGAAACGATTCGCATTTTAGCTCTTTCATTTCTTTCTTTAGCTCTTTTTTCTTGTTCTAAATCTCTAGGCTTTGGAAAATTTGTATCCGCCATAATTAAAATTCCTTATATAACAAAATATCATCATCTTTAACGCCAACAACTTCAAATCCATATTGTAAAATTATGCGCAAAGTTTCAGTAGTTCCATTCTGCTTAGTAAATATTGCAGCCGTAAAAGCATTACAACTATATTGAACTATCTGCTTCACACTATTCATCAATTCTCTAGCAATATCACCGCGCCTATATTTTTCAGCCACAAACAATATACATATATGGCAAACATTTCCAACAACTTTATACGTAACAAATCCTTTACCATCAATTTCCAAGGTTTGCTTACCCTCTTTTTCTTGTAAATATTTGGTATAAAGTTTTGACATTATCTATTTTCCACCAGATCCAGCAGCAGCAGCAGCAGCAACTTGAGCCGCAGAAGCTCTTTGCGCAGCATCATCAGCACTAGCCAATTGAGTTATCCCCATAGCCACAGCAACTTGTCCAAATCTCTCTTTAGCTCTTTGCTGCAAATTAAACTGTTCTAACTCTCTCTCTTTTAATTGCTGTCCCAAATTAAACTGTTCAATCTGTATATTTCCACTACGTGCAGCTTGTTCAGATCCTTCAGCACCTCTAACAGAAGCTTCAAATGCTGATAATGATTGTTCTTGAATTTGACGATTAGCCAATATCATATCACGTTCAAAATTAGTACGTTGTTGTTGTCCAGCGCCTAATTGTGCAGATTGTTGAGTTGCAGCAGTAGCACCACGTACACCTAATGAGGCTTGAACTCCAGATAATCTTCTACGATTAGTCTCCTCATTTCTACCAAATTGTTCAGCAGCTTTACCACTTTGCGCGCTTTTTTCTTCAGCAGTTAATCCGCCTAAATTTTTACGACGCATTTCTATAATGGATTGAACGTCCGCCGATCTTCCTTCTTGTAAGCGCCCTTCAGCTTTACCTAATTTCTCATTAACACTACCTAAAGTACCAGTTCCAATTATAGTATTTGCTAAATTCTGACCTTCTTTAAAGTTTTCAGAAATAGTTTCTACATTTGACTTATTTTTAGCAGCTTTTGCTTCTGGAGAATTCCCATATTCAGCCGTATTCTGAGCTTCCATTCTATTAGCTTCAGCCGGTCTTCCTTCATTTCTTGCAGTTTGAATTTGTTGAGGTGTCCACGCCATTTATCTAATCCTATTTTAAAAAAATTACTTTTACTGTTGAATCAATGGTTGTACTATGATTCTTTAAATATACAAAATTTGAGTCCCATGCAGTATCTCCAGCCGTTACCAATGCATTACCAGTCTGTTTAACTATAATCATTTTAGTCGGTATGGTTAACAACTGATTTCTAATTTTATAATCTCCCGACGTTTCTGTTTGATCAGCAATCGTAACTTCAACTTCAAAACTTATAAAATTTTCCCCGAATGTTAGCCGCTTTAACCCTGCTATCAATTCTACTAATACCTGTTTTAAACTGCTAGATAAATTTAAACTAAATTTCATTATCTACCTAGTATACCATATAAAGTCAATAAAATCAATAAAAATAACATATTACTCTTTCATTTCAGCACGATACGGAGGCGCTATTTCCAGTTCATACCCACTTATAAGCACATTTTCCATAGCCACCGCATTTGAAAACGTTAGCCGCATACTCCGAGCCTTCAATACCTTAAGCTTACCCTTTATCTCAATCAAAGCAGCATCTCCATAAGGA
>DATCZQ010000146.1:0-6740 GCA_036525815.1 Yeosuana sp. | reverse complement strand
GCCTTTTTCTTTAGAAGGTAAAAGTGCAAGTTTTTCTTCTGATAGTTGAAATTGTTCAAATGCTACAACATGATCTAATGGCATTAAATCTGTAGCATTTTTATTGTGAGCGTAGACATTTAAATGATACTCAGCTTGACTCTTTTCTAGCTCGGGAAAGTCAATTTTTATAGTTTTTGATTCGTAAGGTGGAATATCGAGCGTTGGTAAACTACCTGAGGCGATTTCATTTCCATTTTCTAAAAGTTTCCAATTAAAATCGAATTCATTTAAATTAGTAAAGTCATATATGTTTTTGATATTGATTTCACCTTTACTTAAACTGGAAGGCCTAAACTTAATATACTGATATACCTTTTTAACTTCGTGCAGTGCTGGATGTGCGGTTCTGTCTGGGTTAACAATACCATTTAAGCAGAAGTTTTTGTCGTTTTGTAAATCAAAACCGCCCAAATCACCACCATAGGCCCAAAAATTTTCCCCTGCACTGTTTTGTGTTAAAAGTCCTTGATCTACCCAATCCCATATAAAACCACCTTGCATAATATCATGGGCTTCAATGACATCCCAATAATCTTGAAGGTTTCCAGTGCTATTACCCATAGCATGTGCATATTCGCATTGAATTAATGGGCGCGAGTTTTCTTGTTTGGCATATTCGATCATTTTTTCAATGGTCCAATACATGGGTACTTGAATATCTGTATTGGCATATCCTGTGGCTCCTTCATACTGAGTTGGTCTTGTACTGTCATTTTCCTTTAGCCACTTGTAGGTTGCAAAAAAGTTATCGCCATTGCCTGCCTCATTTCCTAAAGACCATGTTACAATACTTGGATGATTTTTGTCGCGCTCAAACATTCTAATAGTTCTATCTAAATGAGCTTCTTTCCATGTAGGTAAATAGGCTGGATGTTTAGCTTGTAGTTTTAAATTTTTATCCAATCCTTGATTTGTAGCGCCCATACCATGTGTTTCTATATTGGCTTCATCTATGACATAAAAACCATATTGATCGCAAAGTCTGTAAAAAAAAGGGTTCTTTGGGTAGTGACTGCATCTTATAGCATTTATGTTATTTTGTTTCATAACTTCTAAATCTTTTCGGGTTAGAGACTCAGAAACTACATGCCCTAGGGTATCATCATGATCATGTAAATTAACCCCTTTTATTAAAACTGGCTTACCATTTACCAAGAACTGACTATTCTCTATTTTTATATTTCTAAAACCAACTTTAACGGCTGTAGACTCATCGTTTAGCGAGATTAGCAAAGTATATAGATTCGGTTGTTCTGCATTCCAAGACTTTATATCATGAATGGTTTTATTAAACGTAATAGTATTTCTGCCAGGTTTTAAATTAATAGTTGCAGTTTCTAAATAAATTTCGGTTTCACCATCGAACAATTTTATATCAATCGATTTTTCAATGGAATTTGCCGTGTTGTTATCGACTTTAAGATTTACATCTAAGAGTCCATCTTTATAATCATTTTCTAAATCTGAAATAATTCTAAAATCCCGTAAAGTCACTTTGTTGGAAGCATATATATACACATCGCGCTCTATGCCAGATAATCTCCAGAAATCCTGATCTTCCATATAACTGGCATCAGACCAACGCATTACTTGTACTGAGATAGTGTTCTTTCCAGGTTTTACTACATTGACTATATTGAACTCTGCTGCTGTTTTACTACCTTCGTTATAACCCACAAATTCTTCATTGACCCAGACATACATGGCGCCGCTAACCCCGGCAAAATGAAGATAGATGTCTTTGCCATCCCATTCTTCTGGGATTTCAAATTCACGCTTATAACTTCCATTATTATTTATGTTGTGCGGAATATATGGCGGGTTTGCAGGAAACATGTATTTGATATTAGTATAAACAGGAATACCAAATCCTTTCATTTCCCAATTAGACGGGACTAAAATGGTGTCCCAACCACGTATATCAAAATCGTTTTTGTAGAAATCTGCTGGTCTGGCTTGTACACTATCTGCATAATAAAAGTGCCATGCTCCATTCAAAGATTCATACAAAGGCGAGTTTTCCCAGCTTTGATTTTTTAATGCAGACCTGCCATCTGTATATCTATAAAAAGAGGCGGTTGGCTGTTCTCTATTTATTTGAAAAACCTCAGGATTTTCCCATTCTGGATTTTCCCATTTTTCTGCCATATAAACCGGCCTTTCAACAATTTGCTCTTTACATGAAAAAACGCTTATTACAATAAGTAAAGTTGTTAAATGATGTATTCTCATAATAAAAATTTTTAAATTTTAATTTATATAATTATTTATTCGCAACCAGGTCTCAAAATGTTTTGTCCAATTTTGACTGGTTCCTATGATTCCTAATCCAAAACCATGCTTTCCATCTTGGTAAATGTGAAGTTCTGCTGAAATTTTATTCTTTTTTAATTCTAAATAATAGCTAAGACTATTTTCAACAGGCACGCCTTTATCATTTGTCGCATGCACCAAAAAGGCAGGTGGAGTTAATGAATCTATTTGTTTTTCGTTAGAAAATTTTACTATCAATTTTTTTGAAGGATTATTTCCTAAAAGTTTATTTCTTGAGCCTTTATGCATGATTTTTTCATCCATCGAAATAACAGGATAAACTAAAACAGAAAAATTAGGCTTCGCACTAATACTATCGGTTTGTTTATAGACCAAATCATTATAATGGGTTGACAAGGTAGAAGCCAGATGTCCGCCGGCCGAAAACCCCATAACTCCTACTTTTTCAGTATTAAGATGCCATTTTTCAGCGTGACGCCTAATAAATCTCATGGCCTCTTGAGCATCCTGCAATGGCCCAATAGATTTATCTTTCATGATGTCATCACTTGGCAATCTATATTTTAAAACAAAAGCCGTGATACCTAATGTATTTAACCATTCGGCTACTTTATAACCTTCCTTATTTATGGCCAAGTAGGCATATCCTCCGCCAGGACAAATGACTATAGATGTTCCATTGGGTTTTTCAGGTAAAAACAAAGTGAGTGAGGGATTAATGACCTTTCTAAGCTGATCTAGGCTTTCATTATAAATTTCATTGTAATCATCAGCTTTTATAGATCCAGGAATTTCAGAACTCCATAACTGCATTTCTTCATTTTGAGCATGTAACCATCCTGTAGACCACATTAAAATTAAAATAGCTCTAAAAAAATTATTCATGTGTTTGCTTTTCATGCTGATTTAATAAATTTTATTATTTCATCTTTTGTAATAATGTCTTTATCTAACATTAAAAAAAATCTATTCGTATACTGGTTTTGTAAGTGTCATTTCTAATATAGTTGTTGCTGGATTTAAAGAATAATCAACGCCACTAATTGCAACCGTATCATTATCATTTTTAATCCAACTTAGTTCGTTCCCATCATAAAGATTCACAACTTTCCTCACTTTTCTATTACCGATTGATTGTGTTGTAAACTTCCCTGAATTCAGTTCACGATAGCCATCATAAATATGACAGTAGATTTTATTATCATTAAAGGAAAAACCGTATTCACCAAAAAGTGCTTGCCATGGCCCTCCTCTTGTTCCATAAATCCCATTTCCTACTTTCGATAACCAATCTCCTGTTTTTAAAAGCACTTCTTGTTGGTTATCAGGTATAATGCCTTCTCTGTCCGGAGCTACATTTAAAAGTAAATTGATATTACGAACCACACAATTGGATAAATAGACTGCAACTTCTTCAAAGCTATAAACAGGACGATTGGGTCTGTAACCCCATCCCCCTTTTTGGAGACTAATACATTTTTCTCCATAATGCTCAAAACGGATGTCTCCAGAAGTGGAAGAACCACCTTCTTCTGCCTGCACGTCTCCAACCCATCCAAATCGTTCGTTTACCACCATATCTGGTTGAAATTTACGAACTAGTCCCATGATGCCAAGAGGTTTACCAGTATGCGCTTCTTTTGTAATGTATTTGTCTTTTACTGGCCATTCATTATCAGGGTTTTGATATTGCCCCGGATCCCAAAAAGTCCTTTCTAATTCTGGGTTCACGGTTTGACTTAACCAACCACCATCCCAAAACATATAATCAATGGTTCCATAATCTTTTAGTAGTGTTGTAACCTGTTCATAAACTTCTTCTTTCAAAGCTTGTGCATCCTCTTTATGCCAAGCAGCTGTTTTATAACCCCAAACATTGGGTTTTACATCATTTCCATAGACATCATAATACCCAGGATATCTCCAACTCATTGGCGAATAATAAAGTCCAACATGAAGTCCTGATGCTCTTGCAGCATCTGTATATTCTTTTATAAAATCTCGCCCTAAATCCTTTTTGCTGGTCCAGCTACTCGCATGTTTACTATCAAAAAGGGCATAACCATCATGATGTCTGGAAGTTAGCACCATATATTTCATACCCGCTTTTTTTGCTAATTCAGCCCATTTAGCTGCATCAAATTTAGAAGCGGTAAAGCCGGTTTGAGGATCTCTTGCCCTTCGCTGGTAATATTCTTGACCATATACTTCTCCATGCCTAACCCATTCGTTTCCTTCATCAAAAGCCGCATAAACTCCCCAATGGATGAACATACCAAACCGATCATTAAGAAACCAATCCATTTTTTGATGAGATAATTGAGAGACGCCATTTTCTTCTTTAAGAATTCTTTCTGGAATAGATATAAATTCTTGTATTTCTGGTTTTGGCGCTTTACCTAAATAAGTTAATTCTATTTGATCTGCATAACCACTCCCTTTTCCAGAAGGATGTATTAATGATATTAGTAAATTATCTGAAGCGTAAGCTGTTTGAAAATCGATGCTCACTTTAGTATATTCAGTAAGAGCGCTGGAAACAGATTTTTCAGAACCTCCATAATCACTTACCATTAATTGAACTTCTTCAGCACCTGATTCCGTTTTAATATAAGCGGAAATTCTGTAAAGGCTATTGGATCTGACTTTAGTTTCTTGAATACAGAATCCTCTTTCTGGCCCAATTTTAACGGCATATTGTCCAGAGTATGCATCTGTAGTTATTATAGAACTCTTCGTTTTCCAATATTTCCAGCCTTCTAAGGTACCCGTTTCAAAATCTGTATTAGTAATTAAATGGGTTTCGTTTCTAGCTATAGTTTTAGTCGTTTGTGCTTTTAAAGGTTGATGAATTATACAACATAGAATTATAACCATTGCCATTCTAGATAATTTAGAATAGCATTTCACTTTTGAAAGGTTATTATAATTGTTCAAATACTTCTTTTTTTAATTCGCTTTAATTGTAATTATTTTCGATTTCAAACCTTCTGAGGAAGCTTCAATAATAACTTCTCCTGCTTCTCCATTTTTACTTTTTACAACCAATAAACACAAACCATTGAAAGCTTTTCTGTAATTTGCTTGGAAGGGTTCAGTGGAAGCAGCATTACCATTACCAACGGCTGCAATGGTTGCTGGCCCTATAACTTTAAAATTGACCTTGTTATCTGCTAATGGGCAAAAATTGCCATTTTCATCTTCAATTTTAACTGTGATAAATGATAAGTCTTTACCGTCTGCATTAATTACATTTCTATCGGCTATAAGCTCTATTTTATTCGGTGCCTTTGCTGTGTTAATAAATTTTCTGGCTATTTCTTGGCCATTTTTATACGCAACTACCTCAATCTCTCCAGGTTCGTATTTAACATTCCAATTTAAACGGTAAGGCGAATCAAAATATTTAGGCCTTCCTTTCCAAGCTCCAAAATTTACTGGAATTCTTGTTTTGTCTACTCCTTTTGTTTTTCTACCTTGAGATTTTCCATTGACAAATAATTCAGCTTCATCACCATTGGTATAGCAGTAAACCGGAATTTCTTCAAAATCTGTTCCTTCCCAGTTCCAATGAGGTAAAAGATGCACCATAGGTTGGGTAGTCCACTGGCTTTGGTATAAATAAAACCGGTCTTTAGGAAAACCTGCTAAATCAACCGCCCCAAAATAAGAACTTCTTGAAGGCCAATCGGTATCCCAATTCCCATGCGTTAAATTGTCCTTACCTCCATAGGGTGTTGGTTCACCTAAATAATCAAATCCAGTCCAGATAAACTCACCTAAGATATTAGGAAGAGAATCTTGAAAATGAAATTCTATATCTGGCGGATAAGCCCAATTGGGACTATTGATATCATAACTATTTACCTGAAGTGATTTATGTTTGTCATACTTTTTTAAGGGAAGATGATATACCCCTCTGGAAGATACGGTTGAAGCCGTTTCAGAACCATACACAATCCAATTGGGATGTTGTTCCATAACCTCAGCATATTGGGTTGGTTTATAGTTGGCACCAACCAAATCTACTTCATTGGCTAACCCATTTTTTATAGCGGCTGAAAGATTGTTAAACCCTGCCGTTGTGAGTCTGTTCGGGTCTTCTTGATGACAAATTTCAACTAGTTCTTTTGCCATTTTATAACCATTTTCATTAGTCTGTTCTTTCACTTCATTGCCAATACTCCACATGATGATTGAGGGATGGTTTCTGTCACGTTTTATCATATCCCTTAAATCCTGTTCGTGCCAAGTGTCCCAATATTTATGGTAATCGTTTTCAGTTTTTCCTACTGCCCAACAATCAAAAGCTTCAGCTTGCACCAAAAGGCCCATTTTATCGCAGAGTTCTAATTGCTCTGGCGAGGTAGGATTATGGGAAGTTCTAATAGCGTTGACCCCCATTTCCTTCATAATCTCTAGTT
>DATCZQ010000145.1:0-26485 GCA_036525815.1 Yeosuana sp. | reverse complement strand
CTAAATCAATTAGTTTTCCATTTATCTGAGAAACGGTTGATATGTTTTTATTTGAACTAAAAGTAATATTTGGTTGAACAGCCAACTGCTTAGATACTTGAACAGTTGCCTCAACTTCTAAGCCCAATCTATAGCTATCACCACTATTTGTTCTAATAGGCGCCCCTGTATTATCTATGGCACCTGAAAGTACCAACTGCTCGTTATAAAGCATATAATAAAGATTAGTATTTATTACTAATGCCTTTGCGTTGTGCCTCCAACCTAATTCAAAATCGTTTAATTGTTCTGGTTTTATATTCGGGTTACTTTCAAAATCACTCCTACTTGGTTCTCTGTTGGCCCTAGCATAAGAGAAATATAAATTATTTTCAGGGTTTAATTTATAGGTAATCCCAGCCTTAGGATTAAAAAAGTTATAATTTTCGTCAATTAACATATTGACTCTATCAGAGGTTAAACCCGAAGTTTTATAATTTACGTAACGCATTTGTAAATCTCCAAATAAACTTATTGTATTATTTAATCTGTAGGTGGCTTTGGCGAAAACACTGAAGTCTTTCTTTTTACCTAAACCATTATAATACTGGTCTCCTATTTCAGAATCACCCGCAAATCGTGCCCAAATGATTTCTCCATAATGATTCCCGGTATAGGTGTTATAGGATGTTCCAAAAGTAAAATTAATGAGCTCATTTTTATAATTGGCATTCGCATTAAAGACATAAAAATCGTTGTCTAACCAACGTCTGCGAATTAAATCAGTCGCACTTATTGTTTCGCCTCCAATTGAAATATCTGATAAATCATAATCCGCAAAATTTTCATCTTCTTTATATTGCTCAAAATAGCCTCTACCATAAGTATAATTCAACCCTATATTGGTGGTCCAATTGTGATTATAGCGCTCATTCCAATGTAATTGATAATGATCTTGTCTATAATTATCTTCTTCATTTTCATAAAACTGAACCATCCCATTTTCATCAGTATATATTCCGGAAGGATTAAAAGTTCTGTCAGTTGCCAAAGTTTCAGCATCTATACCATTCCATGCCTGATAGGTTACTTCATGACCTCCAAAGGTGATTGCTTTTATGAGGGTATTATCATCAATATAAGAAGCCTGCAGGAAATAGGATTTTAAATCTGAGGTAGCTCTGTCAATATAGCCATCTGAATTGATTTGCGACATGCGACCAGCAATTTCAAAATGATCATTTAAAGTGCCTGTACTAAACTTTACATTATGTTTTCTTGTATTATAACTTCCAAAAGTATTCGATATTTCAGCATTTGCCTTTTCTGCAATAGCATCAGTGAGAATATTTATACTGGCCCCAAAAGCACCAGAGCCGTTTGTTGAAGTGCCAATACCTCTTTGCAACTGAAGGCTTTCTACTGAAGACGCAAAATCAGGTAAATCAACCCAATACGTGCCTAAAGATTCGGCGTCATTATAAGGAATACCATTCACTGTAATATTGGTGGATTGGGCGCTAATACCACGCACTCTAATACCGGTATAACCCACCCCAGCTCCTGCATCACTTGTGGTAACAACAGAAGGCAGAAAGTTTAATAAAATGGGTAAGTCCTGACCAAGATTCCTTTTTTCAAGTGCTTCCTTTTTAATATTCGAATGGGTAATTGGTGAATCGGCATTTACCCTTATTGCCTTTACGAGCACTTCATCTAAAACTTCTATTTTTGTTGAATCCTGCTGTTTGTCTTGTGAATATAAATTGCCAGCGAGCAAGGCCAGTGACAAAGTTGTAAATAGTATTTTCATTCGATAAATAAATTTATTCGAATAAAAAGAGGTAATTATTCTGGTTAATATTAATTCAATTGGCTTTTTCGCCGTCCCTTAGCAGCATTACCTGCTCAGGTTCATTGGGTGTGATCTCAGCCGTATATAGGCACCCCTTTTATGAGAACAGTACAAATGTATAAACAAAAAACAATTTGCTGCTTAAAAATAAAATTATTTTTATTCTAAATCTGGCTTTTTTCTTGTGGCCTTTTTTACTGAAAGATTACGTTTGTTTTTAAGCCTTTTTCTTATGACGCTTTTAGGGATTTTAGTTGGAATACGTTTTTTATCCCGTTTCAAACCATCTTTTATGAGGTCTAAAAAACGTTTTATAATCAGTTCCTTATTTTTATGCTGACTTCGGCTTTCATCGCATTGAAGTAAAAGAACATGATCCTTTGTTAATCTGTGACTTAATTTGGTCCTTAATCTCTCTTTTTCATCATCTTTTAAGACTTCAGATTCTGACAAATTAAAAGCTAATTCAATTTTAGAAGCTACTTTATTTACGTTTTGACCACCGCTACCCGAACTTCTAACAGCTTTGAATTTAAGTTCTGATATTAAAGCATCCTCATTAATCATTTGTAAGCTTGGTGTGCACTTCTTAAAAGGTCGTTTACTGTTTTCACAGGATTAAAAGTGCTTAAAGGCACTTCAACAAATATAGAATTCCAATAGGCCATACTACCATTCCAAAGACCTGGCAATTCAAGTGCTTTAATGTTGGTTCCTGCTTGAGTTTTAGTAGTTATAAAAGCTGCATTGTAATCCACATATTTCATCAAATCAAAAGGCTCTCCTTTATAATTTTTAATACCGCATACTAAATCAGTAGGATTGAAATGTGTGGCATTATCAACAATATTTTTTTGATCTGGATTTGAAATATCAATTTGTGCAAACTCAATAATTTGCAACGAAACTATTCCGTTCTGATCTGTAACCCAAAAAGGACCACCACCGGGCTCACCTTCATTTTTAACCATGCCACAAACACGTATGGGACGGTTCAACCTCTCTTTCAAATAAAATATTTTAGAATCTATTGATGAGGTATCAAAATCAGCAGGTATAACAATATTTAATTTTGATGTTATAAAATCGGTAATACTTTTAATCTCATCTTCATTAGGATTATCTGTGTCAAGTAATCTTAAATACTTGAAAGTTTCGTCCTGAATCTCCAAAAGAATACCCGCCAGTATCTTTCTGTGATTACAAACTTCTTCAAGCTGATCTCTTACTACTAAATTGTCAATATTTTTTATAAATGCAACATCAAAATCCAATTCATTCAAATTTTCAAGCAAGGCCCCATGCCCAGAAGGCCTGAACAAAATACTCCCATTTGATGCTCTAAAAAGCTTATCATCCAAAGTAAGAGCAATCGTATCAGTAGCTGATTTTTGATACGAAAAGTCAATATAAAATTTTTTACCTGTTAACTCTTCGATCTCCTCTTGTATATAATTTAACTCTTGATTAAATTTTTCATGATGCGTTTCGGAAATAGTGAAATGTAAACTTGCCTTATTTTTTGACGATGCATAAAAGGCCGCTTCAAATAAATGTTCTTCAAAGGCAGTAGAAACATGATTTTTATATTTATGAAATGGCAATAAACCCTTTGGGTAAAAACTGTAATTCAGTCGGTCTTCGTCTAACATGGTCTTTACAAACTGAAAACAACGTTCATTATAAGCTAAGTCAATATAATTTGGAATTATTTTATGAATTTTATCAACTACTTCTTCAAAAAAAGGTGATTTTGCAAGTGAATTTAAAAAAACTTCTAATTCCTTGTTTCCAGTTCTTTTTATATACTCCTGAATAGTTTCTTGACCAATATTATAATCATTTAAAAACTCAAATAAAAATTTAAACATTCTGGTTGCTGCACCTGAAGCTGGAACAAACTTCACTATTGATAGATTGGGACTTCTCTGATCGAACAAATCTATATAATAGGTTTCTTGAGGCGCTTTAAGTTTTAAAATACCATTTCCAACTGTAGCAGCTTCCTTTAAATTAGAAAATACCATTCCCGATTGAATTGAAGCTACTTGAGCTTTTACTTTATCAACGGTTAATCCATGGTTTTTTATTTGAAAAATGTCTTTTTCAGAAAACATTATTTTTTGTTTTTTAATAATTCATCAATATGCTTTACTGCCAGATCTAAACGTTCCTTTTTACTTCCCTTTAACAAAACATAAGGTCTTTTATATTTTATTAAAGCATCCTCAAAAGCTTTAAACATAAGCTCTCTTTCATGTGGTTTATCACGCAGATCATCCGCTTCCCATGGTGTGTCAATATACGTTAAAAAATATAAATCGTAGGTATTTTCTATAGCGTGTTTTTCTAAAATCGGATCACACGAACCCGTATAATAAGTTTCAGAATACACCTTAGTTTCCAATAAATCGGTGTCACAAATTAAAACAGAATCTGTTTTTTTTGACAGCTTATTTTCCAAATTCATTTGACCTAATGCAATAGGTAGTAAATCATCAGCTTCACATGTTTTACGTTCTTCATTCCATTTGTTTTGAAGATATTCTCTGGCGTATTCCGGAACCCAAACAGAATTATAATATCTGGCCAAGTGAATAGATAAGGTTGTTTTACCTGTTGATTCAGGTCCAAACAAGACAATTTTCACGCAGTTTGACGGTTGTTGTTTAAGATTTTCTTCCATTGTTTATATGCTAGAATTGCAAGAATTAAAAAAATAAAATATTGAATACCTGTAAATCCATATCCTTTTACAAAATATAAAGGGATGGAGGCTATATTACCAATGATCCATAAAGTCCAGTTTTCGATTTTTTTAAGAGCCATGAGCCACATAGCTGCAAAAAATATTCCGGTTGTAAAGGTGTCTATAAAAGGAGTAGCCAATCTAAATTTCTCCAAATTCCCGGAAGTTAAATTTGAAAACGCAAAATGTACACTTTTAGTAAAACTTAAATCATTCGGCATAACGTTGTAGTACCGGTATACTATAATTACGAATATAGAAGTTGATAAAAAAATGCCTGTCGCTTTTAATTTATCCGTTGTATTTGTTCGTGTAATTGGAATGTGGTTCATTTTATCATCAATAACTTTACTCCACATATACCAACCAAAAAGACTCATTAAGGTATAATAAATATTGATGATTAAATCTCCATATAAGTTCCATTGAGATAGCAGGTAAACATATAATGCAGTACTTATGATTCCCGTTGGATAAACTAAAATATTTTCTCTTTTAGCAAACAAAACGCTTATAACTCCAAATAACGCAGCAATAAACTCCAAAACAATATTTAAAGTGGAGGCTGTTTTATATGGTTCCAGTAAAAAGTCTACTATTTGATTCAACGTTCTTGTTTTAACTGTTCAAAAAATGATTGATCCTCTTCTAAAGCAGTTCCAATTACCACTAAATCAGCACCTGAATTATACGCATCTTCTAATTGACCAATCGTTCTTATGCCACCTCCAACAATTAGAGGAATACTTAATTCTCTTTTAACAGAGCTAATAATGTCGCCTGTAATGGGCACTAAGGCTCCGCTGCCTGCTTCTAAATAAATCAGTTTCATGCCTAATAATTCTCCGGCTTTAGCAGTATTGACTATACGTTCAATATTATCTCGTGAAATAGGTGTTGTATGAGTTACCCTTTCAACAGAAGTTTGTTTTCCGTTTTCAACAAGAACATATCCAGTAGGAATAACTTCTAAATTGGTGTCCTTTAATTTTATTACAGAATCTATATGTTTACCAATTAGATATTCAGGGTTTCTTCCAGAAATTAAGGATAAAAATAAAAGCGCATCTGCTTTATTTGATATTTGTGTAATATCTCCAGGAAATAATACTATTGGTAATTGAGTAAACCTTTTTATTTCTTTTATCAATGTGTCCGTTTTATTGTCATCAACAATACTTCCACCCACAAAAATATGCGTCGCTATGGACCCATTTATTTTGTCTATAAAAACAGAGATTTTGTTTACTGAAGTCTTATCTGGATCAATCAATACAGCGAATAACCTATCTTGCCTTTTTATTGATGCCCTTATATTTGTATAGATAGATGTCATTTAAGATATGGCGTAGGCACAAGTAAAGCCTTCAAACTCTAAAAAATTTATATTGTAGCGCTGTTTTCTGTTTTTGTAATCAATCCAGGCCACGGTTGTTGTATCATTAATAGAAAAAGGAATGACTAAACAATGCTTTTTAAAACTTAATTCAGGTGTTGCATATAATTTATATAATGATTCTTTCACACACCAAATAGCCGTAAGTTTTTTAATATAATCGACATCGACTTCATTTAAATAATTGAACTCATAATCAATAAATTTATGAGCTATCATCGTTATTTTATCACGTTGCTTTTCAATATCAATACCAACCATGCCTTCACTTATAATGACCGCAGAAAAAGTAAAGGAATGTGTGATTGAAATATATTTACCATCTTTTAAATGTGGCTTACCATTTTCATCATAAAACAAATCGGCATCTTCATAACCAAAGGCAAGTAGTAAACATCTTACACTTAAAAAGCCACGCTGATGTAATTCACTTTTCATACCTAAAACACGATCTGCATTTTCAAGTTTTAAAGAAATAGATGCCATCAACTCATCATAAGACTCGGTAATCTTCCAGATTTTAACAGTAGTTTGTGAGTTTGGTGTAATGGATTTGTAAAGAGGCATTTAATTTTCTCAAAGTTATTAGTTATCTTTGCAGGCAAAAATTGTTAAATACAAATATACTAATATGAACACAAAAACAGTTGCTTACGTTCCTAATAAGGTAAAAGATATCTCACTTGCCGCTTGGGGAAGAAAAGAGATGGAATTAGCCGAAGCTGAAATGCCTGGTTTAATGAGTCTTCGTGAAGAATACAAAAATTCACAACCTCTTAAGGGAGCAAGAATAGCTGGTTGTTTGCACATGACTATTCAAACAGCGGTATTAATTGAAACTTTACAAGCTCTTGGGGCGGAAGTCACTTGGAGCTCTTGTAATATTTTCTCAACTCAAGATCAAGCTGCTGCTGCTATTGCTGCTGCCGGAACTGCGGTTTATGCATGGAAAGATATGACTGAAGAAGAGTTTGACTGGTGCATTGAACAAACCCTTTTCTTTGGTGAAGAACGTAAACCACTCAATATGATATTAGATGATGGTGGGGATTTAACCAATATGGTTTTAGACCGTTACCCAGAATTAATTTCAGGTATTAAAGGATTAAGTGAAGAAACCACTACCGGAGTTCACAGATTATATGAAAGAATGAAAGCTGGCACTTTACCAATGCCTGCTATAAATGTGAATGATTCTGTAACAAAAAGTAAGTTTGATAATAAATACGGTTGCAAAGAAAGTGCTGTAGATGCTATAAGAAGAGCTACAGATTTGATGCTTGCTGGTAAGCGTGTTGTTGTTTGTGGCTATGGAGATGTTGGTAAAGGTACTGCCGCTTCTTTTAAAGGTGCCGGAAGTATTGTAACCGTTACTGAAATTGACCCGATTTGTGCCTTACAAGCAGCCATGGATGGATTTGAAGTAAAACGTTTAGAAACTGTTATTGGAAATGCAGATATTGTTATTACAACCACTGGTAATAAAGACATTGTGCGTTCCGAGCACTTTAAAGCTGTAAAAGACAAAACCATTATTTGTAACATTGGGCATTTTGATAATGAAATTGATATGGCCTGGTTAAATAAAAACTATGGTCACACAAAAAACACTATAAAACCTCAAGTTGATAAATATACTATTGACGGAAAAGACCTTATCATTTTAGCGGAGGGTAGATTAGTGAATTTAGGTTGTGCTACTGGTCACCCAAGTTTTGTAATGAGTAACTCGTTTACAAACCAAACATTAGCTCAAATTGAATTGTGGACTAATAGTGAGGCTTACGGAAATGAAGTGTATATGCTACCTAAACATTTAGATGAAAAAGTAGCTAAGTTACACTTAGAAAAAATTGGAGTGGAATTAACTGAACTTCGTAACGACCAAGCTGATTATATTGGCGTTCGTGTTGAAGGGCCATTTAAGCCAGAATATTATAGATATTAGAAAAAGCAAATTACTTTTAAATAATAATAAACCCTTACAGAAATGTGAGGGTTTTCTTTTAATAGAGAATTTCAAACTAATAAGTCACAAAAAAACCTTTCTGTTTCCAGAAAGGTCTTCATTTTTTTTAAAGAAAATTATTTCTTAAACCTCAAAAGGCTCAATAGAAACATAAGATTTGTTATCTTTTTTCTTTGTAAATTTTACAACACCATCAACATAAGCGTGTAATGTATGATCTTTAGAAGAATAAACATTTTCACCTGGGTGATGTGTATTTCCTCTTTGTCTAACGATAATGTTTCCAGCTATTGCAGCTTGACCACCAAAAATCTTTACACCTAAGCGTTTTGATTCTGATTCTCTACCGTTTTTCGAACTTCCGACTCCTTTTTTATGTGCCATTTTATTTCGATTTTATTTTTTTAAAATTAACTTAAAGCAGCAATTAAATCAGCTTTTTTCATTGAAGAAATTCCTTCAATCCCTTTAGCTTTAGCCATTTCCTTTAATTCAGCAACTGTAAGTGTGCTTAAATCTTTAGTAGCTTTTGCTTTTGGTGCAACTGGTTTCGCTTCTGCTTTTGGTGCAGCAGCTTCAACTTTTGGCTCTTCCTTTTTTGTTGCTTTTACAGGTGCCACTTTTTCAACTTTGGCCACTTTTTTAGCTCCCGAAGCAGCAATACTTTCAATAATGATTTCAGTTAAAGACTGACGGTGACCATTTTTTACACGGTATCCTTTACGTCTTTTCTTTTTGAAAACTATAACTTTATCACCTTTTAGGTGCTTTAAGACTTTTGCTCCTACTTGAGCTCCGTCTATAGCTGGGGCGCCTACAGTTACTTTGTCACCATCACCAATAAGAAGAACATTATCAAAAGCAACTTGCTTTCCTTCTTCAGTTTGTAAACGGTGAACAAAAACCTTCTGGTCTTTTACAACTTTAAATTGTTGCCCTGCTATCTCTACAATTGCGTACATAGCGTAACGTTTTATTAATTAAATTATTTAAAAATGAGTGCAAATATACTGCTAATAAATTAATTTACAAACGTTTTGTTCTTTTAGAGCCATATTTCTATTGATTTTAAAAATTGAATCCTATTAATTGTATAAACCAAGTAATTTTCATAGACCATCTTATCGCAAATATCGTTTGCTTTCATTAAAAACTGTTAAAATTTGGCTACAGAATGTTTGTAGGATTTTTATTTAATATTTTTAAGGAATTGTTGTAACTAAGTAACCATTTAGTCAGACTAATAAGAATAAAAAACACAAAATGAAAAAACATCTATTATTAGCTTCCTTAATACTTTTTGTATTATCAGCGAATGCACAGAAAGTGAATTTTGAAGAATTTGATTTAGATAACGGCTTACACGTAATCTTACATCAAGATAACACTGCACCAATAGTAACTATTGGAGTTATGTATGACGTTGGAGGCAAAGATCTTGGTGGAGATAACAATCCGGAACGCACCGGATTTGCGCATTTCTTTGAACATCTTTTATTTGAAGGGACTGAAAATATTGAAAGAGGTAAATGGTCTGAGATAGTTGATTCTCATGGGGGGCGGAATAATGCAGGCACAGCCTTAGATTATACTTATTACTACGAAGTTTTTCCTTCAAACAACTTAGAGTTAGGCCTTTGGATGGAATCAGAGCGAATGCTACATCCTGTAATTAATCAAGTTGGGGTAGATACTCAAAGTGAAGTTATAAAAGAAGAAAAACGCTCTAACTATGACAACCAACCATATCGCCAGTTCTTATTTGCAATAAGTGAAAATCTTTTTAAAGTCCATCCTTATAAAAATAAAAATATAGGTGAAATGGATCATTTAGATGCAGCAACTCTGGAGGAATTCAAAGCCTATTTTAAAAGGTATTATGCTCCTAACAACGCAGTATTAGTTATAGCTGGTGATATTGATACATCAAAAGCTAAAACATTAGCTTCAAATTATTTTAATGACATTCCAAAAGGGGAAAAAAATATTAGAAACTTCCCTAAAGAAGAACCAATTACTGAAACGATTAATGCTACTTTTTATGATGCAAACATCAAAATTCCTGCAATTATGGCAGCCTACAGGATACCTGGTTTCAAAGAAAGAGATTCTTATGTTTTGCAGATGATAGCTACATATCTTAGTGATGGAAAAACTTCAAAATTATATAAAAAGATTGTTGATGATAAAAAAATGGCCTTACAAGTTGGGGCTATTAATGTAAGCCAGAGAGATTACGGAGCTTATGTACTCTATGCCCTGCCTTTAGGTGATAATTCGCTAATGTCTTTAGTATCAGAAATGGATGAGGAAATTATTAAAATCCAAAATGAATTAATTTCAGAGAATGACTTTCAAAAAATTCAAAATAAATTAGAGAATCAGTTTGTAAATTCAAATGCCAGTATTGAAGGCATAGCCAGTTCATTGGCTCAATACTACTTGCTATATGATGATATCAACTTAATCAACAATGAAATAAATATTTACAGATCAATTACTCGAGAAGATATTCGAAACGTAGCTAAAAAATATCTTAATCCTAATCAAAGATTGATTTTAGATTATTTACCTAAAGAAAAAGATCAATAATAAAATAATATACCAAAACATATACAAATGAAAAATAAAATATTTGCGCTAATTACTTTGTTTCTACTGTCCCTTGGAGCCTCGGCACAAATTGACAGGTCTACACAACCAAAACAAGGGCCAGCACCAAAAATATCATTAGCAGTCCCGGGTGAATTCCAACTTAAAAATGGTTTAACAGTATTAGTAGTGGAAAATCATAAATTACCACGAGTATCTTATTCTTTAACATTGGATAATCCACCTATGATTGAGGGGGAAAACGCAGGTGTATCTAGTTTATTAAGTGCCATGCTTGGGAACGGAACAACAACTATTTCAAAAGACGATTTCAATGAAGAAGTTGACTTTCTTGGAGCAAATCTTAATTTCGGATCTAAAAGCGCCTCTGCAAGAGCCTTAAGTAAATATGCTGATAGAATTTTACAATTAATGGCAGATGCAGCCATTCGTCCGCTTTTAACTGAAGAAGAATTCCAAAAAGAAAAAGAAAAATTACTTGAAGGACTGAAAACGCAGGAAAAAAGTGTTGATGCTGTTGCAGGACGAGTTGGAAATGCTTTATCCTTTGGAACAAAACATCCTTATGGTGAATTTGTTACAGAGGAGACCGTAAACAATGTTACTCTTGATGATGTTAGAGCATTTTATCAAAAGAATTTTAAACCAAACAATGCTTATCTTGTTGTTGTAGGCGACGTAGATTTAAATACAGTTAAAAAACAAGTGAAAAAATACTTTGGTGCATGGGTAAAATCAATGGAAGTCACTAATCAAGTGCCTTCACCAGACAGCAATGTGCAATACACTCAGATTAATTTTGTGGACATGCCAAATGCAGTACAATCCAATATTTCTTTAACTAATACTGTGGACTTAAAAATGAATCATCCCGATTATCATGCGGCACTAATTGCCAATTTTATACTTGGTGGAGGCACGCTCAACAACTATCTAAACATGAATTTAAGAGAAGAACATGGGTATACCTATGGAGCGTTTTCATCAATTGGGGCAGATAAGTATGCATCAAGATTCAGAGCTGAAGCTGCTGTTAGAAATGCAGTTACAGATAGTGCAGTTGTTGAGACTTTAAAAGAGGTTAATAGAATAAAGAACGAATTAGTCGACGCAGATCAGTTAAAGAATGCACAAGCTAAATATGTAGGTAATTTTGTTATGGCATTAGAAAACCCAGCTACTATTGCTCGCTATGCCTTAAATATTAAAACAGAAGACCTGCCTAAAGATTTCTATGTTAATTATTTGGATAAAATTAATGCGGTAACTGCTGAAGATGTAAAACGCGTTGCAAACAAATATTTCAAAACCGAAAATGCGCGAATTATTATAGTTGCAAAAGGAAGTGATGTTTTAGATAATCTCGAAAAAACAGGAATACCAATTAAATATTACGACAAATATGCTAACGAAACTGAAAAACCAGAGTTCTCAAAACCAATTCCGGCCGGTGTTACAGTGCAAACCATCATTGATAATTATTTTAACGCCATTGGTGGAAAAGAAAAAGCAATGTCCGTAAAATCAACTTTAACCAAAGCGACCATTAGTGGTTTAGCTCCTTTTCCTCTTGACGCAGAATTAAAAGAAATGGCCCCAAATAAGGAGTCCATGGAATTGAGCGCTGAAGGTATGGGTGTTATAATGAAACAAAAATGGAATGGTGAAACTGGTTATGCCGAACAACAAGGTCAAAAAAGAGAAATGTCTGCTGAAGAAATAGCTCAAAAGAAAGATGAAAAATCCCTTTTTCCTGAATTATATTATGATGCTTCCAATTTGAGCTTAGAGAGTTTGACTGCTATTGACGGGGAAGATGTGTATAAAATAAAAGTGAATAAAGGTGACAAAGCCTCTTATAGGTTTTACAATGTAAAAACAGGATTATTAACTCGTTCTGAAAGCACTAATAAAACGGCGGGACAAGAGGTCACTTCTATTGTTGATTATGGAAGTTATACTGCTGTTGAAGGCGTACAATTCCCGTATTCCATGAAAGTAACTGCTGGACCACAAGTTATTCCATTTGTTATAAATAGTATTGAATTAAATAAAGGCGTTACAGATGCCGATTTTGAATAACTATTCAAGAAATTAATTTAAAAAACTCGAGGTTTTATTACTTCGAGTTTTTTTATCACTCATTTTACAATTTCATCTCAAATGAAATTAATTATTACTTTAATTAAACTCAGCATCCCCTTAATATCTTCATTATAACATCATAAAACCTTATTTAAAAAAAAGATTAAATCACAATATTTTGTAATTTTGTAAATAATTTTTTTAATACTTATAAATAATGAATATCATTAAAAACGCCCTAACAATTTTAGTTTTAGCCTTCATTTCGTTTAGCTGTAAAAATGAAGCTAAGCCCGAAGTTAAAACTGTTGAAATTGAAAATGCTTCACAAACTACAACAGAAGTTGACCCTAATGCTACTTATGCCAAAGCGGAATTTACTATTGAAGGAATGACCTGTGCTATTGGCTGCGCAAAAACTATAGAAAAGAAAATTGCCGGAATGGATGGCGTAAAATCAGCAACTGTTGATTTTGACCGTAGATTAGCAATGGTTGAGTATAACGAAGCTAAAGTGTCTCCTGCATCTCTTGAAGAAACTGTGACAAAAGTAGCTGATGTTTACAAAGTAAGCGATATGAAAACAGTTGAATCTTTTGCAACTACTCAAAAAGAATGTGTCGCAAAATGTAATCCAGACTGCACTAAAAAAGATTGCCCTGATTGTAAAGCAAAAACGGAAGCTTGTAAAGCTAAATGTGCTAATAAAACCGATGCTGAGAAAATGGCCTGTGCAAAAGACTTTCAAAAACCTTGTTGCGCCAATAAATCTAAAGCATAAAATTATTATGAGTCGTAAAAAAGCTTCTCGAAATGAGAAGCTTTTTTATTTCCACTTTACAGTTTCCATAATATGCTTAATGTCTTTCTCTAAATATTTTGCGGCCGGAAGGATAGAATCATAATTAGGTTTGGCATAAAAATACAAAGAGCCAGTTAAAAAATGCTCCGTGCTATCAGTAACATAGAACTGTGATTGTGAAGCTGCATTTCCTCCTACTTCATAGAACATCCCATAAACCTTATTAAGTTTATTTATATACTCCTTCTCCTTTATTTCGTCTGCTTTTGACGTATGCTTTTGAGTGAAATTTTGAGCATCTCTTAGAAAATCAATTAAGTTTTTTTGGTTATTATTAATCGATTTATAAGTTAAATAAATAGTTCCCTTTAATGTAGGGTATTCAATATTCAAAGCATAACTTTCTGTTGTGCTTTGAATATTTTTTGATGAAATTTTATTGGCCAATGTATTAGATTCAAAAGAAAAAGGGACACCTTCAACGTTTGTAATAACGTAATTCCCTGCAGGGTATTCTAAGCGCAAATAACCCTTTGGTTTAGGCACTACCTCATCATTGCAGGCGAAGAAAAAAAGAAAAATTATACCTAAATAATAAAACTGTTTCATTATGTTTTAGTGAATTTTACAAACTTAATACGCTTTTTGTCTAAGGCTTCAATAGTAAAAACATAGGTTTTGAAATTTATTTTACTGTTTAATTTTGGAAAGTTCTTAGAAATCTCAAGAACAAAACCTGCCACTGTTTCTGCCTCTCCTTTATTCTCTTCAAAAGCCATTTCATCCTCAACCTTGATTATTTTATAAAAATCCTTAAGCGCTGTTTTTCCCTCAAACACATAATTATGATCGTCTAATTTTGAGTATTTCAAATCTTCATCATCAAACTCATCACTAATATCTCCAACAATTTCTTCAATAATATCTTCTAAAGATATTAACCCAGAAGTGCCACCGTACTCATCAACCACAACGGCCAAATGGACCTTTTTCTCTTGAAACTCAGCCATTAAATCATCCAGTTTTTTGTTTTCAGGAACAAAAAAAGGCTCACGCAATAAGCTTGTCCAATCAAATTGTTTTCTGTCTATATATGGCAATAAATCCTTTACATATAGGATGCCTTCAATTTTATCAATATTTTCTCTATATACGGGAATGCGGGAATAACCGTTTTCAACAATTTCTTGCATTATTTCCGTGTATTTTTGATCAACACTTAGCGCAAAAATATCTATACGAGGACGCATGACCTGTTTAGTATCTGTATTTCCAAATGACACAATACCTTCCAATATTTTTTGCTCTTCTTTGGAAGTATGCTCTTCGCTTGTTAGTGATAATGCCTGTGATAATTGGTCAACACTTAAATTAGATTTTTGTTTTCCCAATTTATTATGGATGGTTATGGTTATACTGCGCATTGGCAAGCTCAAAGGTGATAATAATACATCTAAAACATTTAATGGATGCGCCATAAATGTTGCAAACTTAACTCTATTTCTATTTGCATATATTTTTGGAAGTATTTCACCAAACAATAAAATTAAAAAAGTAACAATGACCACCTCAACAATAAACCTCAATATAGAAGAAGTCATGCTTTCAAAAACAGTTTCGCCCAAATAGGCAAACAAAATAACAATGCCAATGTTTATGAAATTGTTTGCAACTAGTATCGTTGCTAACAATTTTTTTGGACGCTCTAAAAGTCTTGAAATAATTTGGATTCGTTTAGATTTTTGCTCTAGACCTTCCTCTATATCGGTTCTTGTAAGAGAAAATAAGGCTACTTCAGCACCAGATACAAGAGCTGAAAAAAATAACAATAAAAACAAAAGCACAAAGCCCGTTACAATTGATGGATCAATTGCTAAAAATAATGCCTTAAAACTCGGGGGACCAGGATCCAAATATCACAATATTAGTTAAACAATTAGAATGGAAGGTCATCATCCTCTTCTCCAATAGGCTCATTAGCCATTTGTTGATTATCAATTGATTTTTTGGGATCCATCTTATTAGAGGCTTGCCCTTCACTTTCCTTTTTAGTAGTTAAAAAGGTAAAATCAGTACATTGAATTTCAGTGGAATAACGTTCATTACCACTATCATCCTGCCACTTTCTTGTTTTTAATCTACCCTCAACATAAATTCTATCACCTTTGCTTAAATATTTTTCACAAATTTCAGCAGCCTTGTTACGAACCACTATATTATGCCATTCTGTATTTGTTACGCGCTCATTAGTTTGCTTACTTACATACGTTTCATTCGTAGCTAAAGGAAACCTTCCAACACAGCCGCCGCCTTCAAAATAATGCATTTTTACTTCGTCACCTAAATGACCAATGAGCATTACTTTATTTAATGTTCCAGACATAATTTTTTTAGTATTTAAAAAGCAAAATTAACTATTTACTACTCATTTTTTTAAAATTAATAAAAAAATGTCATTTACATGCCAAACGGTTAAAAATTAAAATCATCAATAAAATTGCTAATTAAAATAGGAACCGGATAATTATGGATGTCCTTAACAGAAATTCCTTCCTGCTTAATTTCATCAACAGAAATAATCCAAAATTTAGTATATAAATGTTGATGAGATAATTTATGTGTAATAACTGTTTCATTAAATAATGAAACTTCAAAAAGATTATCTTTCAAGAATTTATTATCCTTCAATACTACCATAATCTCTCTATGTAGTAATTCCTTTTTACTTTCTATTAAGGGAAATTGATATAGGTTCTGCCATATCCCTTTTCCTTGTCGTTTCTCAAAAATAGTTTTTTGGTCTTTTGATAGAATGACTAAGAAATTAAAGTGTTTCTTCGATGCCTTATTCGGTTTATTTTTTACAGGTAATTGAGGAATTATTTTTTTTTCAAATGCCACACAACTAGTTTGAAACGGACAACTTTCACAAACAGGGTTTTGTGGTTTACATTGTACCGCACCAAACTCCATAATAGCCTGATTATACTCTGCCGGATCTTTAGTATCAATCAACTCTTGAGCCAGCAGCTTAAATTCCTTAAATCCTTTAGTGGTATTAATAGGAGTCTCTATTCCAAAATACCTAGACAGCACTCTATAGACATTACCATCAACTACAGCCGAAGACTCATTATAACAAATGGAGGCAATGGCACTTGCTGTGTAGTCACCAACTCCTTTCAATTTTAATAAATCTTGATAATTGTCAGGAAACCGTCCATTTAAAACGTCAACAATATATTTGGCAGTGACATGTAAATTTCTGGCTCTTGAGTAATATCCTAACCCCTGCCATAATTTTAAAACTTTACTTTCTTTAGCCTTTGCCAAATCAAAAACAGTTGGGAATTCTTCTATGAATGCCATGTAATAAGGCAACCCTTGGTTAACTTGTGTTTGTTGCAATATAATTTCAGAAAGCCAAATAAAATATGGGTTCTTAGTTTGTCTCCATGGAAGCTCTCTCTTATTATTTGAATACCAGTGATTTAATATTTTTGAAAATATCATTATTGAATTTGTACGAAGCGCAAAAATAAACGTTTATAATCTTAAATTTTAATGAATTAGGTTTGAAATATTGAATTTTAAATTCCTATATTTGCATCCCTTTAAATTTATATAGTAACTAAAATAAAAATATTAAAAATGACTAAGGCTGATTTAGTAGCAAAAATTTCTGAAAAATTAGGAATAGAAAAAGGTGATGTTCAAGCAACTGTTGAATCATTTATGGATGAAGTAAAAACTTCATTAGAAAGTGGAGACAATGTGTACTTGAGAGGATTTGGTAGCTTCATCATCAAAACAAGAGCAGAAAAAACTGGTAGAAACATTTCAAAAAATACTACTATTAAAATTCCTGCACACAATATTCCTTCTTTTAAACCAGCAAAAGTTTTTGTTGAAGGCGTAAAAACAAATGTTGACGTTAAGTAAAAACATCATAATTAAATATTAATTTAAAAAACATAATTTATGCCAAGCGGTAAAAAACGTAAAAGACATAAGGTTGCAACGCACAAACGCAAAAAACGTGCTCGCGCTAATCGTCACAAAAAGAAAAAATAAACCAGAAAAAGTAGTTCTAGAGCTACTTTTTTTTGGTCGTTAAAAAACGTTCTTTGAAATGAGTTCATCAAAATTTTAAACACTTTTGGTGTTTTTTGAACTCCACGGATATTAAAAATCCTGTGAAAATAATGTATAATCCATCTATACGTAATTGTATGGATAAAAATTAACTTAATGGATAAAGAATTGATTATTCGATCTAGTTCAGAAGATGTTGATTTTGCCTTATTAAAAGATGGAAAACTTATTGAATTACAGAAAGATGAAGAAAGTAATGACTTTTCTGTTGGTGATGTGTTTATAGCCAAAATAAGAAAAGCTGTTCCGGGACTAAATGCTGCATTTGTTAATGTAGGTTATGAAAAAGATGCCTTTTTGCATTATCATGATTTAGGTCCAAAGCTGCCTTCGCTTTTAAAATTCACAAAAAGTGTAAGCACAGGTAAACTAAAAGATTTTTCTTTAAAAAATTTCCCATTTGAAAAAGATATTGATAAAGACGGAAGCATTGCAGATGTCTTAAAATCAAATCAATCGCTATTAGTACAAATAGTAAAAGAACCCATATCAACTAAAGGTCCAAGAATAAGTTCTGAGTTGTCTATAGCTGGTAGATATATTGTTTTAGTTCCTTTTTCTGACCGTATTTCTATTTCTCAAAAAATAGAAAGTAAAGAAGAAAAAGATCGATTAAAACGATTGGTGAAAAGTATTACACCACAAGGTTTTGGAATTATTGTTCGTACAGTAGCAGAAGGCAAAAAAGTAGCCGAACTAGATAAAGATTTACAGAATTTGCTTAGTCGTTGGACGGCAATGTGTAAAAAGCTTAATAAAGCCCATCATCCGAGTAAAGTATTAGGAGAAATGAATAAAGCCTCGTCTATGTTACGAGACATATTTAACGACACCTTTACAAGTATTCATGTTGATGATGAAACGCTTTATTATCAAATTAAAGATTATGTGCAAGAAATTGCACCAAATAAAGAATCAATAGTTAAATTGTATCAAGCAAATGTTCCCATTTTTGAAAAATTTGGGATAGAAAGACAAATTAAAACCTCTTTTGGCAAAACCGTTTCTATGGCTAAAGGTGCCTATTTAATTATAGAGCATACAGAAGCGTTACATGTAATAGATGTAAATAGTGGTAACCGGTCAAATAAAGCCAACAACCAAGAGGATACAGCCTTAGAAGTAAATATTATTGCTGCTACCGAAATTGCTCGCCAATTGCGTTTACGTGATATGGGTGGCATCATTGTAGTAGACTTTATAGATATGACAAGTGCTGATAACAGGCAACAGCTGTTTAATCATCTTCGTGATGAAATGAAGGATGACAGAGCTAAACATAAAATATTGCCGCCAAGTAAATTTGGTTTGATACAAATTACAAGACAACGTGTTCGCCCAGAAATGAATATAAAAACTCAGGAAGAAAACCCTGATGATATAATTAACGGTTCTGAGGTAGACGCACCTATAGGAATTGTGCCGAAAATAACACACGACCTAGAACAACTATTTAAAAAAGACTATAAAAAGCTGACCTTAAACACACATCCTTTTATAGCAGCCTTTTTAACTAAAGGTTTTCCATCAACACGTTCAAAATGGTTTTTTGAACATAAAAAATGGGTTAAAGTTTTACCAAGAGATGCTTACACATATTTAGAATATCATTTTTTTGATAAAAATGGTAAACAAATTAAATAATTAAAAAAGCCTAACTTTTTAAAAAGTTAGGCTTTTTTGTTTTATACTAATGTCTAATTTATGGAGCTGGATTAGGAATCTCTGCATGCACGGCATTTATTTGGTCTAATATCGCCTTATTTAATGTGACATTAATACTATCAATATTCTCTTTTAATTGCTCCATTTTGGTGGCCCCAATAATATTACTAGTAAGAAAAGGCTGGTGATTTACAAATGCTAAGGACATTTGTGCCAAGGTCATGTTATTGTCTTCTGCAATTTTCAAATAGCGTCTCGTAGCTTCTGTTGATTGTTTGCTACTATATCTGGCAAACCTTGGAAACAAGGTTAACCTGGCATCTGCCTCTGCAGTGCCTTTTATATACTTGCCAGAAAGCACTCCAAATGCCATTGGGGAATAGGCTAATAAACCGATGTTTTCTCTTAATGAAACCTCAGCCATATCACCTTCAAAAACCCTGTTTATTAAGGAATAGGCATTTTGAATAGTTATCATCCTTGGTAAATTATAGGCTTTAGATTCTTCCATATAACGCATAGCACCCCATGCCTTTTCATTGGACATGCCTATATGGCGAATTTTCCCAGCTTTTATCATCGCTTCCAGACCTTGCAGCACTTCATTAAAATTGTCTTTCCAAGAATCATCTGGTTCATGCTTATAATCTCTAACTCCAAAAGTGTTAGTAAGCCTTTCCGGCCAATGAATTTGATACAAATCAATATAATCAGTCTGTAATCTTTTTAATTCAGCATCTAATGCAAGCGTAATAGCATTTAAGCTTAAACCTGTCGTTCTTATATGTGCCGTATAATCACTTGGACGACCAACAATTTTACTTGCTAAAATAATTCTCTCTCTATTTCCTGTCTTCTTAAACCAGGACCCTATAATCTTACTCGTTCTACCTTGGGTTTCCGGACTTGCAGGAACAGGATACATTTCTGCAGTATCGAAAAAATTCACCCCTTGATCAAAAGCATAATCCATTTGGGCATGCCCTTCAGCCTCAGAATTTTGATTGCCCCAGGTCATGGTGCCTAAGCATATTTTACTGACTTTTATATTGGTGTTTGGTAGTTTTGTATATTTCATTGAATTTATTTTTTAAGCTTTTTTTTAAAGTTTAAAGATAAAAAAACCTTTCAGTTATAAGGAAACTGAAAGGTTTAATACTTTGTTAAGGATTTAATTTAATTATCCTTTAGCAATTTTGATAGCTCATCTAACTTAGGTGTCAAAATCACTTCAATACGTCTGTTTTTTGCTTTTCCTTCTGGCGTACTATTTGTGGCCACAGGCGCATATTCTCCACGACCAGCAGCCGTTAAATTTTCCGGGTTAATAGCGACATTTTCTCTTAAAATATTGACAATTGCAGTAGCACGTTTAGTAGATAAATCCCAGTTTCCACTTAACTGTGCGTTACCCTGATATGGCACATTATCTGTATGTCCTTCTATTAATACTGCAATATCTGGATTCTGACCCAATACACTTCCTAATTGCTGTACGGCCCTTCTTCCTTCTGTGCCAACAGCCCAGCTTCCTGAACTAAACAGTAACTTGTTTTCCATAGAAACATAGACTTTTCCATCACGTTGCTCAACCGTCAAGCCTTTGCCTTCAAAATCCGTTAAAGCTCTTGAAATGGCATCTTTTAGAGCAGTCATTGCGGCATCTTTATCTGCAATCACTTTTTCAAGTTCCGCAACTCTGCTAGAACGATCTTCCAGTGCCTTTTTAAGGCTTTCTAATCTCGCATTTTCAGCAGCTAAGGCTTGTTCCTTAGCTTCCAATTGCGCTAGTAATTCTCTGTTTTTTTGTGAATTAGCGGCAATGGCGGCAGAACTGTTCTTTTCCAAGGCATCATAGGATGCTTTTAAATTATCCAAACTCGCTTTAGTGGCATTATAATCGCTCTGCAGTCTATCACGCTCTGCTACAGCAGCATCGTAAGCTGATTGCAATTGTTTTACTTCATTTTCTGCGGCTGTTTTAGCACTTAATAGGGCCTCGTTCTCATCAGAAAGTTTTCTGTTCTCTTGTTTTAAGTCGGTATACTTATTTTCTAATTCTTTATATACTTTTGGAGACACACAAGAAGCTACAAAGGCAATATTTACAAATACTAATAAAAGTTTTTTTATCATTTTTTAAAATTTTGTAAGGTTTATTTTTCTATTTCAACTAAAATGGGACAGTGGTCACTATGCACTGCTTCAGACAATATAACGGCTCTTTTTATTTTTTCTTGTAATGGTTTTGAAACCATGGCATAATCTAGTCGCCAACCTTTATTATTAGCTCTCGCATTAGCGCGATAACTCCACCAGGTATAGTTATAAGGCTCATTATTTAAATGTCTGAAAGAGTCAATAAAGCCACTGCCAATAAAATTACCTATCCATTCGCGCTCTACTGGTAAAAATCCTGAAGTATTACTAAGTCCTTTCGGGTTATGAATATCAATTTCTTCATGGCAAATATTATAATCACCACAAATAATTAAATTTGGAAAATCTGTTTTAAGTGAATTTATATACTCTTGAAACATATCCATATATTCCAATTTATGGTCTAATCTGTCATCATTTGTTCCAGAAGGTAAATATAAGCTCATTACAGAAAAACCATCAAAATCGGCTCTAATGTTTCTACCTTCAAAATCCATAGAGGCAATGCCCGTACCGTATTCTACATGTTTTGGCTCTGTTTTACTTAATATAGCCACTCCGCTGTATCCTTTCTTTTGTGCACTAAACCAATAGTTATATTTATAACCAGCTTCAGCAAAAATATCTAAATCCAATTGTTCTTTTAAGGCTTTAATTTCCTGTAAGCAAATAACATCTGGATCGGCACTTTTTGACCAATCCATAAACCCTTTATTTATTGCAGCTCTGATGCCATTAACGTTATATGATATTATCTTCATGTAATAGATTAAGAATTTTAGCTAAAATAAATAATGCGTTACTTTTACACTATTATTTTATAGCACTTTTAACGAAAACTATTAACAAAATATTTTAAACTATTTTTAGTTTAAGTATCAGATGAAATTTATAGCCTTTCTTTTTATCTTTTTTTTTGGCTTTTGTGCTTTCGCTCAAAACAAGTATTCTAACTATAGAACTAAAAAAGTTGCTGTAAATGATTCTATTATTATTGATAGTGTAAGCATCAATTCTAGTTATTTTTTCATTAAAAGAAAAGATTATACGGCAATTGATTCATCGTTCTATAGCATTGATTTCCCAAAAGCTATTATAGTCTTTAAAAAGCCTGTTGAAACTGATTCTATTATTATAAATTATTTGAGATACCCGGAATTTTTAACAAAAACCTATAAACAATTAGACGAGAAGATTATTGTTGAAAACAATGATAATATACAAACGCTCTACAAACTTTCACAAAGCAATCAAGACTCTAATTTTATACCTTTTGATGGATTAACAACTTCCGGAAGTATTTCGCGCGGGGTTACCATAGGTAATAATCAAAATTCTGTTTTAAACAGCGAATTGGACCTTCAGATTACTGGTAAGTTAAACGATAAAGTATCGCTACGAGCCTCCATACAAGACGCCAATATTCCTTTACAAGAAAGCGGGTATTCACAGAGATTAGATGAATTTGATCAGGTTTTTATTGAGTTAATGAGTGATAAATGGAATGTGCGCGCAGGTGACATTGATTTAATAAATACCACCTCTTATTTTGGCAATTTCTCTAAACGGGTGCAGGGCTTATTGTTAAATGTGAATTTTGATAAAGAGAATTCTGAAACTAATTTGTTTGCGGCTGGTGCTTTAGTTAGAGGACAGTTTACGCGCAGTCAATTTAATGCCCAAGAAGGCAATCAAGGCCCTTATAAATTGCAAGGGCAAAATGGTGAATTATATGTACTCATAGTTTCCGGGAGTGAAACGGTTTATGTTAATGGCATTGCCCTAAGACGTGGTGAAGATGCCGATTATATTATTGATTATAACGCCGGTGAAATTATATTTAACTCAACATTTCCTATAACAAGTGAAATGCGTATTACGGTAGATTACCAATATAGTGAACGCAATTATTCACGCTTAGTGGCCTATGGTGGTGGACGACTTGATAGTGAAAAACTAAAAATAGGAGTTTCCGTGTATTCTGAAAATGATGCCAAAAACCAGCCATTACAACAAAACTTATCTCAACAGCAAGTTGAAATACTTTCAAATGCCGGTAATGACACTTCCTTAATGGTATCGCCTTCTGAGGTTTTAGACACCTATAGTGATAATCGTATTTTATATAAAAAAGAACTTATTAATGGTATGGAGGCTTTTGTGTTTTCAAATAATCCGGATGATGAATTGTACCGGGTTACCTTTAGTGCTGTTGGTGCGAATCAAGGTGACTATGTTTTAAGTAGTATCAATGCCATTAGTAAAATCTACGAATATGTTGAGCCTATTTTAGGTATTTCACAAGGAAATTTTGCGCCAATTGTTCAACTTATTGCGCCAAAAAAACTTCAAATGGCCATTATTAATGGGAGCTATAACCCCTCTGAAAAAACCGCTATTAATTTTGAAGTAGCAGGAAGCAAGAATGATCAAAACTTATTTTCAAGTATTAATGATGAAAACAATAACGGTTTTGCAACCAAGCTTAAAATATCTCAAAGCATTATTAAAAATGATAGTCTTTGGAGCTTAAATGCCATTGCAGATGTTGATTATATAGAAAAGAATTTTAAAACTATAGAGCGCCTTTATAATGCTGAGTTTTCAAGAGACTGGAATATTGAAAAACCACTGGGTAATCAAGAACTTTTCAAAATGGGTTTACAATTATTTCATCCTGAAAAAGGGGTTGCTTCTTATCAGTTTGAGCATTTGGGCTATTCAGTAAATTTTGTGGGAAACAGGCATGTTGCTAATATTAATCTTCTTTTTAACAAATTTAACATTGTTTCCTTTTCTAGTTTTTTAAACGCAACATCAGATTTAAATACGTCTACCTTTTTAAGGTCATCAAATAGAATAACTTACGGCATGAACAAAAGCTGGGTAGGCACAAAAATAGCCATTGAAGATAATGAACAAAAAGACAAAATTACTTCAACATTGACTCCGTTAAGTCAGAAATTTAAATCTTACGAAATTTTTTATGGCCTCGGAGATAGCACACAGATATTTGCCGAAGTAGGTTATAAAAACAGAATAAACGACAGTATAAGGAACAATGAATTACAAAAAGTAAATTCTTCAAATACCTTTTATTTAGATTCCAGACTTATTCAAAATAACAGTACCAATTTATCCCTTTATATTAATTACAGAACTCTTAAAAATACTGACCAAGCCCTTGATGATGAACAATCCATTAACTCCAGACTACAATACAATCAAAAGTTTATTAAACAGCTTATCCAATGGAATACCGTTTTTGAAACCAACTCGGGAGCCTTAGCACAACAGGATTTTACATATGTTGAAGTAGAACCAGGACAAGGTACCTTTACTTGGATTGATTATAATAACAATGGCATTCAAGAACTGGAAGAGTTTGAAATTGCACAATTTCAAGATCAGGGAAAATACATAAGAGTATTGCTCCCTAATCAGGTTTTTGTGAAAACACATCAAAACAGACTGAGTCAAACACTAACCATAAATCCACAACAATGGTCAGTCAGTGAAAAGAAGTCTGAAAATTTTTGGTCCCATTTTTATAATCAAACCAGCTACTTAATTGATAGAAAAATAAAACGTGATGGCAACAATTTTAATATTAATCCATTTGAATCAGACGCTAAAAATCAATTAGGATTGCAACTAAATTTAAGAAATGTGTTCTTTTTCAATAGAGGTAAACAGCATTATACCTCCTCCTATACCTATTTATCGAATAAATCTCAAAACGTTTTATCTATTGGATTTATTAAGAATAATTTAAAAAGTCATCAGCTCAATTTTAATCATAAAATTGAAGAATCCTGGCTGGTAGACCTCCTAGCCTCTTTTGATAACAACGAAAGTGCCAGTGAAAATTATTCAACGAAAAACTATAACTTCAATAAACAACGATATAATCCAAAACTGTCTTATTTGTTTAATGATAATACGCGTTTTGATGTGTTCTATCAATACGCTTCAACCAACAATACCATTGGCAATTTAGAGTCTTTAAAGCAACAGAAATACGGCGCTTCCTTTACCTTTTCCAGCAGTCAAAAAGGGGCCATAAACGGTGAATTTAATTATTTCTCAAACAACTTTATTGGAAACCCAAACGCCCCTGTTTCTTATCAAATGCTTGAAGGTTTGCAACCGGGTAAAAACTTTACATGGAGTTTGATCGCACAAAAAAAACTAACAAAGTTTTTAGATTTAAATCTGAGTTATTTTGGAAGAAAAACGGAAACAAGTAAAACGATACACACAGGAACCATTCAGTTAAAGGCATATTTTTAAAAATTCAATGTATCGATCTTGTTAAAAACAGCCATAATTAACTTTACAGATTCCTTATAAAATTCTGGTTGAATATTTTCATAATCGTCATTTGGCGTATGATAATCCTCGTGGTCATCAACACCAAAGTACAAAAAAGGGATTCCCTTATTATGAAAGGACGCATGGTCAGAAGAATTTGTCCAGTCTTCTTTACCATCCAATCCATCGTGCCCAGTTAAAAGTTGTACATTTTCAGTTTGTTTAAAATTTTGGATTAATTGCTTAAGGGTTTCATTATAACTTGTACCAACAGCAAATAACTCATTATTATCACTTCTGCTGATCATATCCATATTTAAATTAAAAATAATCTCTTTTGAAGGAATTATTGAATGATTTACAAAATATTTGGATCCTTGAAGCCCCAGTTCTTCACCGTCAAATGCTGCCAATATAACGGAGTGCTTTGGGGGATTATTTTTAAAGTATTCAGCAAAACTAAATAAGGCACTTATTCCTGAGGCATTATCATCGGCTCCATTATAGATATCCCCTTTTTTTATACCTTCATGGTCATAATGAGCACTTATTACAATATACTTTTCTGGTTTCTCCGTTCCCATAATAAGGCCTAATATATTTACAGCATCATATTGTTTTCGGTCATTTGTAAAATTAAATGGTTGCTCAAATTTTTTGCCTAAAGTTAAAATTTCTAGTTTTTGAAACTGATCTATAATATATTTTTGCGCTTTTATTGCTCCTTGAGTTCCAGTGCGCCG
>DATCZQ010000144.1:0-15851 GCA_036525815.1 Yeosuana sp. | reverse complement strand
AGAGTAATTTCTAAAGAACTAAATTTGTTTTAAATCCAACTTGTTGGACTAAATATGGACTAAATATTTAAATTAAAAAACCCAATCAACTAGTAATTAGTTAACTGGGTTTTTATGAAGTGACCTCGACTGGATTCAAACCAGTAACCTCTTGAGCCGTAATCAAGTGCGCTATTCAGTTGCGCCACGAGGCCATTTTTGTGGGTGCAAATATAGTATTTTTATTAAATTATAGCCAAACTATTTATTTCAATTTTGAAAAATGATTACTTTTGGGTATGACAAATAAATTACTACAACAAAAATTCAATCAAATCCTGGATGAAAAACTGTTAAATGAAATATTTGAAACAGGTATTTATAAGGAATTTAAAAAGGATGATATTATTATAGATATTAATCAACCACTTGATTATATTCCTTTATTATTAACCGGAAATATAAAAATTTTAAGAGAAGACGATCATGGTAATGAACTATTACTTTATTTCCTTGAGGCTGGTGATACTTGCGCCATGTCTTTGACCTGTTTTTTAAAAACCTCTAAAAGTAATATTAGAGCTGTGGCTGAAAATGATTCTAGTTTAGTTTTAATTCCTGTAAAAAAAATTCACGATTGGTTCCACACTAATGCCAGTTGGCGTAATTTTATTTTAGATGCCTATCAAATTCGTTTTAATGAAATGCTTGAAACTATTGACACCTTAGCCTTCTTAAAAATGGATGAGCGTGTTTTTAAATATTTAATTGACAAAGTTAAACTAAGTGCATCAACCAGCTTAGAAATAAAACATAACGACGTTGCTGATGATTTACACACTTCAAGAGTAGTCATTTCAAGAATTTTGAAACAATTAGAAAATGAAAAAAAAATTAAATTAAGCCGCAACAAAATTGAAGTTTTAGAATTTTAAATTGTTTTATTTGAAAAGTATTTTAGTCTTAATTTATAAAAATATCAAATTACATTCATGGAATATATTTTAAACCCATGGCCATGGTATATATCGGGGCCTTTAATTGCATTGGTTATGGCCGTGCTACTCTATTTTGGCAAAACGTTTGCTATGTCGTCAAACTTAGCAACCATGTGCTCTATGGCAGGTGCCGGAAAATTTATAGACTTTTTCAGATCTGATTGGAAAGAAAAAAAATGGAATTTAATTGTCATTCTAGGGGCATTTATAGGTGGTTTTATTGCCGAAAATTACCTATCTGTCGAAACCAATACAAATCTTAATTTAAAAACTATTGGAGAATTAAATGACCTTGGTTTTAATAAGCCTGGCAAAAGCATTGTGCCAGATGAACTATTTGGCTTTGAGGCTATTACTTCTGCACACGGATTATTTATTTTAATTATAGGAGGCATTTTGATTGGATTTGGAACGCGCTATGCCGGTGGATGTACCTCGGGTCATGCCATCACAGGATTGAGCAGTTTACAAAAACCTTCTTTAGTAGCCGTGGTAGGTTTTTTTATTGGTGGCTTAATAATGACTCATTTAATTTTACCTTACATCTTATAACTTATGAAATATTTTAAATTTTTATTTATTGGAATATTTTTTGGAATTGTACTTTATAAATCTGAAGCTGTTTCCTGGTACCGTATATATGAAATGTTCCGGTTTCAGTCATTTCATATGTATGGCATTATAGGTACTGCCATAGCTACAGGTGTTATCTTCTTACAAATTTCAAAAAAACAACATTTTAAAAATCTATTGGGTCTTGAAATTAATGTTCCAAAAAAAGAGCATGGCTTTATCAGGTATATAGTTGGAGGTATTATCTTTGGATTAGGCTGGGCACTTGTTGGTGCTTGTCCGGGACCTATGTATATTTTAGTTGGAGCTGGCGTTTACAGCATGATTATTGTCATTTTAGCGGCATTACTGGGTACTTTAATTTATGGAGCCGTGAAAGATAAACTACCGCATTAAAATGGATTCATTACAAATTTTTGGCTACTTAGGTGCTCTGATTGTAGGACTCGTTTTGGGTCTGGTAGGTGGAGGTGGTTCAATTTTAACGGTCCCATTACTTGTTTATGTTTTAGGTTATAATCCGGTGATAGCAACCGCATACTCCCTATTTGTAGTTGGCTCTTCCTCAATGGTAGGAGCTATCCAAAAAATAAGAAAAGGAGTAGCAGATATTAAAATTGGATTAGCCTTTTCTTTTCCTTCTTTCATGGCAGTGTATTTATCAAGAAGATATTTAGTTCCTAACCTGCCAGAAACTTTATTTAATATAGGTGCCTATCCTATTTCAAAAGACATGGCCATCATGACTTTTTTCTCCGCTGTGATGCTTTTGGCTTCCATTTCAATGATTAGGACTAAAAATGAAGAGAAAGAATTATTGAATTTTCAGCAACCCTATTATATGACTTTCATTCAAGGAATAGTCATTGGAACTGTAACGGGTATTATAGGTGCAGGTGGTGGATTTTTATATGTTCCTGCCTTGGTTCTTTGGGCAAATCTTCCAATGAAAAAAGCCGTTGGAACCTCCTTAATAATAGTGACCATAAACTCTTTAATAGGTTTTACAGGCGATTTACAAACCATCCAAATTGAATGGTTATTTTTATTAACCTTTTCTCTATTTACTATTATTGGGATTTTAATTGGTGTCTTTATTTCAAAATACATCAGTGGTAAGAAATTAAAAAAAGGCTTTGGATGGTTTACTTTAGCCATGGCTTTTTATATTCTTTATAAAGAAATAAATAACTAAATGTCACAATTATCACTTAAGAACTAAGACTATTTTTTATTTTTGCATTATAAAATTTACTGAATGAAGATAGAACAAATATATACTGGATGTTTAGCCCAAGGAGCCTATTATATTGAATCAAATGGTGAAGTCGCTATTATTGATCCTTTAAGAGAAACGCAACAATATGTTGATAAAGCAAATAAAGAAAATGCAAAAATTAAATATATTTTTGAAACCCATTTTCATGCAGATTTTGTTTCTGGTCATGTAGATTTGGCAAAAAAAACCGGGGCAACTATTGTATTTGGCCCAGGTGCTGAAACAGATTATAGCGCATACATTGCTAAGGACAATGAAACATTTAAACTTGGTGATATTACCATAAAGGTATTGCATACGCCTGGCCATACCCTGGAATCTTCAACCTTTTTATTAATAGATGAAAAAGGTAAAAATCATGCTATTTTTTCTGGTGACACCTTATTTTTAGGTGATGTTGGGAGACCTGATTTAGCGATTAAATCTGATTTAACCAAAGAAGATTTAGCAGGCATGTTATATCACTCATTACGGGACAAAATAATGCCTCTGGCTGATGATGTGATTGTATATCCCGCTCATGGAGCAGGCTCTGCCTGTGGCAAGAATTTAAGTAAAGAAACGGTGGGTCTTCTTGGTGAGCAAAAACAAAGCAATTACGCGCTTAGAGCTGATATGTCTAAAGAAGCGTTTGTTAAAGAAGTATTGGATGGTATTCCTCCTCCTCCACAGTATTTTGCAAAAAATGCCATGTTGAATAAATCTGGCTATGATCCCTTCGAAATGGTATTGAAAAAAGGGAACATCCCATTAGAAATTGATGAATTTGAAGCCATAGCTAATCATGAAAGTGCTCTTGTACTAGATGTAAGGCCAGAACATGAATTTATAATAGGACACATACCAAATTCTATATTTATTGGTTTACATGGGGCCTTTGCCCCTTGGGTTGGCGCATTAATACCAGATCTAAAACAACCCATCCTATTAGTGACTCCCAAAGGAAAAGAAAAAGAAACAGTGACACGATTATCGCGTGTTGGATACGATAATACTTTAGGATATTTAAAGGGAGGCTTTGAAAGTTGGAAGGCTTCCGGTAAAGATGTGGATGTTTTGGATTCTATTACTGCCGAAGAATTTACGCATAAAGCCAATGTTCAAAACCTGAATATTTTGGATGTTAGAAAGTCTGGTGAACATCAATCGATGTATTTAAATTTAAAAGGGGTTGAAAATTTCCCTTTAGATTTCATCAATGAAAATATACATACTATCGATAAAAATAAAACCTATCACATACATTGCGCTGGTGGTTACCGTTCTGTTATTGCAGCCTCCATTTTAAAAGCCCGTGGTTTCTTTAATTTAGTAAATATTGAAGGTGGCTTTGAGGAGCTTAAAAAAACAGGTGTAAAAATGTCAGATTTTGTATGTCCTTCAACTATAAAATAAATTAAACTATATATTATTATGAAAAAAAACATGGGAAGTACAGACAAAGGTATTAGAATAGTTATGGCGCTGGTAATAGCTGCTTTATACTACTTTAAAGTTGTAGAAGGAACTTTAGCATATGTACTTATGGCGTTTGCCCTTGTATTCTTGTTGACAAGTTTCATTAGTTTTTGCCCGCTTTATTTACCTTTTGGAATTAACACTTGTAAAAAGAAATAATTTACTTTACAAGATTTTTTTTTAAATAATTTCAGCGTTTAACCCTGCTTCTAATAACATAGAACAACGTGGTTTTAAATCGTTGTATGGACCTGTTTTTACCGTACATTTTCCGTTATAATGCACTATCAAGGCACATTGCTCCGCTTGTTCAGGCGTATGCTCACAAGTTTTCATGAGTGTTTCAATAACATGATCAAAGGTATTGACATCATCATTGTATAAAACAATTTCTTTTTGAGACACCAGCTTTTCGGCGAGTAAAATTTCTTCTGAAGTTTTTTCTTTAGTACTCATTGCAAGAATTTTTTACTAATTTAAAAATTTTAAGGAAACCCAATTATTTCTTTCTAACTTTTCTTGAAATTTTAACATATGTTTTTCACATGACTGCTGAATCATGGGAATATCTTCCTTATAAAATCCGCTTAAAAATAACAGACCATTTTTATTTAAACAGGCGGCGTAAACTGCCATGTCTTTAAGTAGAATATTACGGTTAATGTTAGCGATAATCATGTCATACTTTTTGTTGATTAATACACTTGCATCCCCTTCTATTACCGTAATCTGCTCACAATTATTACGCTCTACATTTTCAATACTGTTAAGATAACACCAATTATCAAAATCAACTGCATCAATGGGTCTGGCGCCTTTCATTTCTGCTAAAATGGCCAAAACTCCTGTGCCGCAACCCATGTCTAAAACCGATTTATCTTTAAAATCATTATTTAAAATATGTTGAATCATCATATGAGTCGTTTCGTGATGACCCGTACCAAAACTCATTTTTGGTTCTATAACAATATCATAAATAGTTTCGGGTTTCTCATGAAATGGCGCACGCACAGAACATAAATCATCCACAACTATTGGGCTAAAATTTTTCTCCCATTCTTCATTCCAGTTAACCTGTTCTATATCATCAAAAGTATAAGTAATTTCAAATTCATCAGACTTCAGAATTTGAATATCATTCAGAATATCAGCATTCCACTCTTCTTTTTGAATATAGGCAGTAACACCTTCTTCCGTTTCTACAAAACTTTCAAAACCTGCATAACCCAGTTCAGCAATTAAAATTTCAACCCCCGGTTGTAATGGCTTTACTTTAAACTCGTAACCTATATAAATGATGTTGGTCATATTATTTGAAATCGGTAATTTTTGATTTACGAATATCTTCGCTTATTCAAGTTTGCGTTAGCGATAGAAACGGCATCCTTTTTGGCGCTTAAAGCGCCAAAAAGATACAGTGTATAGCGCGACCCTAGGGGTAACGCCCAAAAGTTTATTTTTTAAAATGCGTTTACGATAGCAAAAAAGTCGGTAGCATTTAATGCTGCTCCACCAATTAAACCGCCGTCCACATCTGGTTTAGAGAAAATTTCTTGTGCATTATTTGGCTTGACACTACCACCGTAAAGAATGGAAACGGCCTCTGCAACTACTTTACCATACTTATTAATCAGCGTCTTTCTTATAAAAGCATGCATATCTTGAGCTTGTTCAGGACTTGCTGTTTCACCCGTTCCAATGGCCCAAACAGGCTCATAAGCCAACACGATATTTTTAAATGCAGAAGCATCTAAATGAAATAAGGCGTTTTTTATTTGGCTTTCAACTATATGCTCATGATTGCCCGATTTTCTGTCTGCTAATTCTTCACCAAAACAAAAAATTATACGCATATTATTGGCTAAAGCGGCATCTACTTTTTTAGCTAACATCTCGTCAGTTTCATTAAAATAGGCTCTGCGCTCACTATGCCCTAAAATTACGGTATTAATACCAACACTTTTTAACATACCGGCACTTATCTCGCCCGTGTAGGCTCCGTTTGCTGCAAAATGCATATTTTGTGCAATAACTTCAATATCTGAAGTTTTTAAGGCATTAACTGCTGTTAAAAGATTTGTAAACGTTGGTGCCACCATAACCTCAGCATTTGAGGTTTTTTTGATATTTTTTAATTCAGAAATTAATGATTCTGTTTCTGATAAATCATTATTCATTTTCCAGTTTCCTGCTACTATTTGTTGTCTCATTATAATACGTCTTTTATTTTTTTATCGTCTGCTTCAACAGCTTTAAATACTTTTATGTTTCCTTCTTGATCAACTACTATATATCTTGGAATCCAATCCAGATTGACAAAGGTACCAAAATCACCCTTCCAACCAGATTGCATGAAATAATGAGTGCCTTTGACATCATATTTTTCAATGCCTCTTTTCCAAGCTTCCTGACTTTTATCCAATGACAAAAAGATATAAACTACTTCTTGATGTGTTTGCTGTAAATCTTTAACCTTTGGCATGCCAGCAATACAATCCTTACACCAAGAGGCCCAGATATCAATGACTAATGTTTGGCCTTTATGGGTTTCTAAAATATCCTTAAAAATGACTTCTTCACCTTGTAAATTTAAAAAGCTGTCATTTAATGCAGCTTCTGAAAATGAGGTTGGTTCCTGACCTTTACAACTAAAAAAAGCCAAGCAAACTAACAGTAGGTATTTTAATTTATTAATCTTCAATTTTATCTTTTTTGAAAGTGCAAATTTAGTCTAATTTTATTTTAGGGTCTAACCAAGCATAAATTATATCCACAAAAATATTGATAATTATAAAGAGTATAGCTATAATTAACACTGAACCCATAATAACAGGTAGGTCCAAGGTATTTAATGCATTGACTATTTCTTTCCCCAATCCATTCCATCCAAAAATATATTCCACAAAAACAGCGCCTGCTAACATGGAGGCAAACCAACCCGAAATAGCTGTCACCACAGGATTCATGGCGTTTTTAATAGCATGCTTTCTAATTATTTGAAATTCACTCAGCCCTTTTGATCGTGCCGTACGGATATAATCCTGATTAAAAACTTCCAGTAATGAATTTCGCATGAGCTGTATGACCACCGCCAAAGGACGAATCCCTAAAACAACGGCTGGAAGTAACAAATTTTTCCACTGAATATGCATCGCCTCACCGAAATCATCTAACTCATATAGGCTTCCTGTCATTTGCAAATGGGTGTATTCATGCAATACATAACCAAAAAACCAGGCAAATAAAATAGCACTGAAAAAGGAAGGAATACTCATTCCAAACGTACTTAATATTTGAATCATCTTATCTATCCATTGATCTTTGTACAGCGCTGAAAGAATCCCTAAACATATACCCAAAATCAATGCAATGACTATTGCAGAAACCGCGAGTACAAAGGTATTTGGAAGGGTTTCAGCTAAAACATCACTGACACTTTTACCTTGTTTGGTAAAAGATTCTCTTAAATAGGGCCATTTAAAAACGGTAGTGGTATTTCCTATTGTAAACAAGTTTAGAGAATGGTATTTATCCTTTCGTAAATAAGTATAATCTTCTTGAGATGTGGAATGAAATGAGACTGGTGATAAATCATTTAAATAATATAAATACTGCGTACTTATAGGTTTATCAAACCCATATTTCTGTTTCACAATGGCTAATTGATTGCTGTCTTCATTCTGCCCTAACATCATCTGGGCAGGATCACCTGGTAATACATTAAATAAAAAGAATATCACCGTGACTACACCAAATAAGGTAAGAAAAGCATAACCAATTTTATTTAATAGATAATTTAACAGGTGTCTATATTATTATTTTAAAACTATAATTTCAAATCTTCCAGATCATTCCAATGCACTTTTTGCATAACCGTTCCTTGGTTTAACTCTAATATCCCTGGATTTGATCGAACCACCGTTTTGAGCGCCTTTTCATCACATAAATAAAAGTCAAAATTAAGTTTATATTTTTCCCTTATTTTTTGTTTAGCTTCTTCTCCTGAAGCAGTCAGACCAATAACTGTATAACCTTTTTTAAGAGCTTCATCTGAAAACGATTTTAATTTTTCAGCGCCTGCCTTTTCTATATTTTCTAAACTATAAGATACAATCATGATCAATTTATCTTCTGCCAGAAAATGTTCTGTTAAATCTTCATCGTTAGATTCTATTGAAAAATCAACAATTGGTGGTTGATAGCCGTCTTCAATAACTTTCGTATCCACAGAAATAAAATCACCTTCCACACTTGGGTAAGTTCCATTAGTAGTAATGACTTTTTGCTCACCATTTACCTTAAATTTCCAATAATACTCAATCAAAGGTTTTGCGGCATCCTCTGGAATACGCATCCCTTCCTGAATGTTGGCCCCTATATGATAGGCTCTAAAATCTTTAGAAGGTAAATGCATCAACACATGATACCCAAACCAAAAGCTCAATATAAAACTAAGTAAGGCTAAAATAGTGGTATTTAATTTATTAAAAAGAGGATTGATATGCTTAACTCCAATAAATAAAATGAGTATAAAAACTAAAAGAACAATATCTTTTGTAAAACTTTCCCATGGCGTTAATTTTAAAGCATCACCAAAACAACCACAGTCTTTAACTTTATCAAAATAAGCGGAATAAAATGTTAAAAACGAAAAGAATACAATCATTAGTAACAGACTCCATACAGTAAATTTTGGTTTATACCCAATAATTAAAAAAACACCTAAAACCACTTCAAAAACAACGACCAAGACAGAAATCATTAAGGCATAAGGTTCTAAAAACGGCATATTTAAAACTTCTACACTAAAGTATTCTTGCAGTTTATAAGAAAACCCTAGTGGATCATTAAGCTTAATTAATCCGGAAATAATAAATAAAATGCCTACAAAGAGTCTTGAAATGCTTACTAAATATTTCATAAGAATATTTTATGTTTTAATCAATTGAAATTAATTTCTACCAGCTTCAATATGTATTAATGCGAAAACAGCGTAATTAATCATGTCCTGATAATTCGCATCAATGCCTTCGCTAACTATGGTTTTACCGGCATTATCTTCTATTTGTTTAACTCGCAATAATTTTTGAAGAATTAAATCTGTTAAAGAGCTCACTCTCATATCACGCCATGCCTCACCATAATCATGGTTTTTATCTTCCATAAGCTGTTTGGCAATAGCAACTTTCTCATCATACAAAGCAGTAGCCTCTTCAGTTGATAAATCAGGTTGCTCAACAATACCTTTATCTAATTGGATTAAGGCCATTATACAATAATTGATAATCCCAATAAACTCGCTAACTTCACCTTCATCAACTTTTCTAACGGCATTTTGTTGCAAGCTTCTTATGCGTTGTGCTTTTATAAAAATTTGATCGGTTAATGAGGGCAAACGCAATATTCTCCAGGCGCTTCCATAATCTTTCATTTTTTTTATAAATAGGCTTTTGCAAGTATTAATAACTGCGTCATATTGTTTAGAGGTATCCTGCATTGATTACTTGTATTTTGTGTAAATTTCGCTTAAATAGTTTAAAGTTCAAAGTTGAATGTTCAAAGTTTTAAAATGAATTAACAAACTTTAAGTTTATATAGCTAATTTTGAATTTATCCTAATCAGAATCTTTATTTTTATACCCTCAATACGGCATCAGATACATGACTATTAATTGCAAAGGACACCTTATAGATTTATCGTCACCAAAAGTGATGGGAATTTTAAATATCACACCAGACTCCTTTTTTGACGGAGGTAAACATCACTCACAAAAAGCTATTTTAAAGCATGTGGAACAGATACTTTTAGAAGGAGCTACTTTTATTGATATAGGCGCTTATAGTTCTAGACCTGGTGCTGATTTTGTGAGTGAAGATGAAGAACTTGCCCGTATTTTACCAGTAATTACTGATGTTTTAAAAGAATTTCCGGAGGCTTTACTGTCTATTGATACATTTAGAAGTCAAGTTGCAAAAGAATGCATTCAAATGGGAGCCGCATTAATAAACGATATTTCTGCCGGAAAACTGGATGATGCCATGTTGGAAACCGTGGCTCATTTGCATGTCCCTTATATTATGATGCATATGCGAGGCACCCCGCAAACAATGCAAAAACAGACTGTTTATAATAATCTTGTAAAAGATATTTTGTTTTACTTTTCTGAACGCATTGCCGCAGCGAGACAATTGGGAATTGTTGACCTTATAGTCGACCCTGGTTTTGGTTTTGCAAAAACCTTAGAACAGAATTTTAAATTATTAAACCAATTGGAGCTTTTTAATATCCTGGAATTACCCTTACTCGTAGGTGTTTCAAGAAAATCAATGATTTACAAAACATTACAAAGTTCTGCCAGCGAAGCACTCAACGGAACGACAGTTTTAAACACCATTGCGCTACAAAAAGGCGTCAATATCTTACGTGTTCATGATGTTAAAGAAGCTATAGAAACCATACAATTAGTACAATCCTTAAACCCGAAAATTAATTAATGAAGCCCCTTTTTTATTATATACTCCTATTTTTCCTAGTAGTTTCATGTGGAAATGACAAAACGGTCCAACTGCCTGAAATAAAACATGCGGATATTTCAAAAATTAACGATGTTTCGGCTGCTTATTTGTTTTACGACGAAACGAAGACAGATAGCGTTGAACTAAACAGAAAAAATTTAATTAGCACTACCAACTGGTTAATTAATGTTGATAAACGACTGAGATTAAAACAGGCTATTCCAAAAATTATTTTTCTTCAAGAAAAGAAAAGAAATGCAGAAATGCACAAGAATGAAAATGCTAAAAACTATTTTACCTGTAATGATATTGGCATAAAAAACTTAGGTTTTATTGAATTTACAGATGTTCTGTATCATCATGAAGATTCAGAGGCATATCTTAATAAAAATAAGGCACTTACTAATCAAATTATAAACATAAAAGTTCAATCTTTAGATTCAACTTATGTGTCATTTATTTGGAATGATACGGTATTCATTCACACCTCAAATCAAAAAGAATTATTAAGTCATTTAGAAAGTAATTTAACGGGGCATGGTGATGCCGTTATTATCTCTGAGTTTAATAAAAATTTATCCTTTCAAGATTATATAACTTACAAATCTTTATTGTCTCAAATTAATTTTAAGAATGTTACGATAGCTGATGATGAATTTATCTTTAATTAGCTATAATTTATTAAATTTACCAAAACCCACATACTTTGGATATTTTTAAAGACATTTTAAAATTTACCGTTGTTGATGTCATCGATGTCATTTTAGTGGCACTTCTGCTCTACTACATTTACAAACTTGTAAAAGGTACCGTTGCAATCAATATATTCATAGGCATCATTATGATTTATTTAGCATGGCGCCTAACAGATTTCCTTAATATGGAATTGCTGACAGGTATTTTTGGAGGATTTATGAAAGTGGGCATTATAGCATTAATAGTTGTCTTTCAGCCTGAAATCCGGAAATTCCTATTAATGGTTGGCTCTACTAATTTTAGCAGAAGACGAAACATTTTAAAACATCTTAATTTTTTAAAGTCCGAAACTGGAGATGAAACAAATGTAGACACTATTGTTTCAGCCTGTAATAAAATGGCCCTATCTAAAACAGGCGCTTTAATCGTTTTAGAACGTAACAATAATTTAGATTTTCTTATTTCAACTGGCGACGAAATGAATATTAGAGTAACGCAACCCATCATAGAAAGCATCTTTTTTAAAAATAGTCCTTTACATGATGGTGCCATTATTATTAAAAATAATATAGTGAAAGCTACGCGTGTGATTCTTCCTGTTAATAATGAAAAAGTTATTCCACAACGCTTCGGACTGAGACATAGAGCTGCGATTGGTGTCACTGAAAAAACAGATGCCTTAGCTCTGGTAGTAAGTGAAGAAACCGGACATATCTCTTACTTTGTTGATGGTGAATTCGTTATTTTTAAAGATACTGCTGAACTCGTTGAACGCATTAAAAAGGATTTAATGTAAATGATTTGAATAGAAATACTCAAAAACTAAACCTCTTCTTCTTTTAAAAACTGAACTTCGTACAGATTTTTATAATAGCCATCTGGTTTTTGAAGCAATTCATCATGTGTACCTTGCTCAACAATAACACCAGAATCCATCACTATAATTTTATCAGCCTTCTTTACTGTGGCTAAGCGATGTGCAATAATAATGGACGTTCTTCCTTTCGTTATCTTATCCGTTGCTATTTGAATGAGATGTTCAGAGTAAGAATCAACTGAAGAAGTTGCTTCATCTAAAACTAAAATACTCGGATTTGTTACATAAGCCCTTAAAAACGCAATTAATTGGCGCTGTCCTGAAGACAACATAACCCCTCGTTCCTTTACATTATAATGATACCCGCCTGGCAAACTTGAAATAAAATCATGTATCCCAATATTTTTTGCTGCTTCAATGACATGTGCTTCAGTAATCTCAGGGTTATTAAGAGTAATATTACTTACAATAGTATCAGCAAATAAGAAAACATCCTGTAAAACCACAGCTATTTGAGTTCGTAACGAGGCCAGTGTAAAGTCTTTTATATTAATGCCATCAATCTCAATCACACCATCTTTAATTTCATAAAATCTATTCAATAGATTAATAATAGTTGATTTACCTGCGCCCGTAGCCCCTACAATAGCAACAGTTTCTCCAGATTTTACCTCAAAAGAAATCCCTTTTAAAACACTTTCATCTTCAATATAATTAAAATACACCTTTTTAAAACTAATGTTTCCTTTGAAGGATGAAGCCTTTAAAGTACCACTATCATCAATTTGCGAAGTGGTTTCCAATACTTTAAACACCCTGTTGGCAGCCACCATGCCCATTTGTAAGGTATTGAAGTTATCAGCTATTTGTCTTAATGGTCTAAACAGCATAGGAATGAACATGATAAATGATACTAAATCCCCTTCTGAAGCCGTTTCACTAAGCACTACATTTAATCCGCCATACCAAGCCACCAAACCAATAGTGATAGAAGTTGCTAATTCTGCAATTGGAAAGAAAATAGAGTTGTACCAAACGGTTTTAAGCCAGCCTTTTTTATGACGTTCATTGATCTCTTTAAATTTTTTGTATTCTGTGTCCTCGCGGGTAAATAACTGCAGAATTTTCATTCCAGTAATCCGCTCTTGCACAAATGAATTCAGATTTGAAACTTCTGTCCGCACTTCTTCAAAAGCCTTCTTCATATATTTTTGAAAGATTCTTGTGGCATATAAAACAACCGGAAGCATAATAAAAACAATTAAACTCAACTTCCAATTCATAAAAAGCATAAATACAGATACCACAATCATGGTTAGAAAATCTCTGAAAATAGTAAAGAGTCCTTGACCAAAAATATCAGCAATACGTTCCATGTCAGTAACAGCCCTTGTAATAAGCACTCCTACTGAAGAATTATCATAATACTGCATTTTAAAACGAAGCAGATGATTAAATAACTTGACCCGTACATCTTTAACGACATTTTGACCCAACCAGCCCGAATAAAAAATAAATAATAACTGAAATATTACTTCTAAAAAGAGCATAACAGCCATGATAACTATATAAGGAAAAAAGCCTTCTACTGTTTTTGTTGCAATGTTATTATCAATGGCTAATTGCAGTATTTTAGGTCTAACTGCTCCAGACACTGCAATAAGGATAACCGCCAAGATAACACCTATAAAAACCTTAGTATAAGGTTTTATATAAAGCAAAAGACGTTTAAATAAATTGATGTCAAAAGCTTGTTCTTTTGTTTCGCTCATTTATATTTTTATATCTTCTGGATATTCAACTTCTATCAAATAAAGTGCATGTGCTGGCACTGAATAGCCTGCTTCACTCCTACTTTTAGAATTTATTACATTATGTAATTCTTCAACCTCCATTTTACCCATACCAATGTTTATCATGGTTCCAACAATAGCTCTTACCATATTTCTTAAAAACCTATCTGCTTTAATCACAAAATGAAGTTCATCATTTTCTATATACCAATGCGCTTTCATAATAGTGCAATTATAAGTTTTTACATCGGTATTGCTTTTTGAAAAGCATTGAAAATCCTTATACTGAAATAAGATTTTTGTAGCATTATTCATTTTATCAACATCCAAGGCATTTGATAAGAAATAGGCGTTTTCAAAATTAAAGGCATTCTTCCTTAAGGCTATTCTATATCTGTAAGTTCTGCTCGTGGCGTCAAACCTTGCATGAGCTTCGGTTTTAACTCTGAAAATTTTATAAATAGCCACATCTTTCGGTAAAAATGAGTTTAGTTTAAAGACTAATTCGTCTTCGTTAAAAACAATATCAGTATCAAAATGAGCAAACATTTGTAAGGCATGAACACCGGTATCGGTACGTCCGGCACCAACAATGGCTATTTTTTCTTTTAAAATTAAGAATAAGGCATTTTCTATAACTTCTTGTACCGAGATATCATTAGGCTGATTCTGCCAACCATGATAATCTTTACCATTATAAGAAAGTTCAATAAAATACCTCAATCTAATTTGATACTTTTGTTAGAGCACAAAGATAATTAGATTTACGGGTTTAGTTTTACCATTAACAATTTATAATGATAAAAATATTATTGCTATCTGATACACATAGCTATATTGATGAAGATATTTTGAAATATGTAAAAGAAGCCGATCAAGTTTGGCATGCCGGTGATATTGGAGACATAGTAGTTACGGATGCCATTAAAAAAATCAAACCCATTAAAGCGGTTTATGGTAATATTGATAATAGCATTATTCGCTCAGAATTTCCTGAACATAACAGATTTATGTGTGAAGATGTTGATGTATGGATCACACATATAGGTGGATATCCAAAAGCCTATGATGTGAGAGTTAGAGAAGCAATAAAGAAAAATCCTCCAAAGTTATTTATATGCGGACACTCCCATATTTTAAAAGTGATGCCTGATAACAGTTTAAATCTACTACATATGAATCCCGGGGCTGCTGGTAAACATGGATTCCATAAAGCGCGAACCATGCTTCGCTTTACAATTGATGGTAGCAAAATTGACAATTTGGAAGTTATAGAGTTTAATAAAAGACACTAAAAAACCCAAAGTTTTCACTTTGGGTTTTAACGCACTAATACTACTAAGATGTTAGGTTTATCGCAATCGATCTACAGATTTTACGAGATCTTCATCCTTCTTAATGGCCTTATTGGCTAAAGCCAAAAACACGATAGAAATAATAGGAAGAAACATCCCAATACCTTTCTCAGAAACCATAGTTTCTCCAGATAACTTTAGAGATTGATACACAAAAAATCCTAGTAAAAAAAAGTTTAATATGATATTAAGTCGCCCCAGAACAAACTGAAGCTTCCTGTTTTTAAACATAAAAATAGAACCCATTGAAAGTAATCCCGAACCTAAGAACAAGATCAGATATAAAGGTTCATTATTAGCGTAAACCACAGTTCCTTCTTGTGTTTCCCAAATAGGAAATAAAAAAATTAGCCCTGCTGAAATACCAGCAGCCAAAAGAAGATATAA
>DATCZQ010000143.1:0-4274 GCA_036525815.1 Yeosuana sp. | reverse complement strand
CCATGTTATTACCAAAAAAAGCAGGTAGCTTAATTTGCGCATACGATATTGTTGTACTTACAACAAAAATCATCAAAAAACATAATCTTACTAAATAGAATATCAATGTTTTACGTCTCATTTTATTGCTATCTGTTTTTGGAAATTATACATTTAATTTTTTTCATCTTTATCGAGGCGCTTTACACTCAATGTCATTCCTGAACTATCGCGGTTTCACCTCTATGAGGTGTATAAATAATTGATTTTATTTTTTTGATAAAATGCTGTATTAATTAAAACTTAGCCACAATAGTCTATTTATTATTTTTCTTCACCTGCATTAGGTCTGTATTTTTTCCTTTCAAAGCCCTCAACACTCCAGGGAACAATATCCTTTTTTATAATTGGTGCCTCATGTTTTGGTAAATATTTTGCTAATTTCGCCTTTCGTTTATCATATTCCGGTTTATTAGCTAAATTATACCATTCGTTTTTATCATTTTCGTGCGAATACAACTCTTCGGAACCATCAAAATATCGAATATATCGCCAATTATTGCTTCTGACAGCATAATTACCTCTTCCCCATGAAGTAATAGCAGGTTCTCCGGTATGTTTCTCGGGTTCTCTGAGTAAAGGAACCAAACTAGTTCCATTTACATATTCCGGTATTTTCAGATTTACGAGTTCGCCAAGTGTTTTATAAATATCAATCAAAGAAACAGGTTGAGAGCAATCTTGCTTATTCTTCATTTTTGTACGAGGATCGTAAATAATAAACGGAACACGAGTCGCTTCTTCCCACAGAGTAAATTTCTTAAAACTCATTTTCTCACCTAAATGGTACCCATGATCTGACCAAAGTACAATAATGGTATTATCAGCATAAGGGCTTTTTTCCAGTTCATCCAAAACACGACCAATGTTATAATCAGCCCACGAAATACAAGCAAGATAAGCACGTCTCACTTCATTCCACTTATTTTCTCTATCATACAGTGATCCGGACTTTTTCATCTCTCTACCCACTTTTGGTATATCATCCAGATCATTCTTCAAAATTTCAGGCGAAGCAACTTCGTCTGGTAAAGCATCAAAAAACCGTACAGGAGCATCAAATGGTAAATGAGGTTTTACAATTCCGACTGCTAAGAAGAAAGGCTTTTCGTGCTTTTTTTTGAGAATATCAATACCATAAGATCCTACCTGGTGGTCAATATGCTCATCGTCTGGATTTAGAGTTGCTCTAAATGACATCTTTCCTCCTTTATCATGATGATACCCCAAACCTTCTTTAAATTGTTTTTTTATCGGTTTTGATTTAAAATATTCAGTCCATTCCCGTTTATCATTAAAACTTCCGTGATGAATTTTTCCGGCTCCATAAGTCGAATATCCGCTCTCTTTCAGGAAACGCGGTAAACTTATATACTTATCTGCCAGCTCATCATGTATTCCAAGTTCATAAAAAGGGTATAAGCCAGAATTAAATGGCTCAATTCCATACAAAAGAGCATTCCTGCTTGGCGAACAAGCTGGCGCCGGACAATGTGCATTTGTAAAGCTAATTCCTTTCTTTGCCAGCTTGTCCAGACTGGGTGTTATTGCATCAGGATGGCCTCCTAAAAAGCCGGTCCAGTCATTCATGTCATCAATTGCGATGAATAAAATATTTGGTTTTTCACTTTTTAACATATCTGTTTTTCTTTGTGCGAAAGCAAAAGATGCAAACAAAACAAAAGCGATTACAAAGAAATTCTGTTTGATATTCATAGGTTTTATTTATTTTAATTTTACAATAGTCTGTTAAATTTTAGATTTTCCAGAAGTTAAGGTAAAAAGTGTTTATTTTACTCGAAATTAATTATCAGATGATTACAAAAATTCAACAAACTTTTAATTTTCTTCATCTTTATCGAAAGTTATTTCATCGAAACATTCCGGGCGGTGATAATTATTTTGTGGAATAATATTTTTGCAAAATGTAAAACGCTTTTTTCTTTAACCCTTTTTCTGATATTAACCCTTTTCTATTCCAGCCATCCTGAACATCTGGTAATTGACGGAGAGGAGACTGGAAATCGACCAAGATCCAGGGAGTCATACCTGCTAACCCGTCAATTTTGTCGAACATGGCTATGTTTTCTTTGTATAGATATTCTTGAAAGTTCTCGCTCCAGCGTGTTAGCTTGTCAGCGTAGAAACCTTGTAAAGCTCCGCCTCCAAACTCGCTAACAATTATTGGTTTATTAATATCCGAACTATATGTTTTTTCACGACAGGCTTCGGGTAATCCACCATACCAACCTAGATATTCATTAAAGCTAATAATGTCGAGGTGTTTCATAATGGGGTCATTGATGGTATAGTCTTTATCAGGGTGTCCGTCTTTTGCCTGATCTTTCTTGCAGGCAGCTGAAAGCAGACGAGTACTGTCAATACTTCTGATATGTTCTGCAACGGAGATTAAAAATTTGTTACGGGCATCACCAGGATTTGTTTCGTTGGCAATTGACCAAATAATAGAACTTGCTCGGTTATAGTCGCGGTTAATCAACGCAGTATATTGGTTTTTGGCTCTCTGAAGTACGGCATCGTTTTTCCAGTCAATACCCCAATACAATGGCAATTCTTCCCATAATAAAAAACCCATTTCATCAGCCATTCGCACAAGATTTTCCTGATGTGGATAGTGAGCCAATCGAATAAAATTACATCCAAGTTCTTTTGCCCACCCTAATACTAAGGCTGCATCTTCTGGAGAATTCGCTCTGTCTTTGCGCAGGGGGTTCTCATCATGTAAAGAAATACCTTTTAGAAATACAGGCTTTCCATTCAACAGAATTTGTTTTCCCTGAGTTTCAATAGTTCTGAACCCAATATTATCTTTTATCTTATCATTTCCTGCTACAAGAATTACTTCGTACAGTTTTGGATTTTCGGGAGACCAAAGCTCAATTTTTTTCACTTCGATGTTAAAGTAACAAGTGCCGTCTGATTGCACTTTAAATTCCTCATTTACTTTCAATTCAGGAATAGAAATGTGGGCTTTTTCAGGAATTGACTCACCGGAAAGCAACAGTTTACCACTAATGCGCTTGGTTTTGGCTGTCAGAGAAGTTTTATCAAACGAAATAAAATAATTGTTAATGAATGTAGAAGGTACTTCAATTAGTTTTACATCTCTTGTAATACCTCCATAATTGAACCAATCTGTTACTTTTGACGGAACATAATAGCTCTCGCGTTTGTTGTTCACACCAATAATCAAAAAGTTATCTTTCTCTTTTAATTTCCCAGTAACCTCAAAAGAAAATGGTGTAAAACCGCCATCGTGGACTCCCAATTTCTTTCCGTTTAATGTAACTGTAGTTAGGTAGTTAGCTGCGCCAACATACACAAAATAGCGTTTATCCTTATCAATGTCAGTTTTATCAAATGTTTTACGATACCATGTGCTGCCCTCGTAATATGATAGTTCAGTTTTTTGTGCATTCCAGCTACCGGGAACCCACATTGTTTGGGCTGCATCGAAATTATATTCTACTCTATCGGTCTTATCTTTTTGTTTTACATTTTTAAATATTGGCATAAAACCTATGTTTCCATTTTCGTAGGGGTCAAGCACATATTTCCATTTACCGTTTAAATTCATATACGTACGGTTTTGGGTGTTAGAAATAAAAATGTCCTGTGCATGTAATACACCAAAAGTCGTCAAAGCTAATAATGTTAATAATCCTATTTTTTTAAGAAAAAACATATTTCAAATATTTTAATTGTTTATCTGTCGCTGATTTAAATTGCCAAATAACCGGTATAATGATTAGCCGGTTTTTTTATTTTGTGGTTTGTGTTTTTTCAAATTGACTCATTTTTACTTTTATATTCAAAATTGAATATGTCTTTAAAAATTTGTTTATGCTCCATAAGGAATCAAAAAGATTACATTTTATTAAGAGAACATTTATACTAAAAGCTATTTATTTATATTCATTAGCAATATTAACATTGTTAAAATTTGTTTCATCCGAAAAATAAATCACTTTATTTTGCTATAATATTCTTTCATCACATACCAAGCCTTTTTGCGTTGCCCTTTGTCCGAAACCAAGCCTTTACGATTCCATCCATCTTGATTGAGCGGATGGCAACGAGTAGGCGAACGAAAATCGAACAATACCCATGGAGCTGTGCCGCACAGATTAGGCATGTTTTCAAACATATTAAGATTCAATTTATAATTATTTTCCTGATATTCCTCACTCCATGATGAAGCCACATCGGCCTCA
>DATCZQ010000142.1:0-14628 GCA_036525815.1 Yeosuana sp. | reverse complement strand
AAAGTATATTAGGTATGCTATTGGTGAAATTATTCTTGTGGTTATTGGTATTTTAATTGCTCTCTCCATAAATAATTGGAATGAAAATCGAAAACGTCAAAATGAAGAATTAGTTCTGTTGTCCGATATAAAAAATAATTTAGAGACGATGTTAACAAGTTTTCGTTCTGACACAATTTACAATGCAAATACTATTTTTCAATACAATAAAATAGAATATTATATAGATAATAATTTGCCTTATTCGAGTGAATTAGATAGTGTTTTTGGAATTCTAACCTTTTGGAACGGTCCAACAATAACAGCAACGGCATATAATTCATTGCAAAGCAAAGGGTTAGACTTAATCAAAAATGAATTACTCAAACGAGATATCATTAATATGTATGAGGAGGCTCTTAAGCAACTCACTAGCGATTATGATAACGCTGAAAGTAAATTGAGTGAAATTATAGTTGAACCTTTTTTAGTTAAATATGTAAAAAGGCTCAATAACAAATCATTAAAGCTAGCAAGACCTAACGATTTTGAAATTCTTAAAAAAAATCAAGAGTTCTCAAATGTACTTAGTTCTATTATTAGACAAAGGAGTAGGGGAATCGAAATTTATGCAGATGTAATGAATCAAATGCAAACATTAATTGATGAAATTAAGAATGAAGTTGATATGAGAAAAGAATAAATAAATCATTCTTTTTCTAAAAATACTAGTGGGTTATAGAAAAATAACAAAAGTCTAACACCATATATAAAAAATTGCTAGGTTTAGCTTAATTAATGTTAGTTGCTTTGTTTGCTAGCTTCAATATAAATAAACATTAAACGAAGATCAAAAAAACTATTTAGGATATTGCTTTTTAATGTTTCTAATCAAATGTTCCAGCCCATTAAGCTTAAGTTCATAAACCGTTTGAAGTAAGTCCCCTAATTTTCCCTTAGGAAATCCCTTATTATGATACCAAACCACATAATACTCAGGTAAATCAATCAAATAACGATCCTTATATTTACCAAAAGGCATTTTGGTATGCGCTAAGGTTATTAGGAAATTATTATCTGGTTGGATCAACATAGGTATTCAGAATTGCATGCACTTAGCATTTTATTTTTACCATATACCACTGTAAAAAGAGGATTTCAAAAGAAGCTTACTGATTAATTTCCACAATCCTTAAATCCTGATATTTTACCAAGTAGGATGCCTCATTGTAATAGCCACCAAACAATTTCTTTTTATACTCAAATTTGTTTTCAACATATTCTGTTAATGGACTTTCATTAACTGACTTATATAAATCATCGGAGGATACTAATCTTAAAACTACATCCATTGTAATATCAAAACCTCTTACAGCGCGCTTGTTTGGAGTTACATGATAAATCTCTTCGTATTTTTTGATAAAGGAATTATTTATATCACCATCATTACTTTTAGACATACTGCCAAATGTAAATTGTAAGTTTGATAAGTGTTCATTAGATATTTCATCACCTTCAAAAGCAGAATTTATATTAGTTGTAGCTAGTATAATATCAATTCCTGCTTTCTTCTCTGCAATATTTTCGACCTGAATTAATGAATTTAAAATACTGGTTACATTTGAAGCGAAACCTTCATTTTGGGTTTCTAAGAAAACGATGTTCTGTCCGGGCTTTAAAACTGCAGCAATATCATCAACTAAAATATAATTGGCATCTTTGCCTTCTTTATTTTTTCTTGAATATACTTGTCTTGCACCTACAAACTCTTGCTTAATTTGACCAGCTACAACAGCGTTTTTAGTGTCAGAAATAATAACTATATTTTTTACATCCGGTATTGTTTTCACATAGCCAATAATCTTATTCCTTAAGAATTCTAACGATGGTCTTGTTTGAAACACATTCTCAACCAGATTCAAATTTTCACCAATAGGTGATATTACCGGAATATTATATATTCTTAAATCTGTCACTGCTTTATCAAAATTATTTGGCGTTAATGGTCCAATAACGGCATCAACATCTTCAAAATTATGCTCTCTAATAATTTTCTCCACTTCACTTACCTGATATTTGGTGTCATAGACATCCACTTTCAAAGAAATTCCCAGAATTTTTAAAGAATCTATAGCCATTAATATTCCTGAATGAAAATCTAAAGAGGCATTTAAATAAGGATCTTTAGTGATACTTTGCTTTATGCCTGCAATAGAATCAAAATCAACTTTATTTAAACGAAACGGTAACATGACAGCAATATGCTTTGTTGAATAATCATGTATATAATGGACTAAATTTTTAACATTTGATGGCTCGTCATTATTATTAACACTTGCATCAAAAGGTACTTTTAAAACCATCCCTTCTTTTAACCCTGTTTCTTTTAAATCTGGATTCAAGGCTTCCAATTGGTCTTGTTCCAGGCCTAGTTTAAGTTTTAATCTGTAGAATCCTTCTTTTGGTAATACCTTATAGTAACTGTATTGTTCATCAACTAACTTTTCATCCGTTTTAGTAATATTTGGCACATTAATAACCTGACCTTCCTGCAAGGTTTCACCCATATGTGGATTTAAAGCATCCAACTCCGTAACCGTTATTCCAAATTTATAGGCAATCCGCCATTTGCCTTCTTTAGGTAATACCATATAAGGTTTTGTTGGTTCCTTTTCTTCAACGACTTTAGTTGTTTTAAAAATCGGGATTTGAATTTTATCTCCTTTCCTTAAAGGATTCGCATATAAAAATGTATTGTATTTTTTAATATCTTCTTCTGTAACACGATATTCTTTAGCTAAACTATATAAAGTTTCTCTTTTACCAGTCCTGTGTGTTCTAAACCCCTGTAATTCTTTAGTTATAGTAACTTTTGGTTCTTCTACTTTTGAGTTAGGAATGATTAAAAGGGCGTTAGGTTTCAATCCCTTTTTAGCATCAGGGTTTAAAGTATAAATATCAAAAGGCGTGACTAAATATTGTTTAGAAATACTCTCAATAGTCTCTCCCTGTTTAACTTTATGTGTTTTATAATTTTGCCCTTGAACGGTATTTATACCAAAAAGAAATACTAAACAAATAATGGAAAAGAATTTAATCATGCAATCTATTTTTAAATTTGAGCTCAGGACATTTTCCTTGACTTAACTTAGGTTAACTAACTTTTCTTCTAATACATATAGCATGCCAAAAAACTAAATTAGAATTTAACTGAGCATAAAATTTTACTCATTCTAATTATATACGCTCATGATGCGTTTATTAGATGCCATCAAAAAAGATAAATATAACTTTAAATTATTGTAACTGCCAAAAATTATTCCCATTCAATGGTGGCTGGCGGTTTTGAGCTAATATCATATACTACTCTATTAACGCCTTTTACTTTATTTATTATATCGTTGGATGTTTTCTGTAAAAACTCATAAGGTAAGTTCACCCAATCAGCAGTCATGCCATCTGTACTTTCAACCGCTCTAAGTGCCACGCACTTTTCATAGGTACGCTCATCACCCATAACACCCACACTGTTTACAGGCAGTAACATAGCTCCTGCCTGCCATACTTTATCATATAGTCCCCATTCACGAAGGCCATTTATAAAAATAGCATCTACCTCTTGCAGGATGCGGACTTTTTCTGCCGTGATATCCCCTAAAATACGGATGGCCAGTCCAGGACCCGGAAACGGATGACGGCCTAACAATAAAGGATCAATCCCTAAAGTAGCTCCTACCCGGCGAACCTCATCTTTAAATAATGACTTTAAAGGTTCTACAATTTTAAGTTTCATGAAATCAGGTAATCCGCCAACATTATGATGGCTTTTTATAGTAGCTGATGGTCCACCAGTTGCCGAAACACTTTCAATAACATCTGGATAAATAGTTCCTTGTGCTAACCACGTTACATTTTCAATTTGGTGGGCTTCATCATCAAAAACTTCAATAAAAGCATTTCCAATGGCTTTACGTTTTTTCTCAGGATCATCAATACCTGCCAATGCATCTAAAAACCTTTTGGAAGCATCAACACCTTTCACATTAAGACCCATGCCTTCATATTGCTTCAAAACACTTTCAAATTCATTTTTTCGAAGCAAGCCATTATTAACAAAAATACAGTATAAATTTTTTCCAATAGCTTTATGGAGTAAAACGGCAGCCACCGAAGAATCAACGCCACCGGAAAGACCTAAAACGACTTTATCGTTTCCTATTTTGTTTTGAAGATCTTCTATTGTCTCTTCAACAAATGATTGAGGCGTCCAGTCTTGATGAACCCCTGCTATATTGACTAAAAAGTTTTCTAATAATTGTTTACCATCCGCTGTATGATATACTTCCGGATGAAATTGAATAGCGTAGGTTGATTCACCTTCAATTCTATAGGCCGCGTTTTCAACATCATGCGTACTTGCCAATAAAACAGCCTTTGTTGGCAAATGCTTAATAGTATCACTATGACTCATCCAAACCTGACTTCCTTTTTTAATACCATTGAAAAAAGCTTCCTCTTTTTTTATAAATGACAGGTTGGCTCTTCCATATTCTCTGGTATTTGATGGTGCTACTTCACCTCCGAAGAAGTGTGCCAAATACTGTGCGCCATAACAAACGGCTAACATGGGCTTTTTTCCACGTATTTTTGATAAATCGGGATGCGGAGCATCTTCACCTCTTACTGAAAATGGACTTCCAGAAAGAATGACAGCATTGTATTCTGATACTGTTTCCGGTATTTTATTGTAAGGATAAATTTCGCAATAAATATTGAGCTCTCTGACTCTTCGGGCAATAAGCTGTGTGTATTGAGACCCGAAATCTAAAATAAGTACCTTGTTGTGTTGCATGCGCAAAAGTAATAATTGATTTTAGAATGACGAATTAGGACTGACACTTTTTTAAAATTTTATTTTATATGTTTCTTTCCTGCATTTTTTATCAAACTTATGGACCAATCAATAAATTATTGATTTAATAAACGCTACACTGCTCCTGCTATTTCATAGAATCTAAAATCATTTCTATATCTTTTTCTGTGGTATCGGGATTGATAAAACAAAAACGAGAAACGGTTTCATACGTTTGTCCTTTTTTCCATTTAGTTGGGGTAACTAAGGCAAAACCTTTTTTATGATTTTCGTATGTCCAATGGGTATAATCTTCAGGTTTCCATCCAATTCTTCTGTATAAAACACAAGACAAACTTGGTTCTCTTACTAATTCCACATGTGATTTTTTTTGAATTAATTTACCGGCTATTTGTGCCAATTCAAGACCACGTTCAATAGCTAGTTTATATCTATCGGTGCCATGCGTTGCTAATGAGAACCACAAAGGCAAACCTCTAACACGTCTGGTTAATTGTATCTGGTAATCACTGGGGTTAAATCCATGTGCCCCTTCATCCTTAAAAATATCCAAATAAGAGCCATCTTGAGAATGTGCCTTTTTAGCCAACTCAGGGTTTTTATAAATCACAGCACCGCAGTCATAAGGTGAAAACATCCATTTATGAGGGTCAATGGTGATACTATCGGCTTTTTCAATGCCTTTAAACAAATGTCTTACAGAGTCTGCCGCTAAAGCACCTCCACCATAAGCCGCATCTACATGTAACCATAACCTTTCCTTTTTACAAATAACTGCTATGCCATCTAAATCATCAATGATACCTGCATTGGTGGTGCCGCCTGTTGCCACTATCGCAAATAAACGTTGCTGTTGATGGCTTGTTAAATTATCTATGGTATTTTGTAAGGCCTTTGCTTCCAACCTGTCTTCAGTATCTACCAATAAAACATCAACATCTACTACTTTAGCCATAGCCTTAATTGAGGAATGTGCACCAATTGAAGTAATAATCAGTCCCTTTTCTATTTTATTTTGATCATTCAAACTGCGCCAATATTCTCTTGCTGTAACAATTGCGGACAAATTAGCGGCCGTTCCGCCACTAGTAAAAACACCAAAAGCACCCTTTGGTAATCCGGTGAGTGAAACGATCCATTTCATAGCTTCATTTTCACAAAAAATGCCACCAGCACCTTCCATCCAATACGCGCCATGAATACTTGAAGCTGAAGTCACTAAATCAAACATAATAGCCGCTCTTGTAGGAGACGCTGGAACAAAAGCCAAATGTCTTGGATGATCAATGGATACGTTGGCTTTCATTAAATGCTCTTTCCATAAATTAAAAGCTACTTCACCACCAATGCCCTTATTGGTTATTGTTTCACCAACTAAGGATTTTAATTCTTCTGCCTTTTGTGGAATGCCTATTTTAGGTTCGGTTACTGATATCCTATCAATAGCATATTTCATGACATCCAGAGTCATGTTTACCAAATCAATATCTATTTTGTGCATTATTTAAAGTGTTAATATTAAAAACTCTGAATTGAGAGGATTTAAGTTTTTAATTAATTGAGGTATTAATTCCTCACCGTATTCTAAATAGAATTGTGAAAAATTAGTGTTGCGTTCTTGTAAACTTTGATTTGGAAATAACTCATTTTGCAATTCAGTCATTCTTGAAACCTGATCTTGTAGTTTTCTCTTTTGAGCTTTCAACAATCGTTTTTCAAGATTTCCCAAACCCTTTAATTGTTTTACTTCCTGAGCTTTTACAGCATTTACAAACGATTTGTCTGTTTGTTCTGCTATATGATATAAAACTTCAAATTGTTGAATTAAATGCATTTTTTGAGGAGAAAAGTCAATATCTATATTTGATATTTCCCTCACTTTTTTATTTATAAACACTTCTCTCTTCAAAAAAATATCTTCATTAGAAATATTCAAATTCTTAAGTTTTTTTTGTTGCTGAACCGATTGGATTAACACTGAATTACGAAGCAACATAATTGGGAAAGGCACTTTAACCTCATTAAAGAAGGCTTTTAGCTGAAACCAATAAGCCAATTCACCGCCACCACCAATATAGCACAGATTAGGCAAAATCACTTCCTGGTATAAAGGACGCATAATGACATTAGGACTAAATCGTTCCGGAAAATCCTCCACTTCTTTTAAAAGAGCTTCCTTTGTCCATGTAATATCGGTATTTACAACTGTATAAATCTCATTTTCAAAAACAATACGCTCCCGTAAATTCTCATTTAAATAAAACAAATTAATCTCCCGCGGATTCACTTGAATTTTAGTATTTCCAGGTAGTGCATTAATGGCATCGTTTACTTTTGAAACCAATTTAAAAGACGTCTCATGAAGCAATTCGTCTTTTATAAATGGTACAAATAGTTGCTTTAATTCTTTTTTGTTGGCATCAATAATCACCAACCCATATTCTGAAAAAAGCGCATTAGTTAAATATCTCGTAGCATCCGCCAGATTATCATGTTTTAAATAACTTTCAGCAAACAAATCTCTTAAAAAGTCAGCATGTCTGCCCACACCTAAATCCTTAGAAAACAACTCAAAAACTGATTCCAATCCTGAGGTTTTTAATTCACCTACAGCTCCATTATTGGCTTTATTCCAATGAACCTTTTTCCCTTTAAAATTGAAATAATTAATCTCTTCAAAATCATGATCTTCAGTAGCCATCCAATAGACAGGAACAAAATTATAATCCGGATAAGCCTTATTTAATTCTGCAGTAAGATTTATAGTAGAAACAATTTTATACAAAAAATAAAGGGGCCCGGTAAAAATATTTAATTGATGACCTGTAGTAATGGTAAAGGTGTTTTCTTGGTTTAAAGATTCAATATTTTGCACTGTACTTTCGGAGGTTTCTATATGTGCATATTGTTCCTTTAAACTATCAACCAATATACTTCTGGAAAACACACTAAAGGAGGCCTTTTTTTCTTCAATTTGCTTCCTGAAATTTTCAAGCTTTGGGAAACGATTATAAAAAGGTTTTAACACATGTTCTTCCTCTATATAATCACAAATTAATGAAGAAAAATATCCCGTTTCTTTAAATGAAATACTTTCTATTGGCATAATTTAAATTATTCTTTATAAAGGGTAAAGATACATCTATTAGATTTTTAAATTCTAAAAAAATAGTTAAGAGTTATATGCTTTAAATAAAAAAGCAACTCAAATTGAATCCTTATTAAAGAGCATAACCTTAATTGTAAGGAACATTATTTCCATAAAATTTAAATGGTCAATTATTTGTTAATCATTTAATAAAACCCTTGATATTTTATCAGCATTTTAGTAACTTAAAACTTTATTAATACCCACTTAATAAGTGTTATCATGAAAAAAGAAAATACTCTAAAAAATAGTTTAGTATTCTTATATACATCTTTAGTTTTATTCATTTTTGGTCTACAATTAAATACACAGGCATCAAATGTGTTTCAGGAGCCCTTGCTGTCTATCCAGAAAACAAATGAGTTTAAAGGACATGTTTATGATAGTAGTTCTAAAGACCCGTTGGCTTATGTTGATATCAATATTACAGGAACTAATATCAGTACTATCACTAACAATGAAGGTGCGTTTTCATTAAAGGTCCCTAGTGAATATTTAAATAACACCATTAAGATTTCATTGCTTGGGTATGCCGAAGGAGAAATTAAAATTTCATCACTAAAAAAAGATGAGAATAAAATATATTTAGACCTTTCTATAACTCAATTAAGTTATGTAAATGTTTATGGCATTAAAAATGCAGAAGCGTTGGTGCGTGCTACTTTAAACAGAAAAAGTGAGGTTTATGACAATAATAGAACAAAAATGACCGCCTTTTACAGAGAAACCATAAAAAAACGCAATAAAAATGCGTCGCTCTCTGAGGCCGTTTTGGCTGTATACAAACAGCCGTATGCTAATAGTAAAAATGATGAAGTAAGTCTTTTAAAATCTAGAAAAAGCACTGATTATTCCAGACTTGATACCTTGACGTTAAAACTACAAGGTGGTCCTTTTAGCACTTTATATACTGATATAATAAAATATCCTAAATATATTTTTGATAAAAATGATTTGTCTAATTATGTTTTCAGTTTTGATGAATCTACCCAATTAAACAACAGACTGGTTTATGTTGTTAATTTCAAACAGAAGGCGAATAATGATGAACCTTTATATTACGGTAAATTATATATTGATTCTCAAACGCTTGCACTTACAAGTGCTATATATAATTTAAACGTTTCAAACAGAGAATTAGCCAGTGAAATGTTTGTTAGAAAAAAACCACATAATGCCAAAGTTTATCCAACTATTGCATCTTACAGAGTAGATTATAGAACCAGAAATGGGAAATGGTATTATGGATATGGTAAAATTGAATTGACATTTAAAGTTAATTATAAGCGTAAATTATTTAATAATGTTTACACTTTGAACTGTGAAATGGCGATTACTGATTGGAAAATTGATGATGATTCTAAGATTGTAGGAGAAAAATTAAAACCCAATGTAGTAATGATTGATAAAGCTTCTGGTTTTGCAGATCCTGAATTTTGGGGTGAATACAACATTATAGAACCTGAAAAATCAATAGAAAACGCCATTCAAAAGATTAATAAGCAATTAGAAAGGGCTGAATCTTAATTTTCTTAAAAAAAAATACAGTAACTAAATCTAAAGGTAAACATGGTGAATTTTTAGCTCTAACTTGTTTATAGAGTTAATAACTAAAAATTTATAATCTTTTATAAGAATTAATTTTACCTATTTTTTGAACAACTTAGCTTAACCGCTAATATAAATCATTAAAACAATGCCTATCATCACATTAAACAACTTATTTATTTTATCACCTCGGCATATAAATCAAAATCTGCTGCTTCAATAATTTTAACGCTGGCAAACTCACCCGTTTTTAAATAGGTTTTAGTAGCATCTATTAATACTTCATTGTCTACATCAGGTGAATCAAATTCAGTACGCCCGACAAAATAATTTCCTTCTTTTCTGTCAATAACCACTTTAAAAGTTTTTCCAATTTTTTCCTGATTTAATTCCCATGAAATCTGCGCCTGTATCTCCATAATTTCATTGGCGCGTTCTTGTTTCACTTTTTCAGGAACATCATCTTCTAAATTATAAGCATGTGTATTTTCTTCATGTGAATAAGTAAAACATCCTAAACGTTCAAAACGCATATCCTGTACCCATTGTTTAAGTTCTTGATAGTCTTCTTCTGTTTCTCCCGGATAACCAACAATTAAAGTGGTCCTAATGGTCATATCAGGAACAGCTACTCTAAATTCCTTCAATAATTTTGTAGTTTTCTCTTTTGTAGTGCCACGACGCATACTTTTAAGAATGCCATTAGAAATATGTTGCAATGGAATATCTAAATAATTACAAATTTTTGGTTCACGGTTCATAACCTCCAATACATCCATTGGAAAACCAGTTGGAAAGGCATAATGCAAACGAATCCACTCAATACCTTCCACTTTTACCAAAGCTTCAAGCAATTCAGCAAGGTTACGTTTTTTATATATATCTAAACCGTAATAGGTTAAATCTTGGGCAATTAAAATAAGCTCTTTAACTCCTTTAGCAGCCAGTTTTTCCGCTTCAGTAATTAAATTTTCTATAGGTGTTGATTTATGTTTCCCGCGCATCAATGGAATGGCACAAAAACTACATGGCCTGTCGCAACCTTCAGCAATTTTTAAATAGGCGTAGTTTTTTGGTGTGGTTGTTAAACGTTCACCTATCAATTCATGTTTATAATCGGCGCCTAATGCTTTTAATAAACCGGGTAATTCTGTAGTTCCAAAATATTCATCTACATTGGGAATTTCTTTTAATAAATCTGGCTTATAGCGTTCACTTAAACAACCTGTTACAAACACTTTATCAACTTCACCTTCTTCCTTTTTCTGCACATATTCCAAAATAGTATTGATACTTTCTTCTTTGGCGTTATTTATAAACCCGCAAGTATTTATAACAACAATATTACCTTCCTCTTCATGAACCACGTCTTTTCCACTGGCCTTTAATTGTCCCATAAGCACCTCACTGTCGTAAACATTTTTACTACAGCCAAGCGTTACTACATTAATTCTATTCCTTTTAAGTGATTTCGTTCTCATACAAAAATTTAAGTGTGCAAAGATACATAATGATTGCGGATTATCGATTTCTGTGCCCCAAATTCAACTTTATTATTAAACCTTTTAAATATTTGAAAGTCTCATATTTAAAGCCTACTGTTATGAAAAAATGGATATACTGCCTTTTGGCAATTAATTTATTTTTCAGTTGCTCATCAAATGACAATCCTACAGAACCCAATCCTACAGATAATCAACTTTATTTTCCACCTTTAAATTCTGATACCTGGGAGACAAAATCTATAAATGATTTGGGTTGGAATACAAACGCTGAACAAACTCTTTATAATTTTTTGGAAATAAATGCCACGGACGCTTTTATGATTCTAAAAAATGGAAGAATTGTAGTTGAAAAATATTTTGGGGCTTTTGACGAATCCAAAGTCCATTCATGGAATTCGGCTGCTAAAACCCTAACGGCTTTTACAGTTGGTATTGCCCAGGAAGAAGGTTTGTTATCAGTCGATAACCCGTCTTCTCATTATATGGGTACTAGTTGGTCTTCTTTAACACCAGAACAAGAATTAAAAATTACAGTTAGAAACCATTTAACAATGACCACAGGACTCGATTATACTGTTCCAGTGAATTTTTGCACCGATAAAGTATGCCTAATCTATAAAAATGAACCCAATACCTATTGGTATTATCATCAAGCAGCTTACACCTTGCTAGATAATATCATTTCTGCTGCGGTACAACAAGAATATAAAGATTATTTCAACGCAAAAATACGTAACAAAATAGGGATGACAGGGTCTTGGGTAAAAACAGGTTATCTGAATCTTTATTTTAGCAATGCAAGAAGTATGGCACGTTTTGGCTTATTAAATTTAAATAAAGGTGTTTGGGACAAAACAACCATATTAGCAGATACGGATTATTTTAATGCTATGACAAATACATCCCAAGATTTAAACAAATCTTACGGTTATTTGTATTGGCTCAATGGAAAAAGCAATTATAAAATTCCAGGTTCTGAAACCCTATTTTCAGGCAAACTCATTCCAAACGCACCAAATGATTTGATTGCTGGTTTAGGCGCCTTTGACCAAAAACTTTATATAATCCCAAGTAAAGGCTTAGTAATAGTACGCATGGGTGATAGTGGCAATGAAGATGAGCTTGGACCAACAGAATTTGATAATAATCTTTGGGAAAAAATTAATGCTTTGATTAACTAATTATAATTATCAGGCATTTTTCTCCTTTTTGAAGCTTGCTCATAAGCATAAGCCCATTGCAACAGAAACTTTTCATTTAGTCGCTTTCCTATAAAAGTTAATCCTTTTGGTGCATTTTTATCTGAAGAATATCCCATAGGAACAGTAATGGCTGGGTATTCCGCCACCGCAGCAAATCCGGCGTGATAATTATTTATGGACAGTATAGCATTCAAATTATTTGCTTTCATTGGCGTATCAAAAAATAATTGACCATTCATTTTTAATTTTGATTTAATAGCTTCAAGATCTTGATTGGTCCCTTTATCAGTGACAATCCCTTCAAATAACTTTTGCCCATAAGGCATCCTATTTATAGAATCTGATTTATTAAACTCAATAACCTCTTGAACAGAATTTACTGTAACGCTGTCACTCGCGCTTGCTTTTAAATATATTGGCAAATCCTTTTTCATATCAAGATTAAGTAATCTTAAAAAATCTGAAAGTTCTATATTTTCCTCTTTCAATTCAACCATTTCTGCACCAAGCTTTATTAAAACTTCAATGGCAGAAGCAAATAAAGAGTCCCTTTTTAATTCTTCAAAATAACCAAAACGCTTGCCATTTAAATTCGGAACTACTATTTTTTCATAATAAAAACCATTATCTAAGAGAGCATCTATTGATTTATTATCTTTCTCATCCGGACCAAACATGGCATCCATCAGTAAAGCATTGTCCATAACATTCTTTGTCATAGGCCCAGGAGTATCCAAAGTTGAAGATATAGGAACAATCCCCCTTCTGCTTAACAAACCAATAGTGGGTTTAAATCCTACTATAGAATTTTGACTAGAAGGCGACAAAATAGAACCTGAGGTTTCAGTTCCAACAGCAGCAATACAAAAATTGGCAGCTACAGCCACACCACTTCCAGAACTAGAGCCACCAGCGTCAATAATCTTGCGTCCATAAGGATTTAAAGTTTGTCCGCCAATAGCACTATAACCAGAGGGACAATCTCCACAAAAGAAGTAAGCCCATTCACTTAAATTAGTCTTTCCCAAAATTAAAGCCCCTTTCTCTTTAAGTTGCGTTACAATATAGGCATCCTTGTTGATATTATTATCCTTCAAAGCCACAGCTCCAGCGGTTGTGGGCATACCAATAGCATCTATATTATCCTTCAACAAAATAGGCATACCAAAAATGGGATGTATTGTTTTTCTATTTTTGCGTTCCCGGTCCTTCTCCTTAGACTCTTCTATCACATTGGGATTTAAAGATATTACAGAATTTAAAGAACCCGCATTCTCCCTGTCAAACTTACGGATTCGGTATAAATAGAATTTAACTAATAATTCATATGATAATTTCCCGTTTTGTATATGTTTTTGAATTACAGGAATATCCATTTCCAGAATGAGGGGTTTTAGATTATTATAGGCCACTTCAGAAAACGATTCTAAATCTTTAGCAAAGGGCATCCAAAGATTAGAAACATTGATAAATTTTGAATCCAGCACTTTAAATTCACGAAATTCTTTGACTGAAATCGCGCTCATATCTGCAGAATCAGATAGCACATCATCTTCCGAAATACCTAATGTGTCGACAGTATTTTCAACATTTACCCCCTTTAAAGGCAAGGTGCCTTTTTCTTCTTTTAAATATTTACAGGAAGAAACTAAAAATAATAAGAGAATTAAAGCCAAACTTTTCATAAACAAAGATTTTTAATAAAAATACTAAAAAGCAATTATTTAATTGATTGAATAAAAGATTCGTTTCGCTTTTCAAAAGGAATAACAATTCCGTTTTCAAGATAATTTTCCAAACCATTAAGCAGCATGGCTCAGCAAAAAGAGGAATGTTTAAAATTATGATTTAATTCCTGCCAGTTTTCATGGCTAAATTTTAATAAAGCACCCTTATCAACTTCTTCCAAATCAAAACCAAAAGTTGTGGTATCCCAATCGGGATCAGCTTTGGTCATTTTAATATGAAAAGATTTATTAGGAATGCATGATGAAACTTTACCAAACCAATTATACGTGTCATTAAAATATAAAATATTATCTGCATTTAATTTTAGATCACCTGTACATTTTAGTGTCCACCAATTGTTTAAATGTTTTGGAAGTGAAACAGCATCAAAAATTTGCGTAGTTGAAGCATTTATAACTAAACGATAGTAAATTCATTTATTATTTAAAAAACGAATCTACAAACTCATATTTATTAAAAACCTGCAAATCATCAATTCCTTCTCCTACTCCAATATATTTTACAGGTATTTTAAACTGATCTGAAATTCCAATGACCACACCGCCTTTAGCAGTCCCATCAAGTTTAGTAACAGCCAATGACGTAACTTCTGTTGCTGCCGTAAACTGCTTGGCCTGTTCAAAG
>DATCZQ010000141.1:0-28364 GCA_036525815.1 Yeosuana sp. | reverse complement strand
CTCTTGCTTTTTGATCGCCACCACTGCAAAAAGAATACACCCCATCTTTTGTTGAAGGACCTTCAGCTGATAATAAAACAACGCCTATATTAACATCTTCTCCTGCATCATAAAAGGCATCATATAATTCACTGGTCGTTTTGGGTCTGAATGCATTTCTAACATCTGGTCTGTTAAATGCTATCCGAGCAACACCATTCGATTTTTTATAGGTAATATCTTCATATTCCTTGGCAGTTACCCAATTTACTTCATCCATATTTGTTAATTTCTTCAAAAATATATTTTATTTTAATAAGACCCTGTCTTTAATATTAAAAATATTAAAGAGAAACAACTATAAACTTTTGTCATTACTAATAATATCAATATTAATTAGTCTCAAATTCTTGTTTATGCCTAAATAACTCATAAAAAAGGAAAATGAGAATTCAAAAATACGCATTAGTAAGTATTTCATAATTGTAATTAATGGACTACATTGATAAAATCTAATTTAAATACCATAAAATTATAGAATACACTCCTTTTGAAAGATGTTTTTGATAATTTGATAATTTTTATTCATAAGAAATGTATTACAAAGATTATTGATATACCTTTACTCAGAAATGAACCACTAACCTATGATAATCACAATAACTCTTTCAATATTAATATTAGTTAGTATAAATTTTTTATTATTAATATTTAGCTGTAATAAAACAAAAACCACTAAAAATATTAATACAAAACCTATTATACTTTCTAGACGAGTTACCATTTTACAGGGGACTGAAAAACTTGCTCCAACAGAAAGTTAGTTTTACTAAAATGTTTATTACCAAACCATAAACCTCTATTGGCGCTTAACGGAGATGGGTGACCACTTTGTAACACATAATGCTTTTTTGCATCAATTAGTTTTATTTTTTGTTTAGCATAACTACCCCATAGCATAAAAACAACATTCTTTTTATTATCACTGATTGTTTGTATAACAGTATCGGTAAATGTTTCCCATCCCTTACCTTGATGACTTCCCGCCAAATGCGCTCTTACTGTCAATGTTGCATTCAATAATAAAACACCTTGATTTGCCCATCGTGATAAATTTCCGCTTTTAGGATAAGGAACGCCTGTATCCTGTTCAATTTCTATAAAAATGTTCTTAAGGGATGGCGGATGTTTAATATCATCATTCACCGAAAAACATAAACCATGTGCCTGTCCTACATCATGATAAGGATCTTGTCCAATAATTACTACTTTGACATCATTAAAATGACAATATTCAAAAGCACTAAATATTTGATTAGCTGGTGGGAAGCAATCATGTTTTGAATATTCTTCCTTTACAAAATTTGCTAAACTATCAAAATAAGGTTTATCAAATTCTGATTGTAAAAAACATTTCCAACTTTCGGGGATATTTACATTCATATCAACTATATCTTTATCCAAAAATCAATCAAATAAGGTTCATCTTAACTACTTAATGTATTGGATGATTCAGATATTTAAATAGATTCCATTTGAAATACCTTCAATCCTTGTCCATAAACGACTATGTACTTTTTTTTATACTTTTAAGTTAATTTAAAATTTTATAGAGCATCTCTTTCAACAAATCACCTTGAGGAACTGCATTAGATTCAACCCCTTTACTTTTAACATCAAATTCTCTTAAAACAGAAATAACAGCACTTACCTTTTTCATAGGAAAATTACGCGCGGCCAAAATATAATCATTAACAAAATAGGGGTTTATTTTTAAGGCCGAGGCAACGTGCCTTGGTGCTTTATCAGACAATCCATGAAACTGTAAGAGTTGTGTAAAGAAACTAAATAATAATGCAACTGTTACAACCATAGGATTGTCCTTAGGGTTTTCAGCAAAATAATTTATAATTTGGTAAGCCTTTATATTATTTCGTTCACCAACAGCCTTCCGCAATTCAAAATTGTTAAAGTCTTTACTGATTCCAATATTCTCCTCAATGAGTTCTGGTGTTATCTGACTCTCCTTTGGAATTATGATTTGAAGTTTTTCTAACTCATTATTAATCTTACTTAAATCAGTCCCTAAAAACTCAACGAGCATTTGCGCTGCTTTCGGGGAAATAGTATAGTTTTTAGACGCTAAAACTCTTCTGATCCAATCTGCTACTTGGTTCTCATAAAGTTTTTTACTGTCAAACACTAAGCCTACTTTATTAACAGCTTTATATAAACTTTTACGCTTATCAATTTTTTTATACTTGTAATTTATAACGAGTACAGTTGATAATTGTGGATTATTCGCATAAGATTCTAATTTTTCAATAGATCTGGACAAGTCTTGTGCTTCTTTAACAATCACTACTTGTCGTTCAGACATCATAGGATAGCGCTTGGCATTTTCAACAATATCTTCAATGGTCACATCACGTCCATATAAAACCACTTGATTAAACCCTTTTTCTTCTTCAGTCAAAACATTTTTTTCAATATAGTGAGATATCTTGTCAATATAATAAGGCTCTTCGCCCATTAAAAAATAAATAGGTTTAATGTTTCCGTTATTAATATCAGTAACTAATTCTTTGACTTCGTCCAAAATGCAAAAATTTCAAATTAAAAGTATCAAATTCCAAAAAATCACAGAGTTATTTGGTATTTGAATATTGTGGTTTACCTTTGAGTTAATTAAAGATAAAACGTGTTGCAAGAACTAAACTTTCCTAAGTTTTCGTTTCGATTCAAAAATAAGGAAAATAAAATTTCTATATTCGATGTTATCCGCAAAAGATTTGTGATTTTACAACCTGAAGAATGGGTAAGACAACATTGTATACATTATTTAATTGATTATAAAGGGTACCCGAAGTCTTTAATAAATATAGAAAAGGAGCTCATAATCAATTCTTTGAGAAAACGTTATGACATTGTTGTTTTTAATTCTGATGGAAGTATCCATTTAATTGTTGAATGCAAAGCACCAGCCATCAGTATTAATCAAAATGTATTTGATCAAATCGCCTTGTATAATTTAAGTTTAAATGCTACTTATTTGATGATTTCAAATGGCATCAATCATTATTATTGTCAAATGGATTTTATAAATGAAAAATATCATTTCCTTAAAGATATTCCAGAATATACTAAATGAAAATAGCTGTTGTTATATTAAATTGGAATGGTAAAAAGCTTTTAGAAAAGTTCTTACCTTCTGTGGTTAAATATTCTAAAGAAGCGTCTATATATGTGGCAGATAATGCCTCAACAGACGATTCTATTTCTTTTATTGAACATCATTATCCAAAGGTTCTCATTATAAAAAATAAAGAAAATGGCGGTTATGCCAAAGGATATAATGACGCACTTAAAAATTTAAAAGAACCTGTTTTTTGTTTGCTGAATAACGATGTTGAAGTCACAAATAATTGGTTAGAACCTATCATTAAAACTTTTAATAACGAACCTAATACAGGGATTATTCAGCCTAAAATATTAGATTATAAACGCAAGAATTATTTTGAATACGCTGGAGCTGCAGGTGGCTTTATTGATAAATTTGGCTATCCGTATTGCAGAGGACGCATTTTTGATTCCATTGAAAAGGATTTAGGACAATATAATGATGTTACAGAAATTTTCTGGGCCTCTGGTGCCTGTTTATTTATTAGAAATGAGGTTTATAAAACATTAAACGGTTTAGATGAAAGTTTCTTTGCTCATATGGAAGAAATTGATCTGTGCTGGCGTGCAAAAAATCTAGGCTATAAAGTTAAATATGTAGGGAAGTCTGAAGTTTTTCATTTAGGAGGTGCCACATTGAGTAGTTTAAATCCACAAAAAACATATCTCAATTTCAGAAATAGCTTATATACCTTAACTAAAAATGCTAATGGTAATTTGTTTATTACAGTTTTTATAAGACTTATTTTAGATGGTGTTGCAGGATTAAAATTTTTGTCAGAATTCAAATTCAAACATTTCATAGCCATTCTGCATGCTCATTTTAGTTATTATAAACATTTAGGGGCATTATTAAAGCAAAGAAAAACGCATATAAACAAAAAAAAATATTATAATGAGACGTCTATTGTTTTAAATTATTACGTATATAAAAATAGAGTTTATAAAAGTTAATAAAATGTTTAGTAAAAATTTTGTTAAAATGTTAAAATTGAATGATTTTTATATACTTTTGCTACGTTAAACAACAAAAAAATTAATCCACAAATAATCATGAAAAAACTTTTAATTTTTACCTTTTCAACCTTAATGCTTCTTAGTTCGTGCGTCTCTAAAAAAGAATATACTGCACTTGAAGCCAAACAAAAAGAAACCCAAGATTTATTGAATACTGCGACAGTGAAATTAAACAGTTGTTTATCTGATAAAGCAGCAGCAGTTGCAAGAACGACGGCCTTAGAAGAACAAATTGCTGATTTGCGTAAAAACAATGACAACTTAACAGTATTGTCTGCTAAAGGTGCTTCAAATATTGAAAAAACTCTTGAAAGCATTAAAGAAAAAGAATTGAAAATTACACGTTTACAGGATGCCTTAACTAAAAAGGATAGTATTACTCTAGCAGTAGTTACAAGTTTAAAACGTGAAGTTGGTATTAATGACCCTGACATTGAAATTAATGTTGAAAAAGGTGTTGTTTTTATTTCTATTGCTGACAAATTATTATTCCAAAGCGGAAGCTACAATGTAACTACAAGAGCGAAAGAAGTGCTTGCTAAAGTTGCTAAAGTAGTTAATAGTAAACCAGACTTCGAATGTATGGTTGAAGGACATACTGATAATGTGCCTTACCAAAGCGGTGTTTTATTAGACAACTGGGATCTAAGTGTAAAACGTTCTACATCTATCATCAGAGTATTACAATCTCTTGGTGTAAACCCTGGACAATTAATTGCTGCTGGTCGTGCAGACTATGTGCCATTAGTTGAAAATAATACTGCTGAAAACAGAGCTAAAAACAGACGTACTCGTATTGTAGTACTTCCAAAAATTGACCAGTTCTATGACATGGTGGAAAAAGAAATGAAAAATCTTTCAACTGTTACTAAATAAGAATTGATACATATTTATAAAAAAAAGCCCAATCATATGATTGGGCTTTTTTTTATGTCATTTTTAAAAAATCTCTAAGCCCCCTTTGCCTTTTCTTACAACAATGGGTTCTTCTTCAGATAAATCTATAACGGTAGATGGTTCGTTGTCACCATAACCGCCATCAATCACCAAATCTACTAAATGATCCCATTTTTCTAATATAAGTTCAGGGTCTGTAGTGTATTCCAAAACTTCATCTTCATCTTTAATCGATGTTGAAATAATAGGATTACCTAATTGCTTAACTATTTCTAGTGCAATATTATTGGCTGGTATTCTAATACCCACGGTCTTTTTTTGTTTAAATGGTGCTGGTAGAGATCTGGCACCCGGAAGAATAAAAGTATATGGGCCAGGTAGAGCTCTTTTTAATATTTTGAATGTAGATGTATCAATTTGTTTGACATAATCACTTAAATTGCTTAAATCATGACAAACAAATGAGAAATTTGATTTTTCAAGTTTTATGCCTTTAATGCGTGCAACCCGCTCCAGCGCTTTTAAATTGGTAATATCACAACCTAGTCCATAAACCGTATCTGTTGGATAAATAATTAAACCTCCCTTCCTGAGAACCTTAACTACTTTTTCAATTTCCTTCGGATTAGGGTTCTCTTCGTATATTCTTAAATATTCAGCCATGTTGGTTAAAATTAACCTATTACTTCCAGCTTTGCAAAACGCAATAAAAGTTTTTTAACGCCTCCATTTTCAAAATTTATTTCCGCCTTCGTATCTGCTCCAACGCCCTCAATTTTTGTGACTCTCCCTGTTCCAAATCTTAAATGTTTTACCAGATTACCCACAACCAATTTATTATCAAACAAATTTGCAGAACCATTGGTTTTTAATAAGGGTCTTAAATTTTTTGGCGTTGTCACTTGAAATTTTTCTGCTTCTTTATTAGGAGTTACCCCTTTTTTAAATAGTGGTTGCTTTGCTTCTTTGAATCTGATTTTATTAGGTTCTACATCACCAAAAATATCTGCATCCAGCATAGGATTAAATCGCCTTTCTTCAATAGGCGTAATATTTTCAAGATATTGTTCATCTATTTCTTCAATAAAACGACTTGGTTCAGAATCAATCAATTTTCCCCAACGGTATCTTGATAAAGCATAAGTTAAATAAGCCTGTTTTTCGGCACGGGTTAAAGCGACATAAAAAAGGCGTCTTTCCTCTTCCAGTTCACTGCGTGTATTCATGCTCATGGCACTTGGAAATAAATCTTCTTCCAGACCAACTATAAATACATATGGAAACTCCAGCCCTTTTGCTAAATGAATGGTCATTAATGCCACATGATCCGGATCGCCTTTATCAGCATCAATATCCGTTGCCAAAGCGACATCTTCCAAAAATTCAGCTAACGATCCGGTGGTATCTGCCACTTCCTTCTGACCTTCCACAAAATCTTTCATCCCATTTAAGAGCTCTTCAATGTTTTCCATACGGGTAACACCTTCTGGCGTCCCATCTTTGTTAAACTCTCTAATTAATCCACTGGTTCTTGTGACATGTTCAGCTAACTCAAAGACATCTGCTGTTTGATTTAAAACTTGGTAACTTTCAATAAGAGTTACAAAATCTTGAAGTTTTGTTTTAGTGCCAGAATTAACATTTACCTCGGTCTTATCAATATTTTTCATCACCTCAAAAATGGTGCGTTTATAACCATTAGCAGATACAATCAATTTATCAATGGTGGTTTGCCCAATACCGCGAGGCGGAAAATTAATAATGCGCTTAAGTGCTTCTTCATCAGCCGGATTAATAACTAATCTTAAATAGGACAGGACATCCTTTATTTCTTTGCGCTGATAAAATGATAAGCCTCCATAAATCCTATAAGGTATATCACGCTTTCTTAATGCATCTTCAATGGCACGTGATTGTGCATTGGTTCTATATAAAACAGCAAAATCACTATTCTTTAATTGATGCTGCATTTTGTTATCCCAAATGGTACTGGCTACAAATCGACCTTCATCACCGTCTGTCAAAGACCTGTTAACTATGATTCTATTGCCTTCATCATTAGCCGTCCAAACCACCTTTTCGAGCTTGGTCTGGTTCTTATCAATAATGGAGTTGGCCGCATTTACTATGTTTTTAGTAGACCGATAGTTTTGCTCCAATCGAAACACCTTCACCTCGTCATAGTCTTTCTGAAAATTCAAAATATTATTAATATTAGCTCCTCTAAACGCATAAATACTCTGTGCATCATCCCCAACAACACATATATTTTGAAACCTATCTGATAAGGCTCTCACAATTAAATACTGCGAATGATTGGTATCTTGATACTCATCAACCAAAATGTATTTAAAACGGTTTTGATATTTCATCAAAACATCTGGAAAACGTGTTAAAAGCTCATTTGTTTTTAATAATAAATCATCAAAATCCATGGCACCCGCTTTAAAACAACGCTCAACATACTCTTTATAAATATCTCCCATCTTCGGGCGTCTTGCCATAGCATCCGCTTCTTTAAGTTCTGGATTTTGGAAATAGGCCCTGACGGTAATCAAACTGTTTTTATACGATGAAATTCGAGAGCGTACTTGCTTATATTTATAAATATCTTTATCAAGATTCATTTCCTTTATAATAGAGGCAATCAATCTATCTGAATCTTGTGTATCATAAATTGTAAAATTGCTGGGATATCCCAATTTATCTGCTTCACTACGCAATATTTTAGCAAATACTGAGTGAAAGGTACCCATCCATAAATTTTTAGCTTCACTGGCTCCTACAATGGTAGCTATACGATCTTTCATTTCACGTGCTGCCTTATTTGTAAAGGTTAAGGCTAAAATATTAAACGGATCAACGCCTAGGCTCATTAAATAAGCAATACGATAAGTGAGTACCCTGGTTTTACCTGAACCTGCTCCAGCAATAATAATCATGGGCCCATCCTTTTGAATGGTGGGCTCTAATTGTGCTTCATTTAATTGACTTAAATACTTCTCCAAACTACATCTAATTTACATGGTGAAATTAACCATTGTTACGCTTTTTCTTTATCCGATTTATTAATAATTATAAACAATTAAACATAAAATATTTAAAAAATATAACAAACACCATTCCAGTTGATACATTTAAAAGATTGTTTATATTTGAAATATACTTTATAATTTAAATTAAAACCCATCTTTATGGATACTGAAAGAGTCATCGATCTATTTTTATTTATAATTCCATCATTAATTACCGGACTCATTGCTTATTACTTTTTTAAAGAGCACACAAAAAATGAAGATGGCAGAAGACGCTATTTATTAAAAAAGGACATGCAAGTAAATGCATTGCCCACAAGGCTTCAAGCCTATGAACGTCTGACTATATTTTTAGAACGTATGACCCCTTCAAAAATGCTTATCAGAATAAGTCCAAAATCCTCTAATAAAGAGTCTTATGAATCTTTACTTATACTAACTATTGAACAAGAATTTGAGCATAATTTGTCACAGCAAATATATGTGAGTGATAGGTGTTGGAGCATTATCACAGCTGCGAAAAATGCAACTATTCAATTAATCAGAAAAGCCAGTTTACTAGAAAAAACAGATACAGCCGATAAACTTCGTGAAGTCATTTTAACTGAAATGATGGAACGACGTCCGCCAAGTGATGCAGCCTTATCTTTTATTAGACAGGAAGTAAGTGACTTGTGGTAGGCAACTCATTTTCAAACTTCTTTTAACTATATTTCCAAAGCACTCAGTTCCTGATTTCTGGTTTTAGCAAAATCATAACCACTTTGCCACCACTTGGTCATTTTGTCCTTTTCAAAAATCAAGGAATTTGTTGTTAATACTATGGGTGCATAATAAAAATTGATGATCGCATTGTTATGAGTGGCCACATATTTGCCGATTTTAATGTTTTGAGATTCAATTCTATCCAACATAAAAGCGAACATGTTAGTTAATAAAGAAAAGGCGTTTTTAGACGGCATTCTATTAAATTGTGTGATTTCTGTTTGCAAGATTATTGCATCCACTTCAGTAGCACCCCTAGATATAGCCTCTTCAATTGGAACCATATTTCCCAAACCGCCGTCAGCGTATTCACAGCCATTCTTTTTAACCAGAGACATGAATGGTGTGTAATTGCATGAAATCCAAATCCAGTCTACAAATTCCTCATAACTAAATTCTTTTAAGCTTTTATACTCTACCTGATTGACTGAAATATTTGATACCGTCACGACAATATCCATGTCGCTATTTTTTAAAAACTCAAACTCCTCCTCTGTTAAGGTGTTTTTGATGAGTTTTTTAAGATTATGACTTTCACCAAAAGTTTTGCTTCCGCGTAAAAAATTAATAAGTACATTAATGTGATTGATACCAATGTTTTGAACGCCATATTTTTTCTTGATCACAAACGGACAGACGTTAAAAATACTGTTATTATTGACATTCGTATAGACCTTTTTAATCTTTTCAATATTATTTAAGGCCAAATGAGACACTAATAAGCTTCCCGTTGAAGTGCCAATATACAATTGATAATCGCGCTTTAATTCTTGAATGAGGTATTGAGCGACACCACCGGCAAAAGCCCCTTTACTGCCACCTCCTGAAATCACTAATGCATTCATATTTCTTATGGTTCAATTATTAATCTGATTTAACATCTCTTTTGCATATTTTGAAAACTGCCAGTTATGATGTTTAGATGCCTGATTTAAATTGTCCTTGCAAATAGCATCACAAGCCTGTAATATATTTAAATATTGAAAAGCCTTTTGACGCGTTTCAAAATCATGATTTATGTTGGTATAATTCCTTAACTCTTCAAAATATTTCTGATTATGTTCAAACTCAAATTCAGGAGTGTTCAAAACCAAAGCTAACCAAAGCATCCTTACATTTTTATCATTAAACCCCATAACATCTCTGGTGCTTTTCAAATACTCAACTCTGTTTTCTGGGAAATTATTCCACAAATTATATAACGCCATTTCTATTGTAATATACGATTTATCTTGCAGAAGAGATTCATACGCCTTCTTTAATTCCATAGGAATCTTAGTTATAAATTTAGCGATTGCCTGTCGTACTTTAAGGCTGTTATTAAAGACCTCGATAGTCACTAATTCCGGAACTTGTTCTATAATTTTAATTTTGACTTCATCAGAGATCTCAGAGGTTAAATAATCTTTACACCTTAAGACGTCTTCTTCGCAATCCACCAACAGATACTCTTGAATAAAATTAGATTGTTTTAAGCTATTTAAAGCTTCAGCGTAGGGAAAGTATTCGTTTTTCAGCCAAAGCTCAGTAAATCCTTTTAAATCTTTACCGCGCACCTTTTCAACAACCATAATAAAATCTTCTGTTTCAACATTTTTAAATTGATAGGCTTCCAAATAGGCTTTTATAGCTTTTTTAAAATTAACTTCACCCACATATTCCCTTAAGACATGTAAAGCCCAGGCACCATGTTTATAAAAAGTTAAACTACTTGCTTTTGGATTTAATACACTTGTTCCTTGCTCCGCTTCATCCTGTTGCAATAATTCTTGGGCATATTCATATAATTTCCAATAGTAATAATCTTGTCCAAATATCTCCCTTTCAGCCAACAAAGCATAATACGTAGCGAAACCTTCTTGCAACCAATGATGGGTCCCAGATTTCTCAGTTACTAAATCTCCAAACCATTGATGTGCCAGTTCATGTGCATTCACATTCACATAATTTTTATCAATAAAGGCAATGGAATCTATTAGAAATCCATCTGAAAAAATAGTAGTACTGGTATTTTCCATACCAGCATACAAAAAATCCTTCACGGGAACCTGTTTATAATTTTGCCATGGATAAGGAACCCCAATTTCTTCTTCCAGAAAATCAAACATCCGTTTTGTATAGCGATAGGTTGGCTCAACTTTTAAGGAATCTTCTGGATAAAAAAACATTTCAAGAGGAATACCACTTTCAGAATATTCCGATTTTTTATTGTATCTACCTATGGCTAATGCTACTAAATAGCTAGACATAGGCTGTTCCATATTGTATTGCCAAGTTATTGTTGACTCGTTTATTTCTTTATTAGTTAATTTCCCGTTGGCGATCACTTCATAATTTTTATCAAAAGTAATGGTTAGATCAAACTCCATTTTATCGGTCATATCATCGATAGAAGGCAACCAATTACTAGTGTATTTACCTTGTCCTTGTGTCCAGATTTGCATATTGCCATTTTTATTTTCCCAATCAATAAAATACATCGCTTTTTTAGGGTTTGCCTTATAATTAATTGATAGCTGATATGATGAATCCATTTTAAAATCGTGCTTAAACCCTACTTTTTTACCGTCATTTGAAAAAGAAATCGTTTCATTATTTAAAAAAACATTTTCGAACTCCATATTTATGGCATCGATAAAAACAGAATCCACAGACTTTAATATTTTAAAGTTATACTGCACCAATCCGGCAATTTGCTGGTATTCAGGAACCGCATATAGCTTAGCATGGACCGTTTTAAAATCAACATAATCCGTCTGCTGAGTATACCCAAGAAAACCAAACAGAAGGAATACAATTAATCCAAAATATTTCATGTTATAAATATAGAAAAGGTTAGAGCAATTTAACAATTATAGTGGTTATTAGTGACAAAAGAATTATTTTAGTTTTATGAATACCAATCTTCAAACTCCCATTGATTATTTAAAAGGCGTTGGACCCAATCGGGCAGATTTACTGCGCAAGGAATTGGGAATATTTACTTATCAAGATTTAATTAATCTATTCCCAAACCGGTACATAGACAGGACACATTATTACAAAATAAATCAATTACAACGGAATAACGCTGATGTTCAGATCATTGGCACCATAACAAGTCTTCAAGAAGTCGGTGAAGCTCGTTCAAAACGTTTAGTAGCCACATTTAAGGATGATACCGGTATCATGGAATTGGTATGGTTTAGAGGGCATAAATGGATTAGAGAAGGCTTAAAACTTCAAAAACCATATGTGATTTACGGAAGAACAAACTGGTTTAATGGCAAATTTAATATGCCACATCCTGAAATGGAGTTTTTAGAAGAACATCAAAAAAATCTTCAATCCGCCATGCAGCCAGTGTATCCTTCTACTGAAAAACTTTCAAACAAAGGCATTTCCAATCGTGTGGTTATAAAAATCATGCAGCAGCTATTCTTAGAAACTAAAGGCCAATTTGCAGAAACGCTTTCAGCAGAGCTTCTCTCAGAACTCAAATTACTTTCAAAAAGTGAAGCTGTTTTCAATGTTCATTTTCCACAAAATCAAGAACGATTAGCCAGGGCACAATTTCGTTTAAAATTTGAAGAATTATTTTATATTCAACTGCAATTAATCATCAAAAACCTACTACATAAATCTAAAATAAAAGGATATGCTTTTACAAAAGTCGGCAAGCTTTTTAACAACTTTTTTAATAAGCATTTACCATTTGAATTAACCAATGCACAAAAACGGGTACTCAAAGAAATTAGGGCCGATTTAGGTAGTAATGCACAGATGAATCGATTATTACAAGGTGATGTTGGTTCCGGAAAGACCATAGTGGCCTTCATGTCAATGTTAATAGCACTTGACAACGGTTTTCAAACTTGTTTAATGGCGCCGACTGAAATTTTGTCAGTACAACACTATAATGGATTAAGTGAACTATGTAAAAACTTGAATATCAGTATTTCATTGTTAACTGGTTCAACTAAAACTTCAGAAAGGAGAGTTATTCATGAAAATTTGGAAAACGGCCAATTAAACATATTAATTGGCACCCATGCCTTACTTGAAAATAAGGTGAAATTTAAAAATTTAGGACTGGCCATCATTGATGAGCAACACCGTTTTGGAGTTGCACAACGCAGTAAATTATGGCATAAAAACACATCACCACCGCATGTTTTAGTGATGACCGCCACCCCTATTCCACGCACCCTAGCTATGTCTGTTTATGGTGATCTAGATATCTCAATAATTGATGAATTGCCTCCGGGAAGAAAGTCGATTAAAACGGTTCACAGGTTTGACAAAAACCGTTTACAGGTATTTAAGTTTATGAGAGATGAAATCAAAAAAGGTCGGCAAGTTTATATAGTTTATCCTTTAATTCAGGAAAGTGAAGCTTTGGATTATAAAGATTTAATGGATGGCTATGAAAGCATTGTAAGAGACTTTCCTTTACCAAATTATCAAATATCAATTGTACACGGTAAAATGAAACCTGCTGATAAAGATTTTGAAATGCAACGGTTTATTAAAGGGGAAACGCAAATAATGGTAGCCACTACAGTGATTGAGGTTGGTGTGAATGTTCCCAATGCCTCCGTAATGATCATTGAAAGTGCCGAGCGCTTTGGTCTTTCACAATTACACCAATTGCGCGGGCGCGTAGGAAGAGGTGCAGAACAAAGCTATTGCATATTAATGACCAGTCATAAATTAAGTGATGACAGTAAAACCAGATTAGAAACCATGGTAAAAACGAATGATGGTTTTGAAATTGCTGAAGTTGATTTGAAATTACGTGGTCCGGGTGATTTAATGGGAACCCAGCAAAGCGGTGTTTTAAATTTGAAAATTGCTGATATTGTAAAAGATAAAGATATTTTAGAGTTAGCTAGATGCCATGCTAAAAACATTTTAACTAATGATACTTCATTAAAACAATCTAAAAACAGAGCTATTTTAGACACTTACAAACAATTAGGCAAATACAAGAATATCTGGAATTATATCAGTTAAACAAAATACCATTTTCAACTTCTAGAATTAACAAAAATCAACTACTGAGTGGCTTTTAACGATTTTATGTTAAATCTGTAGATAGCTTCAAATCTTAAGAATACCCCACCCTTTATAGCTGGATTAAGTTGGGTGCGATCATCACCAAAGGTAAAAGCAGTTAAGCCTAGATCATATTTATCTCCACTAGCGTAAACCTCATAATTATTGCTTGAGTAACCGCATTTAGCACGCAAAAGAACACTTTTTTCAAAAGCATTATATTGAAAATAGGTTGCAAACTCCAAAGAACTTAAATCGACATATTCGTTTGAATTATCCTGATTGATATTAAAACCACGGCCTATTCCAAAATAATCAAATCCATAAGTCAAAGCACCTTTAGTATAATTTATTTCCGCTGAAATAGGAAGAGACATGTCCATTTCAAACTTATTATTTGGACTCAAATAATACCAACCTATAATAGGTGTCGTAAAAAAACCAAAGGCTTCCTCTGAACTATAGACTCCAAAGCGATAGATCAGATTTGGTTTTTTCTGAAGTTTTAAAATGGCAAAACCTCCCATAAAGAAGTCTCTTTTTGTAATTTTTTTGTAGTCAGAGGCTACTTTTGGAAGCAGAACGATAGTAGAACTCCATTTATTATTAAATTTTGAACTAAGGCCCATTTTTAAGGTGGTACTGTATAATTTAGTGAAAGGACTCTCATAAATATCGGTACTGGGATATAATTGTACTTCGTTTTCAATAAATATCGCACCAGTAACGAATACATTGTTTTTATTTAGAATCACCGGATAAGTAAAATCCAGATCTAAAGATGTGACATTAGTGCTCGCATCACTTCCTTCAAAATTATTATTAAAGGTTTGACCATATCCAATTTTCAATATGTCCACGTAATCCTGAGAATAACTAAATAATGGAAAAATTAATAGTAGTAAATATTTGTTTTTCAAAGTTCTAATCCAGTTTATAAGATTCTCCTAGGGTCAACTCAAAAAAAAGAGGTAAATTTAGTCTAATCATTGATTGATTTATGAAGCCAATATAGTCATTTTATATAATAAATATTAAACAAATAAAGCCATTCACCATGATAAGATACCTAATACCCTTTTCCTTTTTATTTCTAGTAATATATTCATGCAGCACTAAAGAAAAATCAGCGACTGCAGAACAAATAAAACAACAAATTATTGATACGGAAAACAACTTTGTTAAAGCATTGCAGGAAAATGGTCTGCATGACGCTTTTGTTGCATTTGCTGACGATCATGCTATTCTGATAAGAGGTGCTCAATTAATAAAAGGAAAGAATGCGATTGATGAACATTACAAAAACCAGCATACTAAAGGTTTGACATGGAAAGTCGATTTTGTTGAAATTTCAAAATCTGGAGATTTAGGGTATACTTATGGCGAATATATCTATAGTTATCAAGACTCCATTGGAAATCAACTAAAAGAAACTGGCGTTTTTAACACCATTTGGAAACTACAAAAAGATGGCACCTGGAAATATGTAAAAGATTAGTCGCTCATATTCACAATAACTCCTGTCTTTTTTTAAATCTAGCTGTTTTCATACATTAAAGCACTTTTTGTTTTGGAATAAAAAAGCGACTATCTTAAGTCGCTATTTTAGAGCTATTCATCCTTTTTATTAGACAATCTTTTGGCTTGTTTTAAGTACTGCATCAACATCCACTCAATCTGTCCATTAGTGCTTCTAAATTCATCTGCCGCCCATTTTTCTACTGCTTTAAGCATATCTTCATCTATTCTTAATGCAAATGCTTTCTTTTATGACATATAATTTAATATGATATTATTTTGATATCATAAGTTTGTTAAGTAAAATTATAATTTCCAAGTTTTTTATGAGTTATTTTTATGCAACTAACTCAATTGAATAAATCAATATTATATTTAAAATTTAAAAGGTGTATGTAATTCAAAAAATAATTTATGTCCTTACTTAAAAATTAATGATATATTTAGATTATAAAAAACATGACAAACTTGCTTATTGCAAAAAAAGCAGAACAACACTTACTGCAACAATCATCAAAATTATACAGCACATGAATTCTAATTGTAAGTTAAAATATTATCATCTAGTGGCTTTTCTGGTTTTATCATCATGCTCGCAAAAGAAAGAGACTGCTGTTACTACAGACTTTTGCTCTCAAATACATAGAAATAACGAGTTAACCCTTTCTAAAGAACTTGAAGAAGTGGCACCATTAATGAAAAATAAAACCGGGGTTTATGTTCTTGAAGATGGCAGTGGATCTATGGTGGCAAGAGCGTGGCTAAGTGAATATGCTGAAAAATCAATTGATATCCAATATTTTATTTTTTCAACGGATAATGTCGGATTAATAGCCTGTGATTATTTGATAAGAGCTGCTGATAGAGGCGTTCAAGTAAGAATTATTGTGGATGATATTATGGTGGATGCCGATATTGAAGATTTATTAACCTTTAGTTCTCACAAAAACATTACCGTTAAAATATATAATCCTGGAGTTAATTTAGGCAAGAACATTTTTAGCAAAATTGGAAAATTTGCCACTGATTTCAGATCTGCCAATCAACGGATGCATAACAAAACATTCATAGTTGATGGCAAAGTGGTTATCACAGGTGGTAGAAATATTGCAGATGAGTATTTTGATTATGATCACGAATATAATTTTAGAGATAGAGATATTTTATTATTAGGTAAAGCAACTGAAAAAGTCAATACGTCCTTCAACCAATTTTGGAACAGCGAATTATGTAAAAATGTTGACGACCTCTTAGAAGTAGATCCAAATGGCATATATCCGGAAAACAGATTTGACAATCTTCATGAATATGCCTGTAATCCAGATAATTTTTGGCCCCAAGTAAGAAAAAGAATTGAAAATTTACCAGCTACTTTTAAGGCAATTAATAATTCTGGTGATTTGGTTTGGTTAGATGATGTTGATTTTATATCAGACTTACCTGGAAAAAATGATGGAGAAAGCGGCTTGGAAGGTGGTGGTATCACCACCACTGCTTTAATTGATTTAATAAAAAATGCTAAATCAACTATTGATATTCAAACGCCATACTTAATTACTACCGAACTAAGCAGAGGCTTATTTAAAGACGCTGTGAGTCGTGGCGTAAAAATTAGAATTCTTACTAATAGTTTATCATCAACAGATAACATTGAGGCTTTTAGTAGTTATCAAACAGATAGAGAAAAATTGCTAAATACAGGTATTAGAATTTTTGAGTTTCGGCCAGATGCAGAAGAACAATCTAAAATGTTGACCGGAGAACTAGAAGATAGTTTGATTCACAAACCCATATTTGGTCTTCATGCAAAATCAATGGTTATTGATAATCAATTAACAGTCATAGGCACCTTTAATCTTGACCCAAGAAGCGCCAATTTAAATACAGAATGCATTGTTATTGTTCATTCTGATAAAATATCACAAGGGGTTTCAAAAGGCATGGAAATTGAGTTTAAGCCTGAAAATTCATGGGAAACCACATTAGAAAGCAATCCAGATTATAAAGTGGATAGTTATAAACGAATTAAAACCTGGACCCGGAAAATAATCCCAAAAGAAATTTTATAACTTACACAGATGAGCGATAGGCTTATAGATCACTCATTTATCAGTTTATACACAAATTTATTGAACTCACTTTTGAACTCAATAAACTTATCTCCTGTGGCTGGACCGTTAAAACCTGTATGTATTTTTCTTACTTTTCCTAATTTATCAATATAAATAGTGGTAGGATATGATAAAACATGGTCAAGCATTGGTAATTTTTCCTGTGCTTCTGTTTTGCTGGAACTACCATATTGGGCTAACAAAACAGGATACTTTATACCCACATTTTCCTTTAATCGCGCAATATTTTTAAAAGCAGCTTCGGGTGTTTTTGCATATTCAAAAGCGAGAGCAACGAATTCAATAGCTTTATCTTGGTTGTTTTTATAAAATTCTGAATAAAACTTACTCTCATCCAAACAGTTAGGGCACCATGTTCCCATAATCTGTATCAAAACCACTTTATTTTTAAAACGAGTATCCTCTAAAGATATCAACTTACCAGAAGGATCAGGAAACGAGAAAGAAACCTTATCATAACCTTCTTTTAAAAAAGTTAACTGATCTTCATGCGGCAATTCAAAATATTCATTACGCGTGGCAATAAAAGGTTCTTTCCAATGATTACCTGAATAAAACATGCCTTCCATAGTACTATCTGACACTTTTGCTGAAAACAAAAAAGCATGTGAACCATCAAAAGTTGATAGTTTAAGTTGATCTCCTTCAATAACACCTTCAAGATATCTGTAATCCCCTGTGGTGGTTCTAAAAGTTCCCGAAACCTTATTAGCTACTTGATTGAATATCCCTTTAGCAATAAAGGTGTCTTCTTTAGTATTTGGACTAAACACGGTTTCCCAATTCCCGGTTATATTGCTATCGTATTCGGGATTAGCAACTTCAAAACGAATAGTGTTATTGGATTCAGCTTCAAAAGGCACCACTCTACTTAAAGTTTCATTTTTAAAATATCCTTTTAAATTATTTCCATTTGAAATTTTAGCAACAATAAAACCTTCAAAAACAGGCATTTTAATATAAACTGAGTCATTAGCGTAATTAATATCATTCACTAAAATTACTTCATCTGCATTATAAATTTTTAAAGACTTAGCAGAAGTCACTTCAAAATTAAAAGGCAAATCCAACACATCATTGATCATTAAGGTAGCTCTATATATCCCGGTTTTCAATTCTTTTGGTTCTTGATTACAAGAAACCATCGTAATTAGCAACACAATAAGGAGACGTTTTATCATAAGAAACTGGCTTTAAAGCATAATTAATCGAAATATATCTAAAAAACTTACAAATAAAAATAATTTAGCATTTCTATTACTATTCAGTATTATTATCTTTGTCACCTTATTTAAGGATAAAACATGAAGATTTCATATAATTGGTTAAAACAATTCATTAAAATAGATTGGACACCAGAACAAACGGCTGAATTACTGACTGATTTAGGTCTTGAGGTGGAAGGTATTGAAACTTACCAATCTGTTAAAGGAGGTTTAGAAGGTGTTGTTATAGGAAAAGTTTTAACATGTGTTAAACATCCAAATGCCGATAAATTAAAAATAACCACGGTTGATATTGGCGAAGAAAGCCCGTTACAAATTGTTTGTGGTGCTCTTAATGTAGCTGTAGGACAAAAAGTACCTGTGGCCACTATTGGAACTACTTTATATTCTCCTGATGGGAAAGCCTGGACCATAAAGAAAGGAAATATTCGCGGAGAAGAAAGCCATGGTATGATTTGCGCTGAAGATGAACTTGGTTTAGGAGTATCTCATGATGGTATTATGATTTTAGATGATAGCCTTGCTGTGGGTACTTTAGCTTCCACTGTTTTTGAGGTTGAAAACGATCAGGTCTTTGAAATTGGCTTAACTCCAAACAGAGCCGATGCCATGAGTCATTTGGGTACTGCCAGAGATTTAAAAGCAGGATTACTTCAAAAAGAAATTAGCTTAGAACTTATTACGCCATCTCTTAGTGCCTTTCATACAGATAACAGATTACTAAAAATTGATGTCTCTGTTAAAAATAAAGATTTAGCCCCTCGCTATTGCGGCGTCACTATTTCTGGAATTAAAGTAGAAAGTTCTCCTGCATGGTTACAGCATAGACTAAAAGCCATTGGTTTATCACCCATAAACAATATTGTAGACATTACTAATTACGTTTTGCATGATTTAGGGCAGCCGCTTCATGCTTTTGATGCGGTTAAAATTAAAGGCAACAAAATTGAAGTTAAAACTTTAAATGAAGGTACAAAATTCGTGACCCTTGATGGTGTTGAAAGAACCTTATCTAAAGAAGACTTAATGATTTGTGATGCTGAAAAACCCATTTGTATTGCTGGCGTTTTTGGTGGCTTGCATTCAGGTGTTTCAGAATCAACTACCAGTATCTTTTTAGAAAGTGCTTATTTCAATCCGGTTAGTATTAGAAAATCAGCAAAACGCCATGGTTTAAATACCGATGCTTCTTTTAGGTTTGAGCGCGGTATTGATCCAAATATTACAGAGTTGGCTCTAAAACGTGCTGCACTTTTAATCCAAGACATTGCCGGTGGTGAAATTTCAAGTGATATAGTAGATGTATATCCTAACAAAATAGAAGACTTTCAGGTTCGATTGAGTTTTGAAAATGCTAAAAAACTCATCGGTGAAGAAATACCTAAGGATATTATAAAACGGATATTAACCTCTTTGGAAATTAAAGTCAACAATGTTACTGAAACAGGATTGGGCTTAACCGTTCCTGCGTACAGAAATGATGTTCAGAGGGAAGCCGATATTATTGAAGAAATTTTAAGAGTATACGGCTATAACAATATTACCATTACTGAAAAATTAAATGCGTCTATTTCAAGTTCTTCAAAATTTGAAGATCACAAGATTCAAAACGTTGTTGGTAACCAACTGGTCTCTCAAGGTTTTTTTGAAATTTTGGCCAACTCTTTAACAACCCCTGCTTATACTAAATTAAGTTCGGAGTTAAAAGAAGAACATAATGTCACCATTTTAAATCCTTTAAGTAATGATTTATCGGTATTAAGACAATCATTACTATTCTCAGGTTTAGAAGCAGTTTCATATAACTTAAACAGAAAAAGACTGGATTTAAAGTTATTTGAATTTGGCAAATCCTACCACGATTTTAATGCAAAAAGAGAAGAGCAAAAGCACTTGACCTTATTTTCCACAGGCAACCAAAATAACGATACGTGGTTATATCCAAACAAAAGAAGTGATTTCTTCTTTATGAAAGGCACTATTCTGGCTATATTAGAACGCTTAGGAATTACGAGAACTCAAGAATCACCAATAAGTAATGATCTGTTTAGTGAAGGCTTGGAATTAGGTTTAGGTAAAATGAAATTAGTCGAATTTGGCTTAATTAAGAAACCAATCTTAAAGCATTTTGATATCTCTCAGGAAATTATTTATGCAGATTTTAATTGGGATGCTATTCTGGAAATGGTTAAGCGTAATAAAATTTCATTTAAGGCCATTCCAAAATATCCTGAGGTTCGTCGTGATTTTGCCTTATTGTTAAATGACCATGTTAACTTTAAAGATATTCACGCTATTGCAAATAAAACGGAACGACAACTCTTAAAAAAAGTGAGTTTATTTGATGTATATCAAGGAAAAAATTTGCCACAAGGCAAAAAAAGTTATGCAGTAAGCTTTACTTTGCAGGATGAACACAAAACCTTAACAGATAAGCAGATAGACCAAATAATGTCTTCACTCCAAGGTAACTTTGAAAAGGAACTAGGCGCTGAGTTAAGGTAAAATAGCCTTTGAAAAAGTTGTTATTAAAATTATAAATACAAAAAAAGCCTTTCAAATAACTGAAAGGCTTTACTTTTTGGGTGGAAGACCGGATTCGAACCGGCGACCCTTGGTACCACAAACCAATGCTCTAACCAACTGAGCTACAACCACCATGTAACTTGCATTTTGTAATGCGTGTGCAAATGTAACTGATTTCAGTTTTTCTGCAAAGATTTTTATTAATATTTTAAAAGGAAATTTTAATAATTTTCCAGAGGTTCCATAAAACCAAAGGACCAGTTCAAAGAATTGCCTATTAACTTACTTATAAACAAGTATTAAGTATTATTATTTTAAATCAAACAAACTGTCAACCGCTATATTTCTATCAACCGTAAAACCTTCACCATATGCAGTTCCAATTAAACGTCCCATATCAATGGCTCTGTTTTTAATATTATCAGTAAAATTTTTTGTTGAAATAGGAGTCATTGGTTCCTTACTATTCTCATCATAAAATTGCGTTTTATAAGCTAATACAGCCTCCATTTTTAAATCCATATAGCCAGAAACATCTACAATAACATCAGGCTCTAAGTTTTTCCATTGTATATAATGATAAATTTGTTTTGGTCGCCAAGGTTCCTGCCACGCTTCATCATCCTCAGTTTTTGTGTCAATTTTTAATAATCCACTTAAAAAACAAGCATCGCTAACTAATTGACTTCCTTTGGCATGATCAATATGCCGGTCCTCTTTTGCATTACAAATAACTACCTCTGGCCGGTACTTTCGAATCATTTTAATAAGTTCTATTTGATGAGACTTATCATTGACAAAAAAGCCGTCCGCGAATTCCATATTAGTTCTCATAGAAACACCTAAAATTTCTGCTGCATGTTGAGCCTCTTCAAATCTTGTTTTTTCAGTACCACGAGTCCCTAATTCACCTTGCGTTAAATCAATAATTCCTACTTTTTTACCATTTGCAATTTCTTTAGCTAAAGTAGCAGCACATCCCAACTCAACATCATCTGGATGTGAACCAAAGGCAAGAATATCTAATTTCATATGTTTTATGTTTTTGACTTCATTAAAGTTCTTTACAAAATTCATGTATTTTTATTTAATGTTTTAATTATTTATTATTTTTTTAAAAAAAAATAGAGATTTTGATACTATTTTTTAAAAAAATAATCATGATTATTAATTAATCAACATTTCTATTATGTTTTTGTTAGTAATAATAGGATATTATTAGTGATAAAATTAAATATTATTGAAAAGTTAGCCTTTTATTCATTTCATGACAATTGTCATAAATAATAGTTGTGATGCATAGTAATTTTATAACATGGTTAAAACAATAAAATACTTCAGCCCTTTACAGGGCATTTAAATAAATTTAAAACTTAAACGACATGAAAGAATCATCCATCTTAAATACAGACTTGAAAAAGTATGGTTTAAAAGATGTTAACGCTCATTGGAATTTATCCCCTGAAGAACTTCAAAAAATTACCGTTGAAAAAAATATGGGTAAAGAAACTTTAAACGGAACACTTGCCATAAACACTGGGAAATTTACTGGAAGATCACCACAAGACCGTTTTATTGTTAAGGATGATTACACGACAGATAAAGTATGGTGGGGAAAGGTAAACAAACCTGTGTCTTCTGAAAATTTTGATAAACTACAAAACGAAGTTATAAGTTACCTTTCTGGAAAAGAACTTTACGTAAGAGATGGTTATGTTTGTGCTGATCCAAGATATAAAACAAATATAAGAACCATTACAGAATTCCCTTGGTCTAATTTATTTGTTTTCAATATGTTTTTAAGACCTGACAAGGCAGAATTAGAGAACTTTAATGAAGAATGGTTAGTCCTTTGTGCTCCAGGTTATGTGGCGCAAAACCCAAGTGAATACGGCATTCGTCAAGGCAATTTTTCAATCATCAACTTTACTAAAAAAATAGCCTTAGTTGGTGGGTCTGCTTATACAGGCGAAATGAAAAAAGGTATTTTTTCTGCTTTAAATATGATCTTACCCGTTGAAAAAAATGTGTTACCAATGCATTGCTCTGCTAATGTAGGTGAAGATGGCGATACTGCCATTTTCTTCGGATTGTCAGGAACAGGGAAAACAACACTTTCTGCTGATCCTAACAGAAAACTTATTGGCGATGATGAGCATGGCTGGACTGCAGATAATACTATTTTTAACTTTGAAGGTGGTTGTTATGCTAAAGTGATTGATTTAACCGAAGAAAAAGAACCAGATATTTTCAGAGCTATTAAACCAGGTGCTTTACTTGAAAATGTAGTTTTTAAAGACAACGGCGAAGTAGATTATCTAGATAGCAGAATTACACAAAACACCCGTGTAAGTTATCCAATCTATCATATCGATAATATTCAAGAACCTTCTTTTGCAAAGAACCCAAAAAACATCTTCTTTTTAACATGTGATGCCTTTGGTGTATTGCCTCCTGTTTCAAAACTAACACCCGGGCAAGCTGCCTATCATTTTATATCTGGATATACTGCAAAAGTGGCTGGAACTGAGGCTGGAATTACGGAACCAGTCCCTTCATTCTCCGCATGTTTTGGAGAGCCATTTATGCCGTTACATCCCGCAAAATATGCTGAAATGTTAAGTGCCAAAATGCAGGAAGCCGGTGTTAATGTATGGCTAATCAATACAGGCTGGAGCGCAGGACCTTATGGTGTAGGGGCTCGAATTAAATTAAAGTATACCAGAGCTATGATTACGGCTATCTTAAAAGGACAACTCAATGAAGTGGATTATGAACAACACCCCATATTTGGATTCTTTATGCCAAAATATTGTCCTAATGTTCCAACTGAAATTCTAGATCCAATGAATACCTGGCTACAAAAAGGAGCCTATATTGGTAAGGCCATTCAATTAGCGCATTCTTTCCACTTAAACTTTGAGAAGTTTGCTAATGAAGCCTCACAACAAATTATTGAAGGTGGACCGCTCATTGATCAACACCACCATTTAGAAGAGCACATTTAATTAAATATGAATACTAAGTAAAAAAACCCCATATTCTTGTGGTCATAATCATCATATTTTGAAGTGTTTGACTACCTTTTGTCATTGTTTGTCGAAATTTATTGTATTCAAATTAATTATAAGCTTGTTTTAATAACATTAAACACACATGAAATGACACGTTTAACTTTTCTCCTATTTGTAATTATCGTTTTAGGCTGTAAACCTCATGTTGAAAAAAGTGACTTAATTCTTGGAAGTTGAAACTGTATTTCTATTTTTGATTTTGAAACTCAGGAAATATCACGAGCTCCATGCGGAGAAAAATTTATCGCTGAATTTAATTCAGATTCTCTTTACTTAAGAAGTATTGATAGTAATACTGAGTATGATGTAGAAATATATGCCTGGCAGATTAAAGAAGACTTTTTGTTTCTAGATGAATTAGGCTCCATTTATATAAAAGAATTATCCAAGAATAATCTTATAGTTGAACATAAGCTTTTTGGGAAACAACGCTTAGTGTTTGTAAAAAAATAGGTCATTTAAATACAGTTTTACTAAAACTTTAAAAATCATGAAAGCAACTTTACTATTTATATCAATTATTTTGATTTATTCCTGTGCATCTACCAATAACGAAACAATAACCTCAATTATTCAGTTGCAGAACGACAGCCTACCAAGTACGAATGTAGATTCACATTTCGACAAAGATGTTGAATTTTTTAGAACTGCTACTTCTAGTAGCGATCATGTGGCATATACATGTACTATTTACAGAATTAACAACAAAAAATTAGTCGGCTATTCAGTACGGTGTGTAGAATTAAATACCTATGATAGGGCGACTTATAAATGGATTAATGATTCAACCATAACATTTAAAATGTATAATCAGTATCATAATTCTGAAAAATTTACAATGATGGGTTATGGAAAAGTGAGGACTACTTCTTTAAGTGTTGATGATTAAGAATCTTATCTATGCAAAAAATGAGTTTTTTGGTTTTTTGGAACAAAAATAAATTACGAAAGAATATACCAACGCATAAAATAAAACATGTAACATCAACCCTTTAAATTTTACATCCTATAAAAATGATAAAAACACCGCTTTTATTTGCTTTTGTAATAACCATGCTGCCTTTTATCCCAACTTTTGGGCAGGAATTTAAACTTGACACGATTAAGATTGTACAAAACGAAAATATTGTAATTGATGGAAATAATGAAATAATATTAGAATCACAAGTAACCTCAATGAGAAAATGGGGATATGGAAGTACAACATCATTACACTGGGATGATTAAGAAATTCTTTGTTTCTTCATGATGTCGTTACTATGTGCCCGAATAAAAGAAACGTTTTATGTCTATTTTATTACATTATATTCAAAACAATTTGGGGTTTGACTACTCACCATAAGGGTTTGACGAAAATATTTGAAATTAATTAAACTACAGCCTTACTTAGCCTTTAAATAATTAAATTTGAATATCATGAAAACTTTCAAACCCAGACTCATCATTTTAGCATTGTTGTTTTTTATAATAAACGGTTGTGTTGTAAAATCTTTATTTCCTTTTTATACGAGCAACTCTATTGTTTTTGAAAAAAAATTTATCGGTAACTGGATTGATACTGAATATGCTAAATGGAACATTCAACCTTTCCAGGAAGTGATTTTAAAAGAAAATAACAAAGCCAACCCCTCTGAGCTTGATGACGAGCAATTTGCTCTATATAATAAGTATGAAAAAGCATATGTGGTCTATTTTGAAAAAGACAGCACAAAATCTAGTTTTTTGGCAATGTCTTTTAAAATTAATAATGAGTTGTTTCTTGATGTCACCCCTATTGAAGACAAGGAAATTGACGATAATAAAAAAAATAATTTATTATATAAAATTCATTTAATTGGCACTCATACATTGGCAAAGTTTGATATACTTAACGATAATCAAATAGATATTAACTGGTTTTCTTCTGAAAAGTTAGAGAAACTTCTAAAAGAAAATAGAATTAAAATTAAACATGAAAAGGTTGGGTTTTGGGATACTATTTTATTAACCGCCTCTTCAGAAGAATTGGAAAAATTCATAAAAAAATATATGGATTCTAAAGATGAAGACAAGTGGAAAACGGATGTAGAGTTTAATTTAACAAGAGTTAATGAATAATCGAAACCCCCAATTAATCCAAGGTCAAAACCACCACACACTATTATTTAACAGTGTGCTGTGGTTTTGCTCTTTTACTATATTGCTGTTCATTTTTTCTGAAGACAATAGTCCTAAAAAAATTGATTTTATATATACTATTAGTTTTTTAGCCACCATCATAATTCCAGTACTTTTTAACTTATACATTCTTATTCCGCTATTTTTAAAAACAGAAAAATACCTACTGTTCGTTATTACTTTTGTTTTAACTATCATTGTGTTTACGCAGCTTAATGTATGGTTCTTTGATTATTTTATAGATTATCTATTTCCAGATTATTTCTTTATATCCTATCATTCAAATTCTAAATTAATTACTATTTTCAGCATCTTTTTGTTAGGAACTACTTTAATAAAATTATCAATAGACTGGTTCTATTTTAATAAACAAGAGAACTTAGAATTAAAATTAAAGAACCAACAAATTGAAATGCAACTCTCATTGCTGAGATCCCAAATCAATCCTCATTTTTTATTTAATTCTCTTAATGTCATTTATGCTTTAGCACTTGAAAAGAAAGCAGAAACAAAAGATGCCATCGTGCAATTATCTGATATTTTAAGGTATGTTATTTATGATTCCAATACCCAACGCGTGTCTTTGAAAGATGAAATTGAACTATTAAAAAATTATATCGCATTTCAAAGATTCAGACATCTGGACACTGGAAATGTGACTTTTAATTATTCAATTGATGATACTGATTTTCTCATCTATCCTATGTTATTATTACCTTTAGTTGAAAACAGTTTTAAATACGGTATTAAGGGCGATATAAACCATACGTTTATAAATATAACGCTCATTCAAAAAGGGGATGAATTGCATTTTAATATTGAAAATAATTATTCTGATAATGAAAATGAATCCAATAACCATTCTGGTTTAGGTAACGAAAATATTAAGAAAAATCTGGAAATTGTTTATCCCAATTTACACGAATTTAAAATTATTAAAACGGAATCAACCTTTAAGGTTCACTTAAAATTAATTCAAAAATGACGCTTCGCTGCTTAATTATTGACGATGAGCCCTCTTCACAACTGGTATTAAAAACTTTTATAGCAGATGTGGGTTTTCTGGAGTTATGTGGGATCGCCAATAATGCTGTTGAAGCGATGAATCTATTACAAGATCATACTGATATTGACCTCCTTTTTTTAGACATCAATATGCCTAAAATATCTGGGTTAACTTTTTATAAATCCCTTCAAAACCCACCTCATGTAATTTTTACAACGGCTTATTCACAATATGCTATAGAAGGTTTTGAAGTTAATGCTATTGATTATTTACTAAAACCTTTTTCGTTCGATCGCTTTTTTAAAGCGGTCAATAAAGTTCTTGAAAATCCAAGTGGACAAGAATTGAAAAATCATGAAGACTTCTTCGTTTTAATTAAATCCGGTAAAACCCTGCATAAGGTTGATCCTGATGACATTTTATTTATTGAAGCATTAGGAGATTACGTGAAGGTTCATTTAGAAACCTCTTATTTATTAACCAATAATACGTTTAAGTCTGTTTTGGAGTCACTGCCGGAGTTAATGTTTATTAGAACCCACAAATCATACGCAATTAATTTTAAGAAAATGAATAGTTTAGAAGGTCATTTAATTACAATTCACAATCATAAAATTCCTATAGGACAAAAATACAAAGCAGCATTCCTTAGTTTGATTAATACAGGAAAAAAACTATAGAGAACTCATATCAAACTGTAAAAAGTAAAAAAAGGAAAAGGACTTCCAATTAGTCATTTCTTTCAGCTTTTTCAAAAGCTTTGATGGCAGCAATAGCCCAAATCGCTACACAAACAGCAACAAAAATTGAAAACC
>DATCZQ010000140.1:0-8665 GCA_036525815.1 Yeosuana sp. | reverse complement strand
TATGGTAGGTTTTAAAAAGGCTGTATTTTATTTTGGATATGCTTATCAGGTAACCATTAATGATTTATCAAGTTACAATTCGGGAACCCATGTGATCACTATAGGCTTAGATTTTCTACGAGGCATCAGTAACTGTCCTTGCACACAAAGTCCTGTGCATTAGTGTTTAAACCAAATTGACCTTAAGTTTACTTTATCTATATTCGAAGGTAATTAATAAGGCTTATTTGATTTTTTCATCAAGATATCTTCATATTATTTGCTTTTAATTTAACACTATTTTAACATCTATTCCTTTCAGCTTAGCTCTTGTTTCATACCTTATCGGCTAATACAATTTTCATGAAAGTAATACAAATAAAAAGAAAAACTAAAACAGAAAGACGATACAGTAAAGAGATGGGTGAGTTGACGATTAATGTTACTTATGTTAAAAAATATCTTTTAGGTTTACCTGTTAAAACACTTCATAAATACCGAGAAACTTATTATGGTCTAGTAAAAGACTGCAAAGATTGTTCTTTAGCTAGCTAAAAAACTTACTTCATTGGGGGATCATTAAATATTCTATTATTTTTAAATTATTAGCAAAATCGTATATGGTTAATTTATTAATTATAAATACATTTGCACCTTTAAAAATAATTTCAGATGACAAATAATAATATCCACCCATATACACCAGTAAAGCAATTTGAAAAGAAAGTAGCTTACTTTAGTATGGAGTTTGGTATCCACCAGGCATTAAAAATTTATTCAGGAGGACTTGGCTTTTTAGCAGGATCTCATATGCGTTCTGCACATGAACTTAAACAGAATGTGATAGGTATTGGAATGCTATGGAAATACGGATACTATGATCAATCCAGAAATGATGACCAAACATTACGTACCGATTTTACTGAAAAGGCATATCATTTCTTAGAGGATACAGGAATTGAGGTCTCTGTAAAATTGCATGATAATCCCGACGTAAAAGTACGGGCCTATCTTTTGAAACCAGAAATTTTTGGTTCAGCACCGATTTATTTATTGAGTACTGATGTTGATGGTAATGACTTTTTATCTAGAACAATTACCAATCATTTATACGATTCTAATGAGGTAACGAGAGTTTCACAAAGCATAGTTTTGGGAATTGGAGGAGCAAAACTGGTTGAAGCATTGGGCGGTGCAGATATTTATCATTTAAATGAAGGTCATGGATTACCCGCTTTTTATTATTTAAAGGATAAAGGCGTCAAAAGAAATCAATTTGCTTTCACTACGCATACTCCAGAAAAGGCGGGAAATGAAGAGCGTGATGGACGTCATTTAAATAGATGTGGTTTTTTTGGTAAAACGCTTTCTGAAGAAGAATTAGAAAAAGAAACAGTCAATGGAGGAATGATTAATTATACGGTTTCTGCTCTAAGAATGGCTAAAAAAGCAAATGCAGTATCAAAATTACATGCTGTAGTCTCAAATGATATGTGGAAGGACTATGATAAAACATGTAAAATTATTCCTATTACAAATGCTCAAAATCAAAACTTTTGGCAAGACAACCAAATTAAAAAAGCTTGGGAAAAGAGAAATACTAAAGCATTTAAGAAACGAAAAGGAGAACTGAAGCAACAATTATTTGATGAAGTTCTAAATCAAACAAAAAAAATATTTGATCCAAACGTCTTAACCTTTGTTTGGGCCCGACGTTTTGCGGGTTATAAGCGTGCAGATTTATTGTTACATGATATTGAAAGATTTAAAAGATTAATTTCTAATTCTAAATATCCTGTTCAAATTATTTGGGCCGGAAAACCATATCCTTTTGATTATTATGCTATTGATATCTTTAATCATCTCGTAAATTATTCTAAAACAGCACCAAATTTGGCCGTTTTAATTGGATATGAAATGGATTTATCCAGAAAGCTTAAAGAAGGCTCAGATGTTTGGTTAAACACCCCTAGAATTACTCGTGAAGCTTCAGGAACAAGCGGTATGACCGCAGCCATGAATGGATCTATTAATGTATCTATTAATGATGGATGGATTCCCGAATTTCAAAAGGATGGTAAAAACTGTTTTGTGATACCTGAGCTTGATCATAACATGCCGGTTTGGGAACAAGATAAATTAGATGCTGAAAACTTATATAATATTCTTGAGAACAAAGTGATACCTATGTACTATGATCGTCCTGAAGAATGGCAAAAAATGGTGTTTCAAGGGATAGATGATGTTATTCCAGAATTTTCTAGTCATAGAATGGCCGAGCAATATTATAAGGAATTATATAAATAGTTTAGATATTTAAATTCAAAAGGCAAGTTTTTACAGTTTGCCTTTATTTTTATAATGGAATTAAAAGTCAAACAAAGAATTGCCTTAGGAACTTATTTTTTCTTATCAGGACTTAGTTTTGCTACCTGGGCTTCTCGAATTCCAACTATTAAAACATTTTTCAACTTAAACGAAGCAGAGCTCGGTACCATCCTTTTAGCTATGCCTGTAAGCTCCTTAATTGGTTTGCCTATTTCGGGATGGTTAGTATCAAAATTTGATAGCAGACAGCCTTTATTAGTCTCTTTTATTTTGTTTATTTTTTCATTGATCTGGATTGGGTATATTCAATCTACCTTTATGTTAATTGTAGCAATTAGTTTCTTCTCGTTCTTTATGCGCATACTAAATATAGCCATGAATACACAATCTCTTATTTTACAGAGAAAATTTGAAAAACGAATCGTGGGTTCTTTTCATGGGCTGTGGAGTACTGGTGGTTTGGTTGGTGTTGCATTTTCAACCATAATGGTAAAACTTCATGTAGGTATAGCCAATCATTTACTCGCAGTTTCTATATTATCATTGGTTCTTATTGTTATAGCCTATCATTTCACAATCAAAAATGATAAATCGCCTACAGGCAATAAACTTATTTTCGGAAAGCCAGATCCTTTTATTTTATATTTAGGTATCATTATTTTTTTAGCTGCTATTTGTGAAGGCGGCATGTTTGACTGGAGTGGGGTGTTTTTTAAAGAAGTTATTCAAGAAGACGTCTTTACATATGGCTATCTTTCTTTTATGACCTGTATGGCCTTATCAAGGTTTTATTCTGATAAATTGATAAATAAGATAGGGGCAAAAAGGACTTATGTTTTTAGTTCTACAGTCATAACAATAGGTATATTAACAGCCATTTTATTTCCATTTTTCTGGTCAGCTCTTTTAGGATTTTGTTTGGTTGGATTTGGTACGGCTGCCATTTTTCCTATGACCTTTGCCTTAGCGGGTTCTTCTGATAAGTATTCACCAGGAATGGCCATCTCTATTATTTCAACTTATGGAATTTTAGGGATGTTTATAGGTCCGCCCATGATAGGCTATTTGGCACATGCTTTTGGCTTAAAAAATGCGTTTTTTGTTTTTGTAATAGTGGGGCTTTTAATCATACCAATTTCTCAGAGTTTTTTTAGATTTCAATCTAAAAAGAATTAATATTCAATTATTTCAATCTCAAATAATTTATCCCACCTTTTACCGGTTACGAAAACGGTTTTTGTTTTTGGATTATAAGCAATACCATTTAAAACATCTAATCCTTGATGTTGTTTCACTAATTTTTTCAATGGAGAAAAATCAATAACCCCAAGTACAGCGCCATTTTTAGGGTTTATTATTGCTACACCATCTTTTTGATATCTATTAGCATAAATTTTACCATTTATCCACTCAAGCTCATTTATTTCTTTAATGGGTCCTTTATTAGTGTATACTTGAATATATTCCTGCTCCACCATAGTCTCAGGATTTAAAATCCATAAATCTTCAGAGCCATCACTTTTATAAATGACCTTACCGTCATTACATAATCCCCAACCTTCTTTACTCTTTCCATACTTAAAACTGTTCGTTTTTTCAAAACTCTTTAAGTCATAAATAAGGCCAATCCCTTTTTGCCAGGTTAATTGATATATTTTGTCATTTAAAATGGTAAGACCTTCACCAAAATACTCATCTGCTAGATCTATATTATTTAGGATACTTCCTGTTTTGTAATCAACTTTTCTCAGTTTAGATTCTTTGTATTGTCCCGTACTTTCATATAAAGTATCATTAAAAAATTCTAGTCCTTGTGTGTATGAAGTAATGTCGTGAGGATATTCATTAATTATCTTATAAGTAAATATTTTTGGTGTTTCATTGTTTAAAATAATAATATTTTGAAAGACGGATTGATGCTCATTATTAAAATAAACCACAGCCTCAATAGTTTGTTTACCTAATTTAAAATCGTATAAGGGCGAAGATTCTCCAATTGTTTTGTAGTCAAGTTTAAATACAATGGAATCAATAGTTTGATTTTTAGGATTTTCTAAAGACAAGCTTAAGGTTTCATTATTTGAAAAAGTATTATTTTTTGAATTCGTTTTTAAGATAAACCCACCTTTATTTCGACCATTATTTGTCCCACAGGCTATAAGTAGAATACTTAAAAATATGATTGTGAGGTGTTTAAAAATATTCATTTGAATTATAAATTTTAAGCAAGATATTTATTTAAAATCAGTTTAAAAAATCATTGTGAAAATTTTAAAAGGTTGTATCTTTGCAGCCGGCAAGTCCTACACAACCAGCTCCTGTTGAATCCTCCAGGTCGGGAACGAAGCAAAGGTAAATGGTCGTAGCGGTGTGATGTAGGTAGCTTGCCTTTTTTTTTGTGCTTTTTTCTTTCCTTAAAATCAATTACAATAGTAACTTTATCGTTTTAATAAAATATAAAAGCATGTCTAAAGTTGTTTTAATTACCGGTGGTTCTTCTGGAATTGGTAAATCTATAGGTGAATTCCTAAATAATAGAGGCTTTGTGGTATATGGAACTAGTAGACAACCTGATAAACATGAAGACAGTAAATTTCCTATTTTGCCCTTAGATGTAAAGGATTTATTATCAATTAGAAACACGGTAAAAGCAATTATTGAAAAAGAGGGAAAGCTTGATGTGTTAGTTAATAATGCAGGGGTTGGTATTACTGGACCTATTGAAGAAATTCCTGAAGAAGAAATAAAAAACAATTTTGAGACTAATTTTTTTGGGCCATTAAATGTCATTAAGTCGGTTTTACCACAAATGCGACAACAGCAATCGGGTTTAATTATAAACATAACATCTATAGCTGGTTATATGGGACTACCTTATAGAGGGATATATAGTGCAAGTAAAGCAGCTCTTGAAATTATTACAGAATCTTTTAGAATGGAATTGAAAGATTTTAATATTCACATGACCAATATTGCCCCTGGTGATTTTGCTACTAATATAGCCGCTGGAAGATTTCATTCGCCATTACTTGAGAAGTCTCCTTACTATAAACCTTATGGACGTACTTTGGAGTTGATGAATTCACATGTCGATAGTGGGAGCAATCCTGAAATGATGGCTGAAGCTGTATTTGAAATTATAAACACAAAAAATCCTAAAGGGCATTATAAGGTCGGGGCCTTTATGCAAAAGTTTTCTATTTTTTTAAAACGAATTTTACCTGATAAAATATATGAGAAATTATTGTTGAATCATTATAAGTTATAATCTTTTTTAAATATAATTTAAGACTAATTCTTTTAAATTAATTACTTATGAAAAAAATATCTTCGCTAATTCTGTTGTTAACTTTAGTATCATTGCATAGTTGTCAAGACGTTTTGGAATGTATTATAAATAGGCATCCAGAGCTATCAAATAATACCCTTGCACCTGCTCAGGTTGATCAATTTTATAGTGAATTAATTTCGGCTGATATTAAAAATGAGCCTTCTGATGACAGTTACAATTACTATTTCTCTATTGATGGTGCATTGCCCAGAGGAATTGATTATTATATAGATTATAGGACTATTATTATAGAGGGGACACCTTCGGTTTCTGGAACCTATAATTTTACAGTGAGGCTAAGTGTGGAACAGGCCTTTAATTATGCCGAAGATTGTGAAAACCGTCTAAATGATTGTGATGGATTATGTGAAGAATCAACTAGCAAAGCCTATAAAATCGTAGTAAATTAAATTTTGGTAAATTATTTGTTAATATGTTTTAATAGGAAATGACCTTTCAAAGTGTTCAATTATTGTAAATTCGCGATTATTTTTAAGAAAAACATAAACAACTATATTCTATGAAATTTTTTATTGATACAGCAAATCTTAAACAAATAAAAGAAGCTCAAGACCTCGGTGTCCTTGACGGCGTAACTACCAATCCTTCATTAATGGCTAAAGAAGGTATTACAGGACATGATAATATTATGAAACACTATGTAGATATTTGTAATATTGTTGATGGTGATGTGAGTGCTGAGGTCATTGCAACAGATTTTGAGGGTATGATTCGTGAAGGGGAAGCACTGTCAGAGTTACACGATCAAATTGTTGTGAAACTACCAATGATTAAAGATGGTATAAAAGCTTGTAAATATTTTTCAGAAAAGGGAATAAAAACGAATGTGACTTTAGTGTTTTCTCCAGGGCAGGCATTACTTGCTGCCAAAGCTGGAGCAACCTATGTGTCGCCGTTCATTGGACGTTTAGATGACGTTTCTACGGATGGTTTAAACTTGATTTCTGAAATTCGTCTTATTTATGATAATTATTCTTTTGAAACCCAAATTTTAGCAGCTTCGGTGCGACACACTATGCATATTATTGATTGTGCTAAATTAGGGGCAGATGTTATGACAGGGCCTTTAAGTGCTATTGAAGGCTTATTAAAGCATCCTTTAACTGATTTAGGTTTAGCTCAATTTTTAGCAGATTATAAAAAGGGAAACTAAAAATTAGAAATTCAAATAAAAAAGCCTCAAACTTTAAATAGTTTGAGGCTTTTTTATTTGAATAAAGTATTATCTACTTATGAGTCCTAAAAGCTGTTCTTCAAAGTTACTTGAAAACATATTGGCATTGCTATTAACGATAATATGATCTTTATCAATGATGATAACTTTAGTCATTGGATAAATAGCAAGTGTATGCATAGATTCTTCAGGATTTTTAAATTGAAACTCATTTATAATCGAGAATCTATTACTTTTTAAAGCTTTTTCAAAGATTTTATTGTTTTGTTCATCGATATTCACAGCAATAAAATCGATTTCCGGATACTTGATTTTTAGTTCATTTACTTTATTATGACTGTCTCTAAAATGGTCATAAAATTTATATGACCAAAAATATACTGCCGTTGGTCCTTTGATTAGTGAATTAAAATTTAAATCAGAATTTTGAGAATTTACTAAATTTATATTTGGAAATTTCTCTCCTGGCTTAAGATTATTTAAAGCAACCGTAAGATTTGATATTATTTCGTTGTTTTTCTGATCAGTACTTTTACTTAAGAAGGATTTTTTAATTGGTTCGTTATTTTCAACGTCTTTATTTTTTGTTAAAAAGGACATTGTAAAATAAAACAACAAATCGTTTTTAATTGTTTGGTTGTTTACTAAGCTGTCAATTAAATTTAATTTATCAAGATTATAACAAGAAGAAGTACTACTAAAATGGTTTTCCGTTGCATGATCTAAATGCTTTTCAAGTGATAAATTATTAAAATTTGACCTCAAAAAAGAGTTATAACTTAAATACTCTAGATAGCCTTCATTATTATAATCAACATCTTTTCTATAACTATAAAAGTCTTTTGGCAAATCTTTAATAACGGTCTTATTGTTGTAACCAAAATTTATAATAGGATAAATTTCTTTACTCGAATAATAATTGTAATTGATATTGGCTTCAGCAATTTCCTTAAATAGTGTTGAGGTTTTATTTTTATTTATAAAATCACCAAGCGCCTTATTTTTTTTCTCTTTAATTTGATTTATTTTAATCTCAAATGTAAGGGGGTCTAACTGACATAGTTTAAATATTTCTTTTTCAATAATTTCATTTTGTAAAAATTCATTGATAAAATAATTGTTTTTATTTGCTCCAGGGCCACTGTATACTAATGATTCATCAAAATCAAGAGTATTTAATCGAAGCATGATGCTGTCTTTTGGTTCCAAAAGGACCATCTGGATTTCGCTACCATGTTTGAATGTGTAAAATCCAGATTCAAGATGACTTATTTTATATAAGAATCTATTGTGGTTGTCAAGTTTAATAGTATCTATGACTTTATCAGATTTTGAAAGCGTAACGAAATCACCATTTGGATTAATAATTTCACCACCTAAAAAAGCCTGTTCACCTGCCTCTTTAACATCCTTTTGACAGGCAAAGAGTAATAAAGCTAATATTGTATTAAAAACTAAAATTCTCATAATTTTGACCCCTCTGTGGTATTGGAATTTCTGTCCATCTACCTACAAATTTATAGGTTGCAATCAAGATGGCTTGTTAAGACCTTGTTAAATATTTGAGAATGTAGGGTAGTAGTTTCATATTCAATTTGTTATAAGAATAAATTTAACGTATTACATATAATAAGTCCTATAAAAAAATAAACAAACTAAGTTTCGTCTTACGGTTTGATTTTTCTACTTTTGCACAAAATTCAAAACAACCTTTATGTTATCAGTATCAAACCTTTCAGTACAATTTGGTAAACGCATTTTATTTGATGAAGTAAATACAACATTTACTCAGGGTAACTGTTATGGAATAATCGGTGCTAATGGTTCAGGGA
>DATCZQ010000139.1:0-7022 GCA_036525815.1 Yeosuana sp. | reverse complement strand
GCAAAAAGTAGTAATAGTAGTTTCCCCATTGGATTTATTGTTTTCATAATTACATTTTTTAGTTAAACTTTTGGTTGTAAATGTTTCTTTTTATATGAGATAGTATCTTAATCTCTTACTTTATGCTTCATTTACTACATAAAAGTAATTTAAATATTTCAGCATGCGATTTTTTATATGTGGAGGTTTAAAAGAATTTTTAGCGGAAATTGCAAAAAGAAGTAAAATAGGATTTTGAATTTTGCAATAAATGAGAGTACCTATATTCTAACCATAAACATCAAAAAGGCTACTAATTATAAAAACCATTTTTTTTTTCAAATGATACTGAATTTTAAATTCCTCTACTTAGGTCTCTTGCACACTAATCCAAAGCCTGACCATATTTAAAACTCCTGATCTCTGAATTACATGGTGCCAGACATCATAAACAACCTCAACAAATTATTGTATAAATATTGAAGATAAACAAAAAAAATTTGGCTAAGTGATTTTAAAACTTGTCAAAATCACTAATATTAGATAGTTTCTTCTTTCCAATTATTTTAATCTTTCTGTCCTTACAATCAATTAGTTTATCATGCTTAAATTCTGATAATGTGCGAATGACATTCGAAGTGGTCATATTTGACAGTTGTGCCATTTCTGATCGCTTTAAGGGTATATCAATGTACCCCTCAAAATCTTCACCTATGTTTCCTTGTAATAGCAATAAGGTATCAGCCAATCTCGCCCTGAGTGTTTTTTGGGTAAGTGACACCAGCCTTTGATCAGCTCTAACCAAACGCTCTCCTATATAGCTGAATAACTCCTTATATATACTTGGACAGTAATCCAATATGTTATAAAAATCTTTATTGGGAATTAGACAAATGCTTACATGGTCCAATGCGACAGCCGAAGATTGATATTTAGAACTGGTGGACAAGGCACGAATACCAAGAGTGTCTGGTGGTGATTTTAAATCAATAATCTGCTCTTTGCCATTATGAGCTAATTGGGTGATTTTGACCTTACCTTTTTTTAAACATATAAACCCAATTGGAGAAGCACCTTGTTTGAAAATGAACTCACCCGGTTCATAATTTAATTGATCCATTTGGTTGGATAAGCAACTTAATTCCTCCATATTTAAATGACGGAAAACAAATAAATTTTTTAGATCACAAGACGCGCATTTAGATTTGATGTTCGGTTTATTGAAGGTCGAATCCACAATTATTGAATTTTAATTTCTAAAAATACTATCCCAAAACAAATTGAGGTTCAGAAATGGGTCTTCTAACGCAATGTACTTTCTATAGTGATAATAACTCATTAAGTTACAAAAAATTTTGGTTTTAAATAACTAAATGTTGTGAAGATAAAATTTTATAACATATTCGGATATGTTTTATAACACCTTAAATATTGGCAAGATTTAATAATTTTCTTCTTTCAAATACTCGTGTTGATTTCAATTACGTGCGGGACTTTTAACAATATACGTGCGACTGATTTAATGCCTATTTGATTTTCAAAATATGTCTTACATTTTAAAAACTATTATCATGAAACACAACTTATTAATTTTCACCCTTTTTGTGTGTATTTATACATTTTCACAAAATCAATTTGAAGTTAGCGCTGAATCACCTGTTTTTCCTCCTAAAGAAGTTATTATAGACATTTCTAATTTATCGGCTGAAGACAATTATGAATTAGTTAAAGATTGGATAAGTGTTAACTTTTATTTAGACGATAATATTGTTAGAGAACAAGAATGCAACAAAGTCATAACTCTTGTTTCTACGGTCGATGATTTATACATGGATCAGAGTCATCTTTTTAAAAATGATTATGATGTAAAGTATGAACTAGCATTTCGATGTCTTGATAATAAGATTTGTATAGAAATTAATGACTTTAAAGTTCATTTTCCGGAAGCATTATACTCAGGAGGATGGGAAAATTTTTCTATTAACTATGAAGATCTTTTTAGAAACAACGGAAAAATGAATATTAAAAAGAAAGAAACATTGGAAAAGTTGCAAAACCATCTCAACAAAGTTGTATATGGATTGGAAAACCACATTATATCTTCTAATAACCACATGTCTTTTACTCATAACAAATGATAACATGGTATTTTGGATATAATTAATGATTATCAAATAGTAATCAAAAGGGGCGTTTATGCCCCTTTATATTTCAAAAAAAGGTAGTTGATTACCAATAAAATAATATTCTCTTATATTCAAGTTCCGATTTCTCTGCTTAATAAAACTTTAATAACTGTAGATCAATTAGTTATATTTTTTATTTTTAATATTGGCCCACATTTAGTCTACAATACTTATAAAAATCTAAATAATTAGTAAATATAAATTGATTAATCAATCTTTGGTGAATACTTGTCAATACTATTCCCGTATTTAAAACTTCTAACCCCTGTAATACCGCTATGTTCTGAATCATAAAAACCACAATAAAAAACTTATCTTTGCCTTAACAGTTAATGCGCATGTCTTTAGAATTATAGTTGTAAAATCTAATTGAATTTTTCAGTTTTCATCTTAATGCCCAATCTATAGTTAATCTTTGCTTTTAACTTAGCTCGTTCATTAAATACTTCCCAAGTTCCGTCTTTTTTACCATCCTTATAAACACCTTTTGCTTTTAATTGTCCGTTTTCATAATACTCTTCCCAAAGCCCCTCTTTCTTTCCATCAATATAATTTCCTTTATCTTCAATCTGGCCCTCTTTATTATTTTCTTCAAAGGGTTTAATACTTACTTCGTACTCTGATTTCAGATTCTTTGAAATCTTATTTCTGTATGATACTTCCTTATATTCTTTTTTAATAAATTCTTTGTTATAGTCAAGATAACTGTCAATACTGGCATCAGAGGCATGTTGTGTTCGGCTGTTTGGTATATCAATAGGATCAATAAGATCTATTACTTGTGCAGCACCTGTAACGAGCAATCCTAGACCATTTTCTTCCGGAGGTGTATATTTGTCTTTGACTGATATCCAGCCTAAATTGTCAGGTTTCCCTTTTGTAACGATAATATATTTTTTTTCTTTATTTTTTTTATTGTAACGTACTACTCTTCCGGTCACTAAAGTTGTATCGGCCTTAGAATAAATTAAGCCATCTGTTTCTACAACATCCTTAAAATCTAAAGAAAAATAGTTATGCCCTTCATTTATTTGGCCTAAACATATAAAAGGTAGTGTTAGAATAAAAGTTAATAATAAGTGCTTCATATAAAAAATTTAAATTAATAATAAGTGATTTTATAGCTATTGGTAAACAAAGCATTGAGCGATACTATAAATTATTAGGAAGAGAATGTTAAGGTAAATAGTAATTGCTATTAGCCAAATATATAAAAATTTTTAGCTGAATAGGTCCTATTATAAATTAAAAGATTTGAATGTACTTATCCAGACCATGTCCGTGTTTAAAACCCCTTACTTTGGTTTTGGTATTTCGTTCTTCAGTATAAATAACCTCAACAAAGAATTTATTTATAGTCAAGCAGTTATTGGTTGATAATTATCATTGAAAATAAGTAAAATTACATATATGTTTAAATAATATTTTAATCCATTTAATTTATTATCATGACCACTATAAGAAAATATTTTGAACATTTAGTCTTACTTTTTACGACGTTAATACTTTTTCAAAGTTGTGTGGCCTATCAAAAAACTTCTGTTTCACTGGAGCAGGCAGCAAAACAAGAATTAAAAGCAAAAGTTGAAATGAAAACAAAGGAAAGCTATAAATTTCAGCGCATCATATTTGAAAATGACCATTTTTATGGCATTCAGAAAACAAAAGGAGAAACCATAAAAAGACCTTTAGAAGTTAATGAACTCAATAAAATACAGCTACAAGATAAAGGTACATCAACTATTGCTACTGTTGCAACCATTTTGGGATTATTAACAGGTGTTATTTTGGTATGGTATTTTATAGATACCGGGGGAGGAGATTGGTTGAGTTTTTCTGAATAATTGTCGATATTATTGAAACAACCAAAGCAGTTTTAAAATCCATTATACATGTCTTATTATATTTAAAACGTGTTCTGAATACGTTATAAATAACTCCTTAAAGATGTGCTTTGTGCTATTAACCAACCAAGGAGTACTCCACACACCTGAAAGAAGTCTAAAATCAAATTTGTTCCTAATATAGTTATTATAAATATCTTTTAAACAATATCTCTTTTTATACCCTTTTAAAACTTGTGAGTATTAATAATCTTAAAAAGTATCAGATTATTAGAGGTTTGACCGTATTTATAATAATATACAAACAGAAAATTATATATCTTACAGGTATGTTTTACAATAAATAAGTTTTAACATGGGAAAATTACCTAGTATTTTTAATGATGTTATTGGTCCTGTTATGCGAGGGCCCTCTAGTTCACATACAGCGGCTTCTTGGAGAATCGCAACAATCTGTTTAGAAATGTTGCAAGAACCCCTTAAAAGCGCTGTTATAGATTTTGATAGAAATGGCGCTTGGGCCCCGAATTATAGAGAACAAGGAACCACTTTGGGTATTGACGGCGGATTACTAGGATTAGAAATGACTGATGATTTAATGAAAAAAACGGAAGAGGTGGCGGCTGAGAGAGGCATATTAATTAGCTATAAAGTTGATTCCTTTAAAACGAAACATGTCAATACGGTTAGACTCAATTTAGAAGGCATTAATGGTAAAAAGGTAGGTGCTTTGGCAGCATCGCTTGGTGGTGGCGCCTTTGAAATTCAAGAGTTGAACGGTTTTGAAGTAAGTATAAGAGGAGATTATTATGAATTAATATTCCTTTTAGATGAGGAGATCGACATTTTTGATGCGATAAAACGAGCCTTACCGGAATTAAAGTCCATAAATAAATCCATAAATAATGGCAAAACTTTAATAAACGTTAAACTATCTGATCATCTTTCTAATGATACTTTGACCATGTTAAAAGAAAAATGGTCAGTTAATGAAGTGATTTTATTAAAACCTGTATTACCAATCATTGCCGGAAATGAACAAACAGTGCCATATACAACCATCGATTCTCTTATAGAATATAGTAATGAGCATCATTATGATTTAGGAAAGTTAGGTTTAATCTATGAGCAATCTCAAAGTGGATTATCGGCTAATGAAGTGAATGCAATCATGGTTAACCATGTCAATATTATAAATAAAAGTATTGAAACAGGATTGCAGGGAACGGTTTATAAAGATCGTATTTTACCTCAACAGTCTCATTTGATTGATAAAGCGGCAAAAGCAGGAAAAATTTTAAAGAACTCCATTGTAAATGAAATAATTAAAAATGTTTCAGCAATAATGGAATCAAAAAGTGCTATGGAAGTTGTCGTTGCTAATCCAACCGCTGGTTCTTGTGGCGCTGTTGGCGGCGTATTAAAAGCAGTTGCAGATGAATTAAATGCAAGTGAAGAAGAACTTATTCAAGCCTATTTTGCGGCAGGCTTGGTAGGTGTTTATTTTGCTAATGGTCCGGGGTTTTCGGCAGAAGAGCATGGTTGTCAGGTAGAATGTGGTGCCTCTGCCGGCATGGCGGCGGCCGGTATTGTGCAGCTTTTTGGTGGCACTGCAAAACAAGCCATTGACGCAGCTTCAATGGCGATACAAAACATGATTGGTTTGGTATGCGACCCAATTGCTGATCGTGTTGAAGCACCTTGTCTTGGTAAAAATGTAAGTGCTGCAGTAAATGCCCTTTCTTCAGCGAGCATGGTTGCCTCCGGATATAATGCATTAATTCCTTTAGATGAGGTTATAAGTACCGTATCCAGTGTCAGTAGTCAAATGCCTACATGTGTTAAATGCACAGGAAAGGGTGGTTTAGCAATTACAAAAACGGCGTGTGCTATTAAAGCAAAACTATCTGGTCAAATGGGTTGAAATAGAGGTTGTATATATAATTTTAATTTGTTCCAATCACCATTATTTTTTGTTCAAAATAATGTCCATTTCACTAAATAATTGATCTTTAATTTTTTTAAATTTCTTTTTATGTGCAAGGTTATGCCATTCATAAGGGTCTTTTTTATGATTGTATAATTCTTCCTGACCATTTCCGTAACGTATATAGCGCCAATTTTGCGTTCTGTATGAAAAATTTTGCTTCTCGGTTGGAATCTTAATTCCGTAATTACCAACAACCGTTAAAGCGCCATTTGGGCCCTTCCATTCTGCATCATTTTCTTCTATAAATGAATTTAAACTATAGCCCCCTATAGCTCCTCCAGATTCGTTGTATTTATTACTTCCTATTAATTGACAGTAGTCTTTTAAAGTAGGATAGAGGTCAATCAATGAAACAGGATGATTAACTTTTAAGCCAGATTTGGAGGTTGGTGTTTTTATGATCATAGGAATTCTTATACTTTCTTCCCACGGAGAATTTTTAAATAAATAATTTTTTTCTCCCATTTGCCATCCATGGTCACTTGTAAAAACAATAATGGTGTTGTCTTTAAATTTACTATCATTTAAAGCATCTACCACTTTTCCAATTTGTTCGTCTACAAATGTCACACAGGCTAAATAGGCTTGTAAAAAATGTTTGAGCGCCAATTCTCTATCGCCATTATAGGATTCCAATAACATTTTATAATATCTATGTCCTTTATTATTATCCTTATCGTTCGGGTCAAAATTAGTATTGTAAAAAGTGTCTTTTTCATCATCAATCATCCACTTCTCCAATTCAATTTTATCTAACGGAAACATATCAAAATATTTATCTGGTGCATGTAAGGGAGTATGTGGCCTTACAAAACCTATTCCCATAAAGAATGCTTGATTATCATTGCTGGTTTCTAATTCTTTTATTTTTTTTACCGCCCATTCTGCATGTAATTCGTCTTGCATCAAATCTCTGTCATCATCATTTATATAACGCATAGGTTTTTTATCCCATCCGTATACCCATCCTTTTTCACCTGCAATTCCTGATGATCTGGCAGAAGAGAGTTTGCCAAAGGATCC
>DATCZQ010000138.1:0-15938 GCA_036525815.1 Yeosuana sp. | reverse complement strand
CCAATAGATTTATTGTTTTTTATAAGTTTTTGGATAATTCTTTCAATATCCTTTTCTTTTTACAAAGTTTACAGATTTACTAAAGTCATTAAAATAGTTTCTTTGCTGTCTAAGCAAATATCAATTTTTGTTTTATTAATTTTTACTTATTTATATATAAATGATTCAAAAGTTCCTTTTGAAAATATTATTATATTTTTTGCTGTTACCTTAGTAGTATTTAATATATGGAGAATTTTTTTACATACAATATTTAGAAAATACAGAATTATAACTGGAAGTAATTATAAACAAGTTGTAATAATAGGATGGAATGAAACTACAAAAAAGTTAGAACAATTTTTTAATTATAATCTAGGATATGGTTATAAGTTTATAGGGTATTTCACTAATGAAGAAGATAAGGAAAAGAAGGGGTCTATTGCTCAAAGTTTTGATTATATAATAAAAAATAAGATTGATGAAGTATATTGTTCAGTAAAAGAATTAACAAATAGCCAAATAAAGGAGTTTATTGATTTCTGTGATATAAATTTAAAAACGTTAAAATTTATTCCCGATAGCGAGGAGCTATTTAGTAAAAATTTACACTTGAATTATTACGATATTACACCTATACTCTCATTACGAGATATTCCTTTAGATGATCCAATAAATTCTATAACCAAACGAATTTTTGATATTATTTTTTCAGGTATTGTAATAATTTTTATCCTTTCTTGGTTAATACCCATATTAGGTTTAATAATCATTTTAGAAAGCAGAGGGCCTGTTTTTTTTCAACAAAACCGGCCAGGAATTAAAGAGAGAGGGTTTGGGTGCTATAAATTTAGATCGATGACTATAAATTCTAGATCAGAAGATTCTGCCACTAGAAATGACTCCCGGGTGACTCGTGTAGGTAAGTTTATTAGGAGAACAAGTATTGATGAATTGCCTCAGTTTTTCAATGTATTGTTTGGGACCATGTCTGTTGTTGGTCCCCGCCCACATTTATGGAGACAGAACAAAATGTATGGCCCAAAAATATCTAAATACATGATGAGACATTTTGTAAAACCAGGCGTTACAGGTTTAGCACAAGTGAGAGGTTATAGAGGAGAAATTGAAACAAGAGAGGATATTGTAAATAGAACAAAGTATGATGTATTTTACATTGAAAACTGGTCCTTACTTTTAGATTTTAATATAATTATTCAAACAGTTTTGAATATGTTTAAAGGAGAAGAAAAGGCGTATTAATGAATTTAAGAAAGTAGAATGAAAGTATCAGTAATAGGAACGGGTTATGTAGGTTTGGTTACAGGCACCTGTTTAGCAGAAACAGGAAATAATGTATTGTGCATAGATATTGATAAGACAAAGGTCGATAAAATGAAAAAAGGGGTTTTGCCAATTTATGAACCCCATTTAGATGTATTATTTCAGAGAAACATTAACGCAAACAGGTTGAATTTTTCTACGTCGTTAGAAGAAGGTTTAGAGCATGGGGATATTATATTTCTAGCATTGCCAACACCAGAAGACGGGGATGGTTCTGCGGATTTATCTTATGTATTAGGATGTGCTTCAGATATTGGCAGGTTATTAAAAAGCTATAAAGTTATAGTTGATAAAAGCACGGTACCTGTTGGGACAGCAGAAAGAGTCTGCGAAGTAATTTCGAGTCATACAAATATTGAATTTGATGTAGTGTCAAACCCTGAGTTTTTGCGTGAAGGATTTGCTGTTGATGATTTTTTAAAACCGGAGCGAATTGTTATTGGTTCAACTTCTCAAAAGGCGATTGAGTTAATGGAAAAGTTATATAAGCCTTTTGTTCGGTCAGGTAATCCAGTAATTATCATGGACGAAAAATCTGCTGAACTTACTAAATATGCAGCTAATTCATTTCTAGCGACCAAAATTACTTTCATGAATGAAATTGCTAATTTTTGTGAAAAAGTAGGCGCAGATGTTGATAAAGTACGAGCAGGAATGGGGACAGATTCTAGAATTGGAAAAAGATTTTTATTTCCGGGAATAGGCTATGGAGGCTCCTGTTTTCCAAAAGATGTAAAGGCATTATACAAATCCGGTAAAGACTTAGGCTATGAGTTTGAAATATTGAATGCTGTTATAAAAGTAAACGATATTCAAAAGAAAATTTTAATTCCAAGAATTGAAACCTATTTTAACAATAATATAAAGGGTAAAACTTTTGCAATTTGGGGTTTAGCGTTTAAACCTGAAACTGATGATATTAGAGAAGCACCAGCTTTATACATCATCGAGGCTTTATTAAGTAAAGGGGCTAATGTTCAGGTGTTTGATCCCGAAGCAATGCCAAACGTAAAAAGAAAATTTGGAAATCAAATATTATATGCATTAAACAAAGATGAGGCTACGATAAATGCAGATGCTTTAATAATTTGTACAGAATGGAGTCTTTTTAGAACACCAGATTTTGATAAATTAAAAACGAGTTTAAACAAACCAGTAATTTTTGATGGTCGAAACCTTTATGATTTAAAGGAAATGCAACAAGAAGGGTTTTATTATAGTTCAATTGGAAGAGAAACAAAAGGGAAATGAAAAAAACATTAATAACAGGTGCCGCAGGGTTTTTGGGATCTCATTTGTGTGATCGATTTATTAAAGAAGGCTATAAAGTTATTGGAATGGATAATTTTATTACTGGAGACAAAAGGAATATTCAACATTTAATAAATCATCCAAATTTTGAATTTATTGAACATGATGTTACAGAACACATCATTGTTGAAGGATCAATAGATTATATCCTTCATTTTGCATCGCCAGCTAGTCCTATAGATTACTTAAAAATACCAATTCAAACATTAAAAGTGGGTTCTTTAGGAACTCATAATTTATTAGGTTTAGCTAAAGCTAAAAAAGCAAGGATTTTGATTGCATCAACATCCGAAATTTATGGAGATCCCTTAGTACACCCCCAAACGGAAGATTATTATGGGAATGTAAATACCATAGGGCCAAGAGGAGTATATGATGAAGCTAAACGATTTCAAGAATCTATAACCATGGCATATCATAGGTTTCATGGTATAGAGACTCGAATAGTTCGTATTTTTAATACCTATGGGCCAAGAATGAGACTGAATGATGGGCGTGTGATACCGGCATTTATGGGACAGGCATTACGTGGTGAAGATTTAACAATATTTGGTGATGGTTCTCAAACCAGATCATTTTGTTATGTGGACGATCAAGTGGAGGGCATTTACAGGCTTTTATTAAGTGATTATGTATATCCTGTAAACATTGGCAATCCACATGAAATATCAATTAAGGATTTTGCTGAAGAGATTATAAAGTTAACCGGCACAACTCAAAAGGTGATTTATCAAGAATTACCTGTGAATGATCCCATGCAGAGACAACCAGATATATCATTAGCAAAGAAATTATTAGGATGGGAGCCAAAAGTGGATAGAGCTGAAGGAATGAAAATCACCTTTGATTATTTTAAGAGTTTAACAGAAGAAGAGCTTTATAAAAGTGAGCATAAGGATTTTACGGGCTATATAAACAAGTAGCTTATGGAATTTAAACGGGGCAGATATTCGTGGCTATTAAGACCAATTTTAATTGTTTATGATATTTTTGTCATTAATTATTTAGCATTTTATTTTTTGAATTTAAATGAAAATAATTTATACTTTTTTTCATTTAAATTTCTTAATAATAAGTACCTACTATATTTTATATATTCCCTTGTTTTATGGTTAATGTCGACTCTTCTTTTAAATTTTTATAAGGTTTATAGACATACGTCGTTTTTAAGTATAATTTATCTTTTAATAAAACAATTTCTGGTTTTTGGAGTCATTGTTTTTGCCTTTGTTGGAGTGTTTAGAAGTATAAAACTGCCGGCCACAATCACCTTAAACTATTTACTGTATTCATTTGTTGCAATTGGATTTGTTAAAATATTAAGTTTTTATATATTAAAAACATTTCGCTTATACTATAAGGGGAATATAAGAAATGTTATCATTGCAGGCGGTGGAGATAGTATCGAAGAACTTAGAACTTATTTTAAAAAGAAGAAAGAACTTGGGTATAATGTAAAAGGGGTTTTTAATAATTCAAAAGACAGAAATATTACCGGGACAATTTCCGATTGTTTTAATTTTTTGGAAACTAATGGAGGTATTGATGAAATATATTGTTCTATCGACGAATTAACTGAAAAGGAAGTCAATAAGTTTGTTAAGTACGCCAATATGAATCATTGTAACATTAAATTTGTGCCTAATAGACTTAAGCTTTATACAAAGCGACTTCGTACAGATTATTATACATATATTCCAGTATTATCAATTCAAGACGGTATACTCAATAATGAATTTGTAAAATTTATTAAACGAAGTTTTGATATAGTTTTTTCGCTATTTATAATAATTTTTGTTCTCTCTTGGCTTTCTTTAATTTTATTTATTTTAATTAAAACAGAATCAAAAGGCCCCTTGTTTTATAGACATAAAAGAAACGGGATTAATTATAAAGAATTCTATTGTTATAAATATAGATCTTTAACAATTACCCAAGAAATTAAAGGAACATATGTAAAACAAGACGATAGTAGAGTAACAAATATTGGTAAGTTTTTGCGCAAAACTAATTTAGATGAACTGCCACAATTTATCAACGTTTTAATCGGAGATATGAGCGTTGTGGGCCCAAGACCGCACATGTTATCTTACACTGAAGACTATTCAAAAATTATTGATAAATACAATTTTATTTTTAGACATCATGTTAAACCAGGAATTACAGGTCTAGCTCAAATTAAAGGTTATAGAGGTGAAGTAGAAACCGACCAAGACATTATTAACAGGATTAAATATGATATTTTCTATATTGAAAACTGGTCCTTACTATTAGATGTTAAAATTATTTTTCAAACAATAATTAATGTGTTTAGAGGGGATGAAAAAGCTTATTAATAATATATATTGAAACCTTTAGTTTCTATTATTACCCCCATGTTTAATTCTGAAGTATTTATTTCAGAATCTATAAACAGCGTTATAAATCAAACATACAATTATTGGGAGCTAATATTGATAGATGATTGCTCTAACGATAAGACTATTACCATTGTTAATCAGTTTATTGAAAAAACCCCGAACATAAAACTTCTTAAAAACGAAAAAAATCTTGGCACAGCCTTTTCCAGAAACAAGGGCATTATGGAAGCAAAGGGTGATTATATTGCTTTTTTAGATGCTGATGATATATGGAAACCAGAAAAACTCCAAATTCAAATTGAATTTATGGAGACGGAAGAGTGCGATATATGTTTTAGTAGTTACGAACAAATGAATGAATCGGGCAAACCACTTAATAAGTTGATTAAAGCATTGCCAAAACTTACTTATAGGAAATTTTTAAAAAGTAATTATATTGGAAATCTAACAGGTATGTATAACGCGAAGGTATTAGGCAAAATAATGGCTCCTGACTTACGAAAGCGACAAGATTGGTTGTTATGGTTAAGAGCAATCAAAGCTTCTGGTAAACCCGCTAAAAGCATTCAAGAATCATTGGCTTATTACAGGATAAGAAAAGACTCCGTCTCTTCAAACAAACTTAATCTTATTAAATATAATTATTTAGTCTACAAAAAAGGCTTAGGATTTTCAAATTTAAAATCTATTTATTATATGCTCATCTTTTTAAACGAACACTTTTTTGTAAAATCGAAACAAGTGGTTTCTACAAATAAGATTTAAACTGTTTTAGCTTACCACTGTTCGAACGTTCTAAAACTGTTTTACGTTTAAAATCAACTATTAAATTTGGTTCTAAATATTTAGCAATGGCTTTTCTTATGTTTGCTAATTTTTCTTCGGAAAGTTCATAAGTACTCGTATAACAAATCTTAAAAGTATCAAGTTTTAGTTGCTCAATAATAAATTCTTTGACGTTACCATCATCTTCAATGATCGTTTTTGTAACATAGTAAAAAGTTAACCCGGCTGCTTTTTTACCACTTGGTAATTTAACAATATCATCTGTTCGTCCAACTAATGATTCTAAAATGGGTTTCCTCACAGTACTTTCTTTTGAAAGTTTACCAATATCCCCTAAATCATATCTAATAAAAGGATGAGCTTTATTATATAGCGATGTTATAACAATTCTACCCAATTCTCCGTAAGGCAGAATCGCATTCTTTTCATCAACAATTTCAAGATATAAATCATCCGTATTTACAAGCCATTGGTTTTTTTTGTTTTGAAAAGCAATTAAGCCCAGCTCGGCAGCACCGTATTCATTAACAACTGGAACACCTAACCATTCTTCTAAAAGAGGTCTGTCTTCCTCAAAAAGCATTTCAGAAGTTACTATACAAACCCTTAAGGAAGGACAAATAGTTTTTAATACAAGATTTTCTTGTTTTAAGTATTTTGCAAATTGGACAATGGAACTAGTATAACCGTTTATATAATCAAACTTTGTTATTTTGAATTTCCTGAGATTTTTTTTAAGTTGTTTGTCGCTTAAATCGAAAACAGAAAAACGATAGCGCTTACTTAGAAGATCTTTAAATCGTTCCTTATAATAGCCTTTTTTACCTAATGGGATTCCGTAAAATCGCGCCTGCATAGAAGAGTTAAAATCTAGATCAAACCAGTCATAACGTTTTATAAAACCAGCCCAAGTTAAAGCATGGCAATATTTATCTTTTGCAAAAATAAAAGGGTCGCCCGATGAACCGGAGGTTTTGTTCACATAACTGTTTTTTTTTAAAAACCCTTCCGACAATCGAGTTTGTAATGGCTGTTGTAAATCTCGTTTTGTCATTATTGGAATACTGTTCCAATCATTTAGATTGGCCTTTTCAGCAAATGACTCATAAAACGGATTATGTTTTAAATGAAAAGCAATAATCTCATTTTTTTTTTGAGATTGGTATTTTTCAAAGACTTCATCATTCATTTTTTGAATGTCCTCAATAGCTCGTTTAGCCTTTTTTACAGGAAACCCGTTAAACCACAAAGACAAATTAAATAACTTCAAAATAAATGAGTGAGATATAATGGTGTAAAGTAAAGAAATATTTCAGAAAACAGTAATTCAGAGGATTTATTAATTCTTTTTATAATAATTCTTTTTTAAGATTAAAAGCCGTTATTTTTGTTCATTAAAAGAAAACAAAACACAACACAATGAATATATTAATTCTTGGTTCTGGCGGAAGAGAACACACCTTCGCATGGAAAATTGCTCAAAGTCCTTTATGTAAAAATCTTTTTGTGGCTCCAGGAAATTCTGGAACGTCTGAAATTGCAACTAATGTAAATATTAGTGTTACTGATTTTGAAGCCATTAAAGAATTGGTAATGCAAAAGCAAATAGACATGGTGGTGGTTGGCCCGGAAGATCCGTTAGTGTTAGGTATTCATGACTTCTTTTTAAATGATAATAACTTAAAACACGTTTCTGTGATTGGTCCTCAAAAAAAGGCCGCAGAACTTGAAGGCAGCAAGGAATTTGCTAAAGAGTTTTTATTCAGACACCATATTCCCACGGCTGCTTATGAAAGTTTTACCAAAGAAACAGTGGATAAAGGCTATGTGTTTTTAGAAACTTTGAAACCGCCATATGTTTTAAAAGCAGATGGTTTAGCGGCTGGTAAAGGAGTCGTTATTCTAAATGATTTAAAAGAGGCAAAAGCCGAATTAAAAAGCATGCTGGTTGAGGCGAAATTTGGGAAAGCGAGTGATAAAGTGGTTATTGAAGAGTTTTTAGATGGTATTGAGTTAAGTTGTTTTGTGCTTACCGATGGTAAAAACTACAAAATATTACCTACTGCAAAGGATTATAAGCGTATTGGCGAAGGCGATACTGGATTGAATACAGGTGGTATGGGAGCTGTGTCTCCTGTTCCTTTTGCAACGGAGGCATTTCTTAGTAAAATAGAAGAACAGATTGTAAAACCAACAATAAAAGGATTTCAAAAGGACAATTTACCTTATAAAGGATTCGTGTTTATAGGCCTTATAAAAGTAGGTGACGATCCCAAGGTGATTGAGTATAATGTTAGAATGGGTGATCCAGAAACTGAGGTGGTGCTTCCAAGACTTAAAAATGATTTTGTTGAGATACTTCAAGCAATGGCAAAAGGAACATTAGACAAAATTAATATAGAAATAGATGAAAGAGCGGCAACGACTATTATGTTGGTTTCAGGTGGTTATCCTGAAGCTTATGAAAAAGGGAAGGTCATTGCAGGCATTAATAATATTAAAGACTCTATTCCTTTTCATGCAGGAGCAAGTATTAAGGATGGCCAAATAGTCACATCAGGAGGACGCGTCATGGCTATTACGTCTTATGGTAATACTTATAAAGAGGCCATAAAAAAATCTTATCAAAACATAGAAAAACTACATTTTGATAAGATGTATTATCGAAAAGATATAGGATTTGACTTATAAATAGGAATGAGCACTGATGCTTTTATCCTCTTCCTTATTATCATTAAAAGATTTTAATTGCAGCATCCAATACGCAAATGCCACTAAACCGATAATTAAAAAAAGCCAAGACATAACGTTTGCTTCCCACCAATGTTCAAGCTCTAACGCTCTTAAAGCATCAAAAGGAGCAAAAAGGACATTTACAAATAAATCTTGTATAGCGTAAAAGAAATCTTTCATAGTTAGTATATTTACCAAGCAAAAATACAAAAAGAGTTAATGATAACAAGTATTTTTAATAAATCAAAGCCAATAAATTTTGTCATTGTTTTTTTTATAATGCTATTGGCTTTTTCGGTTGCTAATTTAAAACCCTTTTTAGAATCTGCTTCTGTTAGTTTTTTCATTGAAAAAACAGCTTGGTTTGTAGTATGCTATTTTACCCTTCTACTTTTCAATTTTATTGTAGTTAAAAACAGTTTAACTAAGAACAATCATTATCAACTTCTATTATTTGGCCTGTTTTTTTTAATGTTGCCTCCATGCTCATTAGATGGAAGTGTATTAATGGCGAATATTTTTGTGATGTTGGGTTTAAGACGTCTTTTAAGTCTTAGAACCCAAATAAAAATAAAAAAAAAGTTATTTGACACAGCCATTTGGTTTGCTGTTGCTACCCTATTTTATTTTTGGGCGATTTTATTTTTTATATTAATTTTGGCCACGCTGCTTTTATATACCGATAATAGAGTAAAAAACTGGGTCGTTCCCTTTGCTGGATTAGCTACGGTATTTGTGATTTCAATTAGTGCTTCAGTGATTATTTATGATAATTTTTTTGAAATAATCAATCTATCAACAACCACAAGCTATAATTACAGTAACTACAACACAATGCCCTATTTAATTGCAATTACTATGTTATTCTCTTTTGGGGTTTGGGCCTCTATTTTTTATGTTAAACTTGTTCAGAAGAAAAAGAAGACTTTTAGACCGTCCTTTAAAATTATTTTTATTTATGTAATTATTGCATTTGTTACGGCCATTCTGTCACCACAAAAAAACGGAAGTGAGTTTCTGTTTTTATTTACTCCATTAGCTATAATTATTGGTAATTATATTGAAAGCATAAAAGAAAAGTGGTTTAAAGAACTGTTTGTTTCTGTTTTACTGGTAGTTCCTTTTCTTTTACTAATGCTGTAGCTTTTCTCCAAAAGATAAATCACCTGCGTCTCCTAATCCAGGAATAATATATCCTTTTTCGTTTAATTTTTTGTCGACTGTAGCAATCCATAAATGGGTGTCTTTAGAAAAATAACTAGACACATAATCAACTCCTTCTTGAGCACCGATAGTGCTGACTAAGTGTATGGCTTTTGGCTTCCCATAGGGCTTTAAGGCTTCAAAAGTGGAAACCATTGACCTGCCGGTTGCTAACATAGGATCGGCTAAAACGAGTGTCTTGTTTTCCAAATTTGGACAGGCTAAATATTCAACAATGATTTCGAAATTGTCAGAATCTCCTTTATGATGTCTGTAGGCCGAAATAAAGGCATTTTCAGCAGCGTCAAAATAGTTAAGCAGACCATTATGAAGTGGAATTCCTGCTCTTAAAATAGAGCATAAAACAATGTCGTTTTGAATTAAATTAATTTGTGAAGTTCCTAATGGTGTTTTAATATTAACCAAGTTATAATCTAAAACCTTACTCATTTCATAACCTAAAATTTCACCAATACGCTCTATGTTTCTTCTAAAGCGCATGCGGTCTTTCTGAATAGTGACATCTCTAATTTCTGAAATAAAAGTGTTTAATAAGGAATTTTGTTGGGATAAATTGTGAATATGCATGTGTGACTAGGTATGTTTCGAGTAGTAAAGTTAATTAATTAGAAGTATATTTGCACTTTAAAATAGTTACATCATGTTTACATCAAAAGCTAATGCCATTTTTCAGGACGTCATTAATCAATATCACATTATCAATACCGTTGATCAACCATTTAAAAACAAGTATGATGAAAGTGATTTATTAGAACACTTACTCTACAGAAAATGTTGGATTGATACTGTTCAATGGCATTATGAAGACATTATAAGAGACCCGAAAATTGATCCTGTGGCAGCCTTAGTATTGAAGCGTAAAATTGATGCCTCTAATCAAGACAGAACAGATATGGTTGAATATATTGACAGCTATTTTCTTACTAAATATAAAGATGTAAAAGCAAAGGCCAATGCCACTATAAACACGGAAAGTCCCGCTTGGGGCATTGACCGTTTATCTATTTTAGCATTGAAGATATATCACATGAATGAAGAAGCAACACGAAAGGACGCTTCTGCCGAACATAGAAATGCTTGTCAAAAAAAGTTAGATATTTTATTGGAACAACGCGTAGATTTATCTACAGCTATTGATACTTTATTAGCTGATATTGAAAAAGGAGACAAATACATGAAAGTGTATAAGCAAATGAAAATGTATAATGATGACGAGCTAAATCCGGTGCTTCGAACTCAAAAATAATTTTCGACACCTTTTGATTTTAGTTTACTAAAAATATGCCCGGTAAACACTTACACATTCTTGTTATTAGGCTTTCAGCAATGGGAGATGTTGCCATGACAGTGCCTGTTTTAAGAGCATTAATTGATCAATATCCTAACGTAAAATTAACGGTTCTTACCACGCAGCTTTTCAAACCCTTTTTTAGAGATTTAGTAAATACAAAGGTGTTTGTGGCAGATGTTAAAGGTGTTCATAAAGGTGTTTTCGGGCTCTATAAATTATCAAAAGAACTAAAATTACTTCACATTAATGCCGTTGCAGACCTACATAATGTATTACGTTCAAATATTTTAAAATGCTTTTTCTCTGGTTATAATTTTGTTCAAATTGACAAGGGGAGAAAGGAAAAAAAAGGGTTAGTTTCAGGAAAATCCTTCAGACAACTTAAAACAACTCATGAACGTTACGCTGAGGTTTTTGAGAAATTAGGTTTTCCGATTGATCTTTCTGGTCCAAAATTCCCAGCAAGAGTTTTATTAAACACAAATATTAAAAGTTTAATTCGGGAAAAAAGCAACGGACTTATTGGCATTGCTCCTTTTGCGGCTCATGAAGGAAAAATGTATCCTTTAGATTTAATGAAACAAGTTGTTGAAGTGCTTTCTAAAGATTATCAAATTCTTTTATTTGGAGGCGGAAATAAGGAAGTTGAAGCCTTAAATGAGATGGCAGAATCTTATGAAAACGTGATTAATCTGGCAGGAAAAATAGATCTTGAGGAGCAGCTGAATGTTATTTCAAATTTGGATGTCATGCTTTCTATGGATTCAGGAAATGCGCATATTGCAGCTATGCTTGGTGTTAAGGTAATAACTCTTTGGGGTGTGACACATCCAAATGCAGGCTTTGCACCTTTTAACCAGCCAAAAGACTATATGTTGTTATCGGATAGAAATAAATACCCAAAAATTCCAACCTCTGTTTTTGGAAATAAATTTCCAGAAAGTTATAAAGAAGTATCAAGGACTATTAATCCTGAAACTGTTATTGATAAAATAAGATCTGTTATCTAAAAAAACAGTTTAAACATCATCATAATCTACTACAATTGTTGGAGTTGTAGGATGTGCCTGGCAAGTTAAAATTAAACCTTCCGCCACTTCTTTTTCAGTTAAAATATTATTTTGCCTCATAGTGGCTTTACCTTCTTTTATTCGGGCTAAACAACTAGAGCAAATACCACCTTGACAAGAATAGGGAGCATCAACATCTTCATCCAAAGCAGCTTCTAAAACAGATTGCTTTTGAGACATTTCAAAGGTAGTTTCTTCCTCATCAACTATTATAGTAATGACGGTATTACCGCTAGCTATGGTAGTTTCTTCCTCAATTTCCGCAGGTTTTGCAGCTTTGAAAAGCTCAAAGTGAATTCTATCTTCTTGAACGCCATGGTCTGTTAATACATGTTTTACCGTTTGAATCATGGCTTCAGGACCACAAAGATAAAAGGCATCAATATCAATATGTTTGTATTTGTTTTTTACAATAAGATTGACAGTGCTTTTTTCAATTCTACCAAAAATCGCATCTTCTTCCTGAGTTTGACTAAACACAAATTGAATAGAAAACCGATCTTTATATTGATGTTGTAACTCTAAAAGTTCATTTAAAAACATAGTATCACCAGTGGTTTTGTTTCCATAAACCAGAATGACTTTACTATGAATCTCTTCCTCCAAAGCACATTTTATAATACTAAGCACAGGTGTAATACCACTTCCTGCAGCAAAAGCAGCAATATTTTTTGTTTTAGAATCATTAGGTTCAAAAACAAAACGTCCTTTTGGAGGAGCCACTTGAAAAACATCTCCAACCTTTATTTGGTTATTGGCAAAAGCTGAAAAAGTACCGTCCTTGACTTCCTTTATGGCTACTTTAAGCTCTCCGCTTTTTGGAGAAGAACATAAAGAATAATCACGTCTTATTTCATGACCGTCAATAGTCGTTTTTAAGGTAATATATTGCCCTGCTTTAAAAGCATAAGTGGCTTTTAAATCTTCTGGAATGTTAAAACTAATACTTATTGATTTACTGGTTTCTCTTGTGATTTCTTTTACTAAAAGGTTATGAAATGAAGACATCCGTTATTTTTTTTACAAAAGTACTAAAGTTGATTTGTAAATTTTAACTTTGTTTGTAACAATTATCATAAAAACTGTACTTATAAAACGCTATATCAATTATTATATGAACCATTAAATTTTAAACGATGAAAAAAATCTTACTAGTATGCATATTTATGGTAGCAGTTACAGTACAGGCTCAAGAAAACTTAGACTTTAAAAGTGAAACTGTAGAATTCCTGAAAATTACCGGTGCTGGTGCGGCTTTTGAAAATGCCATAGCACAAATAGGAGCTGGTGTTTCTGAAGAAAACAAAGAAGCTTACACTCAGGAGGCGAATGGCACATTAGTTGGATTGTATGATAAAATGGCAGAATTGTATATGGCAGAATTTACGCAAGAAGAAATAGGTGAATTAGTGTCCTTTTATAATACAGATTTAGGTAAAAAATTAGCAGAAAAACAATTGGGATTAACTCAAAAGGCAATGTCGTTTGGCCAATCTTGGGGCATGGAAGTATCTGGTATTGCTCAAAAATATAATTAACAAACTCTATGATATCTAAGTTTTTAGGTTTAGAGTGGAAATCGTTTGTTAGGTCTGCGAGCTTTGGTAAAGGGCTAGCATTAAAAATTTTAATGGGCTTTTTGGCACTTTATTTTTTGGTCATCTTTTTAATATTAGGCGTTGCCTTATACCCAGGATTAAAAAAGGTGTTTCCTCAAGAAGACCCATTAAATATTGTAAATAATATTTTGTTTTATTGGATATTGGCTGACTTGGTTTTCAGGTTCTTTTTTCAAAAGTTACCAGTCATGTTAGCAAAGCCTTTGCTCACACTTCCCATTAAAACAAGTAAGATTGTTAATTATGTATTAGGGAAGTCTGCAACATCTTTTTTTAATATACTACCTCTTTTTGCTATTATACCATTTGGGTTGACCCTGATTATTGAGGGCTATCCAATAATATCTGTAATTATATGGATGCTGTCTTTAGTATTGGCAACGCTCATTATTAATTTTTTAAACTTTATTATTGAGAGCTATTCCTCTGAAACGGAATTATCTTTTCTTCCTATTATTCTTTTTGTTGGCGGATTATTTGCTTTAAACCATTTTGAAATCATTTCTTTTGATCAACTCATTGGACAAGGTTTCGAAAGTATTTACAATACACCAGGATTAATAGTTGTATTAATTTTTATTCTTGCCGCATTATACATAGTTAATGCTCGGATTTTAAGAAACAAATTATTTTTAGACAGTTCTTTAAAAACAAAAGTTAAAGAAGTTAATGCATCCAATTTAGAATGGACTCGAAATTTTGGAGACATTGCCCCTTTTATGCAATTAGATCTAAAATTGATTTGGCGTAATAAACGCTCAAAGTCATCTGTTTGGATCCTTGTTATTGGATTACTTTATGGTTTGTTTTTTTATCCACAACCCATGTATCAAGAAATGCCATGGTTTTTTGCCTTCATTGGTATTTTTGTAACAGGTATCTTCCTAATAAATTTTGGGCAGTTTATTCCTGCATGGGACAGCGGATATTATAAACTGCTAATGAGCCAGAACATAAAGTATGAGCAATATTTGAAGTCAAAATATACGCTCATGGCATTAAGTGTTATTATTTTGTTTGTTCTTAGTATTCCATATGTTTACTTTGGGTGGAAAATTTTATTAGCTCATTTCGCAGCTGCCATATACAACTTAGGAGTAAACACACACGTCATCTTACTAGGAGGCTCATTTAACAGAAAAAAAATAGATTTAAATCAAAGGGCGGCATTTAATTATCAAGGAACTGGTGCCGTACAATGGCTTATTGGCATTCCGCTGATGTTACTGCCGCTGGGGATTTTTGGTTTGAGTTATTTTTTAGCAGGCTTTGAAATAGGCTGTCTTGTGTTGGCTCTTTTAGGAATCACAGGTATAGTGTTTCACCAAAAGTTAATGACTTTTATTACGGCGCGATATGTAAAGTCCAAATATAAAATGATTGACGCGTTTAGTCAAGACAATTAATATCTTAAATTATGATAACAGCATCAAATCTTTCAAAAAAATACAGCGACAATGTCGTTTTAAATATAGAAACATTAGAAATTCCTAAAGGGCAAAGTTTTGGCTTAGTAGGTAATAATGGTGCCGGGAAAACCACCTATTTTAGCTTGCTGTTAGATTTAATTAGACCTACAACAGGAAGCATTATTAACAATGAAATATTTGTTCATGAAAGTGAAGATTGGAAACCGTTTACATCCTCTTTTATTGATGAAAGCTTTTTAATTGGCTATTTAACGGCTGAGGAATATTTTTATTTTATTGGTGAATTGCGCGGTCAAAATAAGGCCGATGTAGATGCCTATGTAAATCAATTTGAAGATTTTTTTCATGGCGAAATTTTAAAGCAAAAAAAATATTTACGAGATTTAAGTAAGGGAAACCAAAAGAAGGTAGGAATTGTAGCCGCATTGATTGGCAATCCTGAAGTCATTATCTTAGATGAGCCCTTTGCCAATTTAGACCCAACAACACAAATCAGATTAAAACAAATCATTAAAGATTTAGCGGAATCAAAAGGCGTAACGGTACTTATTTCTAGCCATGATTTAATGCATGTCACAGATGTATGCGAGCGAATTGTAGTCCTAGAAAAAGGGGAGATTGTAAAAGACCTTGAAACCAATGCCGCAACCTTAAAAGAGTTAGAAGCTCATTTTGCTAATTGACACATCATCCAAAAGTCGTTTCATTTTATACGTTAATCAAAAAAGATGCTTATTTTTACCTTCTTGCATAATATAAGCAGGAGTTTATAGTTATTTATTAGACCAAAT
>DATCZQ010000137.1:0-3721 GCA_036525815.1 Yeosuana sp. | reverse complement strand
GCTCAAAAGGCTCGTGGGGATAGATATCAAGCTTGGAACCTGGAAAAAATTTGAGTATGTAAAAGAGCATGTCCAAACATTTATAAAATGGAAATATAAAGCCAGTGATTATCCTCTAAAGGACTTGAAACAGCAGTTTTTAGTTGATTTAGAATATTATCTTAAAACAGAGAAGCACTTGGCTCAAGCCACTATTAATAAGCTTATACAACGCCTTAGAAAGCCTGTTAAAATTACCATTTCAGAAGGTTATTTGGACAGAGACCCCTTTATGCTGCATAAAAGTAAAAGAGTGAAAAAAGAAATTGTGTTTTTGTCTCCAGAGGAGTTACAAGCACTAGAAAACCATTCATTTTCACAACCAAAATTACAGTTAGTACAAAATCTTTTTGTTTTTAGCTGTTATACAGGACTACCGTACAATGAGCTATTAAACTTAAAGCACAATAACATTATTAAAGGGTTTGATGGCAATCTGTGGATTAAAATGAAGCGTGAGAAGACAGCAAAAGAGCTGTCAATTCCTTTATTGCCAAAAGCATTGGATATTCTAAAGTTGTACTCTAATGAAGGCTTAGTATTTCCAAGAATTAGTAACCAAAAGTATAATTCTTATTTGAAGGAAATAGCTGATTTGGTTGGAATAGAAAAGAAGATGACGACTCATATGGCTAGAAGAACTTTTGCAAGTACTGTTTTGCTTTATAATGATGTACCAATGGAGGTTGTTAGTGAATTAATTGGTCATTCAAGCATGAAGATTACACAAGACAGTTATGGTAAAGTAGTTCAGAAGAAAATCAGTATGGAGATGAATAGATTAAAGGGAGGTGGTTAGCTTCCCTTTTTTTAAACCCTATCATTACTTGGATTTCCAAAGTAAGCGAGAACAAGCAATTAGTTATAGCCATTGTTGTGCTTTCGTTATTTTTTTAAAAAATTTTATCATTGGTCATTTCTTTTAAGTTCATTGTCTATCAAACTTTTTATTCTTTCTAACCTTGTTATAAAGTAGTCATTTAAAGAGCTTTTTCCACCAGCTGATATATAAAAAATATACTTTACACTTTTATAAAATTCAGTGTCCGATGCAATTGACTTCAAATCAAAACTTACTCCCGGATAGGATGAAATAGGTTTAATTAAACTTGAAGGTTCAGGTATTCCATCAAGGTGGCCTAAAGCCAATCTATCGGTTTCTTTTAACACAAGATTAGTGGGTATTGCAATTTGCTGGTTTTCTTCTAATTGAGATTGGAAGCTAGCTAATTCATTTTTTAGATCTTCTGAATTAATATATATTAACTTTCCTGAATTTATGATTTCAGCATAGGTGGGCAGTGTTTGAGAATAATCTATGATCCAACCTATCCTAGTCATTGACGAAATAAACATTGAGGAATCGGTTACTTTTTGGTCATCAAGTGATTTTAGAATATAATCTGCATAATCTTTTCGAATTTCTATTGATTCTTGCAACTCTTTAAGATTCTTGATGTATTCCTCAACATTTAACTTAAGATTATTTAATAAGATATTTGTTTCTTTATATTCTTTACGGACTTGATTCCAGTTATTAATCTGTAACGCAATTAATATTCCAATAACTACAAGAATTATTTCTCCTATTGCATATTTGAAATACTTGCTTGTCTTTCCTTCCGAAAGTAAGTTTTGTCTAATTTTTCTAAAGAATTTTATCATTGGTTCATTGGTTGGTCATAATGTTCGTTAAGGCACATAGTTTACAAAGTTAAAGTCACATACTTTACACTAGATTTTGACTTAGCCCAATTGATACTTGTTTGTCTCTGATTTTGATTTGATACTCTTATAAAGAGGAATAAAGCCAACTACCGTTTTTTGTATACAATATATTCAAAAACCACTTATTTCACCTCTTGAATTAAATAACTGTTATTATTTAAGTCTAATTTTACAAAGTATTTCCCTCGTGGGATATTTAAAAGTTCACCACCAAGAGAAACTACTCGTCCAGAACCGGTTTTCCCCGACATTGGTATTTCTGCTGCCCAATAGATATTAAATGATGCCCCTTTTCGAAATAAATAGCTACCCGCTTCAAGGTCAACAATAGTGCTCCAAATATTAGGTTGATTAACGTTTTGTATTAAAAATATATCATTAGTACCGAAACCATCCACAATTTTTAGCAAGGATATTTTATTTGCCATGATATCATATTCAATATAATCGCTTTTAATGTGGTGTTCAATCTCAAGTTTTTGTAAAATTTCAGCGATGAAATATTTGTGTTGATTAAGTACGGTCGCATAATAATTGTGAGAATAATATAGTTCCATAATATAGTTTTGCAGAATTTGTAATTCGTTATTATTGAAATCTTCTTGGGTGTACCTAACACCATCCTTAGGGGTTTTTTTTACCAAGTCAAAGGTTTCTCTGATGTCCTGACTAATCTCTTTATTCAATTCATTGATTCTATCAATGCTTATTTGGTAACTGGTCACCAAATCAGATTGTTCTTCAGATATAAAATCCCAGGCTCCTGTACTTTTTATTTGATCTATGGTGATATTGTTTGGAAAATAAATGCATCGTTCCCAAATATTTGCGTTTCGAATTGTTCCATAAATGTTTAAGTATTCTTCGATAGTTTTGGGAGGGTATTGCCTTAAGCTATCTATTTTAATCAAACGCTGATTTTTGTTTTCTATATCTTGAATCGTTTGATTTATTTTAGGTAAATCAGAATTAAGGTCCCTATATAACCTGCTTAAATACTCTTTGCCTTGTTTTTTTTCCTGAGAATGTTCTCGGTAATTATCTGCCAGCGTTCCAAGAAATACCGCAAAAAAGACAATCAGAAACTCTGCTCCATACTTTTTTAATGTGTTCATTTTTTTATGTCTAGTCCTGAAATATGGCTGCAGGTTAAAATTGAATTTACGCTGTTAATTTATATACCATATTAGGTGTTTTAAAATTTAAAGATAACGAAATAACTTACGTAAATGTTTGGAGGAATATAAAAACCCTAAAAATAACCTGTCAAAGTTTTCGAGGTCAAGTTGTCAAGTTTTTTATCAAAATTAAAGAGGTCTGTTAAATTGTTAATGAATTTATTGACCTATACGAAAATATAGACTACATAGGATAGTTTTGGTAAAGTGGCTCAGAAGAAAATTAGTATGGAAATGAATAGATTGAAGGGGAGTAGTTTGCTTCCCTTTTCTATTTTGCTTACAATTTTATGAAATTTGTTTTTTAGCTCAGTTCTTTGTTAAGTTCTTTTCTTTTACTAAAAAGGCAAGTCATCATATACTTGTGAATCACTATGTTCAAAATTGCTTTTCGATATTTTTTCTAAACCATTTTTAGTGAAAAAAGTATTAATTAATTTTAAAGATTCAGGTTTATTAAAATTTTTGTTTTCTGTTATTCGTTCATGAATTTGTTTAGCCTTTTCAATTGGAAAGTTAATTATTTTATTGATTGAATTAATTCTGTTTTCTATTTCGGTTATGTCATTTGATAATAATAGTAAATCAACTATGTTAGAAATGTATATGGATTTAGTTTTCTCATGTGTAGAAATTATACTAAAAATAGCCTCTGCAACTTGTCCAATATTTTTCCCTTTCGCTTGTATACCTTGATACTTTCCAATGAAACCATAAGGATCTAAATCTCTTCTTACTGGGATTATTAGTAATTCTCGACCAAGTGCAAAACCAAT
>DATCZQ010000136.1:0-6088 GCA_036525815.1 Yeosuana sp. | reverse complement strand
CAACGAGTAGGCGAACGAAAATCGAACAATACCCATGGAGCTGTGCCGCACAGATTAGGCATGTTTTCAAACATATTAAGATTCAATTTATAATTATTTTCCTGATATTCCTCACTCCATGATGAAGCCACATCGGCCTCACCATGTTGACCATAGAGTGCTTCACTACCAAATTCTGACATAATAACCGGTTTATCCTTAGCCACGTCCCATTTTATATTTTCTGGCTCAGTAGGAAAAGGCAGGTACCAGCCTACATACTTGTTTATGCCCACTACATCAATTACTTCAGCTACTTTATCATTTAATTTGAAAGCAGATGCAGACTTATTGAAATAGCAGTTGTTAAAAGCGGCACCTACTAAACGTGTATTATCTAAAGACCTTGTTAATGAAACTAACTCGGTTAATATACTATCTCTGGCATTAGTTGGCTGGGTTTCGTTAGCGACGCTCCAGATAATGATGTTAGATCGATTTTTATCGCGATATATCATGTCACGAAGCATGGTTTCAGCCTTTTTAAGAATAATAGGATTGGTAAACTCAATGCCTTGCCAAATAGGTATTTCTTCCCAAATCATAATACCCATTTCTTCTGCCTTACGCAAAATACGCTCGTTTTGAGGATAGTGAGCAGTTCTGGCAAAATTACACCCTAGTGCTTTGACTTCATTTAGAATCATGGCCGCATCGGCATCAGAATAAGCGCGCCCCATATGTTGTGGTATTTCCTCATGAAAGTTAACACCCTTCAAAAAGATAGGTTTGCCATTAAGTAATATTTCTGTGCCCTTTGACTCTATTGTTCTGAAACTTATTTTGTCATGAATGGCTTCGCTATTGTTAATAAATTTCACATCGTACATTTTTGGGGAATCGGGCTCCCACAGTTGTGGTTTGGCAGTAATTTCAAAAGCAGCCAAACCATTTTCATCGGCGGTAAGTGTTTTACGTACCTTTAGTTCAGGTATCGAAACTTCTACCTGTTGTGCAACGCTTGTACCATCTAATTTTACATAACCCGATAGTTTATTTTTACTTCCTTTTTTAAGTTGTAATTTATAATCTGAAATATAGGTTGATGGCGTTTCAATGAAAAATACATCCCGGGTAATGCCACCATAATTCCACCAATCAAAGTTCATGGCGGGAATGCCATCTACGCGTCGGTTGTTGTTAACCAATACCACCAAATCATTTTCACCATCTTTCAAGACATCAGTAATTTCGAATTGAAATGGCGTAAAGCCACCTTCGTGCCGGCCAATTTCAATACCATTGAGCCAAACAGAAGCCTCATAGCTAACTGCTGCAAAATAGATGAATTGTCGATTACCAGGGTTTTTCTTCACTGTGAAATAGCGCTGGTACCAGACGTTTCCTTCATAATACTTAAGTTCAGGTATTTGTGAATTAAAATCTCCTGGAACATTAAGCCGTAATCCATTTTCGAACGCATATTCAATAAACTCGGTTTTTGACCGTGGTTTGCGGTTTTGATAAAACTTTTTAACCTCTCCTCTAGAGTACATATCAATGATGGCGTTCCACTTACCATTGAGTAAAGTGGTATTCTGCCTACCAAAGGGATTCATCATAAATGATTGACTGTTTCCTGCAATGGATAATGTTAAAGTCAGGATGAAAAGTATGCTTTTCATGTTATATGAAGTTTAGGAGCTTATATTTACTCAATGAGATATGTTATTAAGGCATAAACAAATTCTAAAAATGTTTAAAAAATTGAGTTACTAATCAAAGATATGGTGAGAAATCAAGAATGAAGGGGAGATAACAATCAATAAAAGGGCCTTATTCACCAAAAAATACATTTTAAATCATTTAAATTCTTGATTTTAATGTTACTAGATAAAGTATATTATTACTGTTTGGTAAAAGTTTATTTGTTACAAAGGAAGGATACTAATTGAATTAATAAAATATTATTTTATTAATTCACTATTATTTGATAGTTATCCATCGTTTGATTAGAAATTATTTTAAATATATACATGCCTTTAGCAAAATGGCTAACATCTATAATTGCTGTTTTTGATTCTTCAGAATTTCTTATAAGCCTGCCATTTAAATCGTATATTTTAAGGGAATAACGGGATGTTTGAGATTTAATATTGATCACATTTTGGACAGGATTGGGATATAATATAAATTTTTTTTCAATGCCTGAACTTTGAAATCCTAAGGTTGATGCAGATTTATAAACACGTACATAATCAACCAAAGCATCTGATAAGGTTCCAACGGCCTGACTTTGAAAATCGCCATCACCAAAACTGGCTCCAACAGAAAGCCATAGCCATTCGGGTACTTGAGGGACTAAAGGGTATCCGTTTGGGTCTACCGTAAAAGGAAAAGGTTTGCCAGCATTTGTGGACACTACTTTTACACCATCATAATAAATATCCATAGCTGTATCTGTCCAATGCAATCCAAATACATGATATCCCGTATGTAAATTAGGTGTATTGAAAGGAATGGTGTGATTTTTCTTAAAAGCACCATACCCGTCAAAATGCACAACAGCCTTGGTCGTATTATTTGTCCAAGCGGATTCAAAAATATCCACCTCAGCACCATCGGCTGCCGAATTATCTACATTGCCTTGATTATGGCCTTGTAGCCAGAAAGCCGTATGGTTTCCCTTAGAGGTTTCTGCTATTTGTATGCGAGCTTCTAAATAGCCGTAGGTTGGTTCATAAAGGTCCCTGCTTTCTATGCTTCCGCAATGCATAGTATTGCCATCTACCTTTGTACCTCTTAAAACAAGATCACCTGTGCTATTTAAAAACGCATTTTCTGGTTTCCACCACCAATCATCTACCCCTAAATTTGCTCTGGGTGCTCTAGATTTAGTACTATTGGATACGATCCATTTTGATGTATTGATGGAAGCATCATTAAATTCATCGCTAAAATCTAAATTCCAGCTTCCCGAAACACCTAAAGGCTGCGCATTTATTGGCGTATTAGAATCAATAAAACTTGATAAGGCCCCTTGCTGAGCAACATAAACATTATCAATTCTAAAGGGACGATTACCCGAAGGTTTAGAAAATATGATTCTCGCCATTGTAATACCTGTAGGAACTGTAAAAGAAAATACACCATTATGCCATGCATCTGGTGTGGATTTTAAAACTAAGATTTCTAAGTCGTTGCCTCCTGTTGCCCCATCTTTAACTCTTGCGGTCATGTTGTAAGTTCCTGAGCCACTAACCCACCTGTAATCAAAAGCAACGTTATAAGTTTTTTCAGGAACAACATCGAATACTTGATATATCGAACCAAAACCATTGTTAATATTACCACATGTAGAATTGGTTAAATCATCAACTGTAACTTGAGTTAAATTTTCAGACATCCAGGGTGCTGGCACGCCAGCCATAGTCCCTGTAGCTTCCCAGTTTCCATTAACAATAATATTTTGCCCATATATGAAGGTAGATGTTAAAACTATTGCTAACAGTATGTATGGTTTCATGGGTCAATTTTATAATGTTTTAATGAGATAGAGGCTTTAAACTTGTAGAAGGGTGTTTATATAAGACCGGTTTATTTTCCATTAACTGCTTTTGTATGTAATAGGTAACCTCTTCCCATGGTTTCCCTTCACGCCAAAGAGGCCTTATCATTTTGGATTCCCAGGTTGAAAGTTTTGTTGATAATTGATTAAGTGCTGCCGTGTCCTTTGCAGATAGATCATTTAATTCACCCAAATCATTTGACAGGTTATAAATGTTAGAACCATACCCCTTTAATTTTACCAGCTTATAAGCTCCCAATCTGGCAGCAGACTCCTCTAGCTTGCGCCAATAAAGTTCTTCATGCGGGCTTCCTGATTTTTCTTGAAGCAAATAGGGTAATAAATTAACGCCATCTAAAATTAAATGGTCTTCTTTTTTAATATTGGCGGCAGCTATAGAGGTGCTAAAAATATCTAAAGAGGATGTTAAACCTTCAAACTTTTGATTTGATTTGATTTTGGCAGGATAGCTCACCACAAATGGCACACGATGACCTCCTTCAAACTCGTTGCCTTTCCATCCTTTTAAAATACCATTTTCAGAACTATTATTATGGGCCCCACCATTATCACTAATAAAATAAATGAGGGTATTATCCAGAATATTTAACTCTTTTAATTTATTCCTAAGCTTTCCAATGTTCTCGTCTAAGGACCAGGTCATGGCAGCTAAGCGTTGTCTAGGGTGATTTTTGTACTTATCTAAATCTTCTTGCTTCGCTTCCATGGGTGTATGTACGGCGTTATAAGCCAAATACATAAAAAAGGGGTGGTCTTTATTATCTTCAATAAAACTAACAGAACGATCACCTAAAACATCTGTTAAATACCCATCAAAAGTTACTTGTGTTCCGTTTTGTTGAAGCATATGTTCTTTTGAAGGGTTTTTTATTGGGAAATAAGAGCGTCCACCTGCTATAAACCCATAAAACTCATCAAATCCTCTTTGGTTGGGGTGATCACTAGCTGTGCCACCCAGATGCCATTTGCCAATGGCGATGGTTTTATAATTGTTTTTCTGAAACACATCGGCCATGGTCACCACATCATCAGACAAGCCCAAATCTCCAGAATATTCATCACCTGTACCATTAGCCTCAAAACCAAAACGTTGTTGGTATTTTCCTGTTAAAAGTCCCGCTCTAGAAGGCGCACATACGGTGGCACTTACATGGGCATCACTAAAAACAACACCATCTTTGGCTAACTTATCAATTTCGGGGGTATCTAAATCCTTACTACCCATAAAACCAAAATCTATATAACCGGCATCATCCACTATAATCACAATGATGTTAGGTTTTGTATTTTCTTTTTCATTTACCAATATTGACGCTTTATCTTTTGTTCTGTTATTACAAGAACAAATCATCAGTATAAAAAATAAAAAAGCAGCGTATTTTACAGGTTTACATTTGACCATAAATATTTAAGCTACAATTTTTAAATAATTTTAAATTTTAGTAATCATTACAAATTAAAAAAGCAGCTGTGGTCTTATTAAACAAATAAAAACAACAGCTGCAATTAATTCAAACTAAATTAAAACTAAATTATTGTTTTACAAATTTGTAAGAACCTACAGCATCCTCAATATATGCTTTCATGATATAAATACCATCAGAAAGGTTGGACACATTAACTTGTTTTGTTCTGCTTGAGATGTTCTCTCTTAAAACTTGTTTTCCTAGAAGATTGTATACTTCTATTTTTTCTATGTTTTTAGCAGCTGTTATGTACAAATAATCGGTTGCTGGATTAGGGTAGGAGCTAAAATTGAATTTTGTTAAATCATCAACAGCTAAAGAACTTGTTGGAACAATACTTACAAGATCAAACCAAATTGCGTTATTTGTTGAAAATCCATCAGCATTTGTACCAGGATCGTTATTCCTATTAGGCTTGTCAATTTGAAAACGAAGATTGGTTTCAGAAGTTGATGTAAAGGTAAATGTCGCTTTTTGATAACTACTAGCATCTGCAACACCAGTTTGACCACTATTCACACCAGATGGTAGATCTAAAGTTGCAATTGATGAATCATCAACATTGCTTCTTATTGATGCATAGGCAGGATTTGTAGAATCATTTCTATTCCAACGCCACCAAAAGGTAACCGTATATTCAACGTTTAATGCTGGAGTAATATCCTGACCAATAGCCATACTCTCGTTACCCATGTTAGCTCTTCGTAAACCTTCATATGGTGTGTTTGTACTTGTTTGAAAAGCATTTGCTCCCGAAATTTTAACCCATGGATCGACCACACCAGTTTCAAAATCTCCGTTAGTAATTAAGTTGGTTTGCCCAAATCCTAATGAGATAGTTAATAATGTAATTAGTAAAGTAATTTTTTTCATAATTGTTTAAATTTAAATGGATTAGTAAATAATATTTTATTTAGACAAAGATAAAAAACAATAAAAAGTTACAGAAGGGTAAATAGAGCAATAAGGGGTATAAATAAATCAATTATGCCTAAAACCCATAGTTAACCTAATTTTTATTAATGAGATTGGTGTATTTGGATGGCAAGCAGTT
>DATCZQ010000135.1:0-5933 GCA_036525815.1 Yeosuana sp. | reverse complement strand
ACCTATAGAAGAGATATTTCGTCACGTTTTTCAAAAGACAACAGAAATGCCGATTTCCCATCTGCAGCCTTTTCTTGGTTAGCTTCTGATGAAGATTTCTTAAAAGATTCTAGTGTTATTTCGAACCTGAAATTAAGATTAAGTTGGGGTATTACTGGGCAACAAGATATAGGGGGCGCTTTCCCTTATTTAGGAGTATATTCCAGAGGAGATAGTAGATCACAATACCAGTTCGGATCAGAATTCATCCCTACCATAAGACCAGAGGGTTATAATGAAGACATCAAATGGGAAGAAGCTACCATGTATAACGCTGGTATTGATTACGGGCTTTTTAACAATAAAATCACTGGTACTTTAGACTTCTATTATAGAAAAAATAAAGATTTACTGCAATATTCTCAAGTGCCTGGAGGTAGTAACCTTGAAAACTTTTTAGATCAAAACGTTGGTGAAACGGTGAGTAGAGGTATTGAAATTGGTATTAATGCGACTCCAGTTAAAACGAAAGATTTTTCATGGGACGTGAGTGCTAACTTCACTGTAAGTGACGTTGAAATAACTAAACTTACTTTAACTGATGATCCTAATTTCCCTGGCCAACCAGTTGGAGGTATTTCTGGTGGTGTTGGTAATACCATTCAGATTAACTCTTTAAATGCCGAACCGGGTAGTTTTTATGTGTATAAACAAGTTGTTGGTGCCGGTGGCGCTCCACTTGAAGGTGTTTATGTTGATTTAAACGGCGATAACATTATTAATGACAGTGACAAATATAGATTCCAATCTGGAACACCAGATGCCTTTTTCGGATTTACTTCAAGCATGAATTATAAGAATTTAGATCTTAATTTTACTCTTAGAGGTAGTTTAGGCAACTATATGTATAATAACTTTAGATCAGCCAACGGTTACGGTCAAGCCATTTTAAATCAAATAGGTGATTATTATGGAAATGGTAGTGTTGACGCTATAAAAACTGGATTTATAAATAATCAGCAGTTTTCAGATTTATATGTTGAAAATGCTTCCTTTATGAAACTGGATAACATATCCTTAGGATATACCATACCGTTTGAAAAAATAACTTTACGTGCCTCTTTAATTGGACAAAATTTATTTACAATCACCAATTATTCAGGATTAGATCCTGAAATATCAAGTGGTATTGACAACAATGTTTATCCTAAGCCAAGAATATTCTCTTTGGGATTAAATTTTAATTTTAAATAAAAAAATGAACTATAAAAGAAAAAAATTATGTTAAACAATTTTAAAAAAGTAGTGTTTTTGTTTTGTTGCGTTTCTTTCATTGTTTCATGTACAAGTGAAATTGATGATTTAAAACCAATAAATCAGGAAACATCTGTTTCGGTTTTTGACAATCCGGACTCCTATAAATCTTTTTTAGCTAAAATTTATGCGGGTATTTCCATAAGCGGTCAACAAGGACCTGCGGGAAACCCTGACCTAGCTGGATTAGATGAAGGTTTTTCCAATTATTTACGTTTATATTGGAAACTACAAGAACTAACAACAGATGAAGCCGTTATAGGCTGGAATGATGGAACCATAAAAGATCTTCATTACCAAAACTGGACCCCTGGAAACGAATTTATCAGAACCATGTATGATAGAATTTTGTATCAAATTGGTTTAGTAAATGAATTTTTAAGACAAACCTCTGATGATAATTTAAATGCAAGAGGGGTAGATGCAAGCTTAAGAGAAGACATTCAAACGTTTAGAGCTGAAGCAAGATTTATGAGAGCGCTTAGTTATTATCATGCCTTGGACTTTTACCGTAATATTCCATTTACAACGGAAGCAGATCCTATTGGAGCCTTCTTACCAACACAAACAAATGCGCAAGATTTATTTACTTATATAGAATCTGAATTAATAGCTATTGACAGTGAATTAGTTCCGGCAGGCTTAAATGAATATGGACGTGCCGATCAAGCCGCAGGATGGATGTTATTATCTAAATTATATCTAAATGCTGATGTTTACCTTGGCACTGGAAGATATGCAGATGCCAGAATTCAGGCAGAAAAAGTAATCAACTCAAATGTTTTTAGTTTAGAACCTAATTATCAATATTTATTCTTGGCTGACAATGATCTTTCCAATGAAATTATTTTTCCTATTACATTTGACGGTTTAAAAACACAAGCTTATGGTGGTATGACCTTTTTAGTACACGCTCCTGTTGGTGGCAGTATGTCACCAAGTGATTTTGGAGTAAGTGGCGGATGGGCTGGTGTTAGAACAACCAGTGCTTTTGTTCAAAAATTTCCTGGAATGGAAAATTCGGCTGATGGTAGAGAATTGTTTTACGCCGCTGGACAAACTTTAGAAATTGAGAATATTTCTAAATTCACAGATGGTTACGCCATTGCAAAATATAAAAATGTAGACAGATCAGGGAATGCTGGCTCTGACCCATCTGGAGAATTCCCAGATACGGATTTCCCTTTGTTCAGACTAGCGGATGCCTATTTAATTTATGCTGAAGCTAATGTAAGAGGTGGTGGTGGCGATGCCAATACAGCTCGTGATTATATTAATCTTTTAAGAGTGAGAGCTTATGGAGACAATTCTGGTAATATATCAACCTCTGATTTAACAGAAGATTTTATTTTAGATGAAAGAGCTCGTGAATTGTATTGGGAATGTCACAGACGGACAGATTTAATACGTTTTGGAAAATTCACAACAAATTCCATTTGGCCTTGGAAAGGAAATGTACCTGGAGGAACTACTACAGATGCTTTCAGAAATATTTTCCCAATTCCAACTTCGGATTTAAGTGCGAATCCAAACTTAAAACAAAACCCTGGTTATTAATTTTAAAAAAAATACAATGAAAAAAATAAAAATTTTATTAGTCTTGATTGTAGCTGTTTTAGGCTTCAATTCTTGTGAAAAAGATGAATTAGTATTCACGGCTAAGGCTCCGGGAGAGTTTGCCTTTACTAACAATTTTTTGCCACAATATGTTTTAACTTCTGCAACCTCAACTAATATAGGTGAGCGTTTTACTTGGGAATCACAAAGTTTTGACGTACCTGTAGCAGTAAATTATGAGTTACAAGGGTCTGTTTCTGGAGATTTCACAGATTTAATGGTCATTGGAAGTACTTCTGGAAATGATCAAGCAGTTACTGTTGGGAAATTATTATCAATGGCTGCCGATGCAGGTCTTGATAACGACCCAAATACTGAAGACCCAAATACTGGAGATGTGTATTTTAGATTAAGAGCGTATTCTGGAACCAATGCCATAGAAACCCTATCATCAGTTCAAACCTTAACTTTATTCTTACCAGAAATTGTTGATACTGGTGGAGGATTTGCTATTGCTTCATGGGGCGTTGTTGGTTCTGGTTATAATGATTGGGGTGGTGCAGGACCTGATGGAAAATTTTACACAACAGCTGCTGCCGGAGTTATAGTTTCATATGTTAATTTGGTAACTGGAGATATTAAATTCCGCGAAAACAATACATGGGGCGGCGATTTAGGCGATGCTAATTTAGATGGTATTTTAGATGCTGATGCTGACAACAATATTGCCGTAACTGCAGGTGATTATAAAATAACTATAGACACCAATGATATGTCTTACACCATTGAAGCATTCTCCTGGGGTGTGGTAGGTTCAGGATATAATGATTGGGGCGCTGCTGGTGATGATGCTAAGTTCCATTATGATTATACAACAGACACATTTAAAGTAGGTGTAAAACTAATTGATGGTGACATCAAAATAAGACCATTAAATACTTGGTCTGGCGATTTAGGTGATGCTAATTTAGATGGTATTTTAGATGCTGACGCTGACAATAACATAGCGGTTACTGCTGGTCATTATCTTATAACCATGGACCTTAAAGATAATTCATATTCTATCGTTGCTGCACCTGTTTGGGGCGTTGTTGGTTCTGGATATAATAATTGGGGAGCTGATGGCCCGGATGCCGCACTTACTGAAATACAACCTGGTGTCATGTTTGGAGATGATATTACTTTAATTGATGGTGATATTAAATTTAGAGCTGATAATACTTGGAGTGGCGATTTAGGTGATGTTAACCTTGACGAGATATTAGATTCTGAATCAGACAATAATATAGCTGTTACAGCAGGAAATTATGTGGTTACCATTGATTTTAACGATCCAGATGGTCCTAGATATCATTTGACTAAAAGATAATTTATTTGATTGTAAATTTAAAAAGGAGTTGTACTTATTTGAACAACTCCTTTTTTCCTATTTAATAAATACCCGTTATGAAAAAACTATTACTTATACTTTCCTTAGCTTTATTTTCTGTTCCCAACTATGCCCAATTATCCTGGCAAGGAGGGGCTATACCAGAAGAAACAAATTCTGCTACCATATTATTTGACAAAACGGGCACTGGTTTAGAATCTTATTCTGGAATTATTTATGCTCATACCGGCGTAACAATTGATGATAATACGGCCTGGCAAAATGTTATAGGAACCTGGGGTAATAATAGCACGCAACCAGATCTACAATTAGTTTCTGGTAATATATATAAGTTAGATTTAACACCTTCAATAAAAGAATTTTACGCTTATACTGGTTCTGGCTCTATCACTTCAATAAATATCGTTTTAAGAAGTGCCGATGGGAGCCAACAAACTAGTGATTTAGAATTACCGGTAGGTGTTTTTCAATTAATATTAAATAACCCCATTCAAAACTCAACAACCTTATTAAATTCAGGGGAATCACTCAATGTTTCTGCTTCTAATACCGGGGGAAATGCCAATTATGTTTTAACAGCAAATGGCACTGTAATAAATACTCAAAATAATATTTCGTCTTATACATATACCCACTCTAATATCACACAATATCAACATTATGAGCTTCAAGTCACTCTTGTGGGAACCGGCGTAAAAACCAAAAACTTTGATGTTTTAATTAATCAAACCTCTGTTGGTGCCATTATGCCAGCAGCATATCAAGACGGTATCACCTATTTAAGTGATACAGAGGCTGTTTTGGTGCTCACTGCTCCAGGTAAAGATTATATATATCTAGTCGGCAGTTTTAATAATTGGCAGCCAAATGCAAACTATGTCATGAAGTATGATTTTACTAGAAGTAAACACTGGATTACTTTGTCTGACTTAACACCTGGACAAATAGAAACCTATCAGTACTGGGTGGTTGATAAAATCCCCTTAGGCTCGGCCTTATCATTAGTTAAAGTAGCCGATCCTTATTCTAATTTGATTTTAGACCCAAATGACGACCAATACATTCCAGCCTCAACCTATCCTAATTTACCAGCCTATCCATCAGGGCAGAAATATGCAGTATCTGTTTTACAAACGAATCAAGCAACTTATAATTGGCAGGTCAGCAATTTTAATAAACCTAAAAAAGAAGATCTGGTAGTTTATGAAGTATTGTTAAGAGACTTTGATGCCGATAGAAATTTCCAGGATATTATTGATAGAATATCCTATTTTAAAAATCTACATATTAATGCCATTGAACTCATGCCGGTTATGGAATTTGAAGGCAATGAAAGTTGGGGTTATAACACGTCTTTTCATTTGGCATTAGACAAATATTACGGCACAAAAGACAAATTAAAAGAGCTGGTAGATGTATGTCATCAAAACGGCATCGCCGTTATTTTAGACCTTGCGCTTAATCACGCCTTTGGACAAAATTCTATGGTTAGAATGTGGAATGATAACCGCTATGGTGACAGTTATGGAGAACCAACTAGTGAAAACCCTTATTTTAATACCGTAGCAAAACATACTTACAGTGTGGGCTATGACTTTAATCATCAAAAAATTGCTACCCAAAATTACACCAAACGTGTCATCAAACAATGGATTGAAGAATTCAAAATTGATGGCTTCAGATGGGATTTAAC
>DATCZQ010000134.1:0-37468 GCA_036525815.1 Yeosuana sp. | reverse complement strand
AGCACTCACGCTCAGTATGATACCTATTGCCAAACAGGTCATCCAGATAGATGTTCCCCCACTGCTTATAAGCGGTAAGGTTTGACCTGTAACAGGAAATAATTCTACCGCAACGCCCATATTGATCATTGCCTGAAAGACTATGGGAAGCCCAACACCAAGGACTAACAACTTTCCAAACATAGTATCTGCTTTTTGTGCCACAATGACAATTCTAAAAAGCAGCCACATATATAAAATGATTAAAGAAAGCCCTCCAATCAAGCCATATTCTTCAATAATTATTGCAAAAATAAAATCAGATGACGATTGAGGTAAAAAATTCTTTTGAATACTTTTGCCAGGCCCAACCCCTTGGATGCCTCCAGAAGCAATAGCTATTTTTGCTTTTTCAATCTGATAATCAGCTTCACTATCTTCTCCATTGGTAAAACTATCCAATCGGCTCATCCAAGTATCAACGCGGTTTGGCATAGCGTCCGGAAATGCTTTAGCTACTAAAATAAATAAGGCTAATGCGATGACTCCAGAACCCAAAATAACAATTAAATACTTAATAGGATAACCTCCCAGAAAAACCAACATAGCCACCATAACAAACATGATAGCTGCCGTTGAGAAATTAGCAGGTAAAATGAGCATTAAAACCAGAAAAACCGGCAACCATAAAGGCAAAATAGATGATCTAAAAGTGATGTCTTTATCCTTTATTTTTGACATATATCTTGCCACGTAAACCATAAGAACCACGGATGCTAATGTTGATGTTTGAAATGACATGCCAACAATGGGAATTTGAATCCATCTGCTGGCATTTGCTCCATCAATGGTAATTCCCTGAAACATGGTTACTACTAATAAAATAAGCACAATGGGAATCATTATTAACGACAATCCCCTAAAATATCTGTATGGAATTTTATGCACCCCATACATAATTGAAAACCCTAAAAACAAATGCATAAAATGTTTTACAAAAAAGGAAAAGGTGCTTCCGCTTGATCCTGAATAAGCCAAATTACTTGCCGCACTATATACAGGAAGAAACGAGAAAATAGCCAACAAAGCAACAATTGCCCAGATTAACCGATCTCCTTTTATGTTGTCAAATAGTGTTTGCATTCTTATTATTCTGTTTCTCTAAAAAATAATATTACAGGCTTCTAACTGCTGCTTTAAATTGTCTTCCTCTATCTTCATAGTTTTCAAATAAATCAAAACTTGCACATGCAGGTGACAATAAAACAGTATCTCCAGCTTCTGCGATTTTATAAGCAATTTTAACAGCTTCGCTCATAAACTGTGTTTCAACAATAATATCTACTATATTTCCGAACGTGCTCAAAAGCTTTTCATTATCAACCCCTAAACAAATGATTGCCTTTACCTTTTCATTAACAAAAGGAAACAACTCTTCATAATTATTTCCTTTATCCTGTCCGCCAACAATCCAGACCGTAGGGGTCTCCATACTCTCTAATGCATAATAGGTAGCATTCACATTAGTGGCCTTAGAATCATTAATGTATTGCACTTTATTAATTTTCAAAACATGCTCCAATCTATGCTCAACCCCCTGGAAATTTTCCAGACTTTCTCTTATTGTTTGTTTTCTAATATTTAATAAATGTGCTACTGTCGAAGCAGCCATGGCATTTTTAATGTTGTGTTTCCCTTCTAATGCTAGATTTGTTGTTGGCATAATAATTTGATTGTTATCTATAGTTATTTTAATATTATTATTTTCAAAATACGCCCCATTCTCTATAATTTTTGTTAGTGAAAAAGGCAATAATGTTGAATGAATTGAATTGTTTTTTAACCATTCATTGATTACTTCATCATCAGCATCATAAATCAGATAATCCTTTTTGGTTTGATTCTGAGTAATCCTAAATTTTGAAGCTATATAGTTTTCAAACTTGTAATCATATCTGTCTAAATGATCTGGAGTGATATTCGTTATAACAGCGATATGTGGTTTAAAATCCACAATGTCATCTAACTGAAAACTACTAATCTCAAGCACATAATTTTCATAGTCCTTTTCAAGAATCTGCTTAGCAAAACTGTCTCCGATATTTCCAGCCAAACCCACATTTAATTCTTGTTTTAAAATATGATGCGTTAGGGTGGCCGTTGTTGTTTTACCATTACTACCTGTTATCCCAATGATGGTGGCCTCTGTAAAATTTGACGCCAATTCAATTTCAGAGACTACAGGAATACCTTTGGCTCTAATTTGTTTTACTAAAGGAGCCTTATCTGGTATTCCAGGACTTTTCATTATTAAATCTGCATTGAGAATTTTTGATTCAGTATGATTACCTTCCTCCCATTCAATATCATTATGTATAAGAACTTGTTTGTATTTTTCCTTAATGGCACCTCTATCAGAAACAAAAACTTCAAAACCTTTGTTTTTTGCTAAAAGTGCTGTTCCTACACCACTTTCTCCTCCTCCTAAAATCACCAATCTTTCCATCTATCTAATTTTCAAAGTCACAATTGAGATGATTGCCAGCAAAATGCCAACAATCCAGAATCTTGTCACTATTTTACTTTCGTGATATCCGGATTTTTGATAATGATGATGCAATGGAGACATTTTAAAAATACGCCTGCCTTCACCATATTTTTTCTTAGTGTATTTGAAGTAACTTACTTGCATAACCACTGATAAATTCTCGGCCAAGAATATTCCACATAAAACAGGAATTAACCATTCCTTTCTAACGGCAATAGCAATCACAGCGATAATACCGCCTATGGTTAAACTTCCTGTATCGCCCATAAAAACTTGGGCCGGATACGTATTGTACCACAGAAATCCAATTAATGCTCCTACAAATGCAGCAATATATATGGTAATTTCTTCAACGCGTGGGATGTACATGATGTTGAGATAATCTGAAAAAATAATATTACCCGATACCCATGCAAAAATGCCTAATGTGAGCACAATTATGGCAGAAGTACCGGCTGCTAAACCATCAATACCATCTGTTAGATTTGCCCCATTAGAAACTGCTGTTATAATAAAAATGGTTATCAGTATAAATATCACCCAAGCGTATTGAGCAAAACCTGGATTAACCCAGGTAATTAAATCGGCATAATCAAATTCATTACTTTTTAAAAATGGTATGGTCGTTTTTGTCGATTTCTCTTCTTGTTTAAATTGCTTCGTTTGTACAGTATTATTTATAACCACTACTTGTGCTTGTTCATTTTGAGGCAATTCTTCTTTAATGGTAACATCAGGATGAAAATATAATGTACTTCCCACAATAATTCCCAAACCTATCTGCCCAAGAACTTTAAACCTTCCTTTCAATCCTTCTTTGTCCTTCTTGAATTTTTTAATATAGTCATCAATAAAACCAATAGTTCCCATCCAAATAGTAGTAATCAGAAGGAGAATAATGTAGATATTTTCCAATTTAGCAAGCAACACTACGGGAATTAAAGTTGCCAAAATAATAATTAACCCACCCATAGTTGGTGTACCCGCCTTTTGTTGTTGTCCTTCAAGACCTAAGTCTCTAATGGTTTCACCCACCTGCTTTCTTTGTAAGTATTTAATAATTCTTTTTCCGTAAATGGTAGAAATAAGCAATGACAAAATTATTGCAAAAGCAGCTCTAAATGTGATATAACCAAACAGTGACGCCCCCGGTAATTGAAATTGTTTTTCTAAATATTCAAATAGGTAATACAACATTATTTTTGCATCTGTTTTAAAAGTTCTTTAACTATTTTAAAGTCATCAAAATCAAATCGTTCTCCTTTAATTTCCTGATAAGTTTCATGTCCTTTACCTGCGATTAGAATAATATCATTTGGTTTAGCCAATTGACATGCTGTTTTAATCGCCTGCTTTCTATCTACAATAGAAACTACTTTTTTTACATTTTGAGGTTCTACACCTGTTTCTATCTCATTAATAATTACTTCAGGAATTTCACTTCTAGGGTTATCACTCGTTATAATAACTTTCGTACTTAAAGTTGAAGCTATATTACCCATTATAGGTCTTTTGGTTTTATCTCTATCACCACCACAACCAACAACCGTTATTAATTCTTCGTTTTTTGTACGAATGTTATTTATGGTTTCCAACACATTTTTTAGAGCGTCAGGTGTATGAGCATAATCAACAATGGCTGTGATTTTTTCATCAGAAATCAAATACTGAAAACGACCACTTACACTTTCTAAAGTGCTTATTAATTGAAGTGATTCCTCTTTTTTCAGACCTAATAAATCAGCAGTTCCATAAATAGCAATCATATTATAAGCATTAAAATTCCCGATAAGTTTTGTCCATACTTCACTATCGTTTATTTTCAATAACAAGCCTCTTAACTCATTTTCTAATATTTGCACTCTATAGTCGGCGTAGGTTTTTAAAGCATATGTATACTTTCTTGCTTTTGTGTTTTGTAGCATCACCAAACCATTCTTATCATCTATATTTACAAGGGCAAAAGCGGATGCTGGCAGATGGTCAAAAAAAGATTTTTTTACGTCTCTGTATTCAGCAAATGAATTATGATAATCCAAATGGTCATGAGTAAGGTTTGTAAAAATACCACCTTCAAAATGCAACCCTACTGTTCTATTTTGATGAATCCCATGTGAACTGACTTCCATAAAACAATATTCCACGCCATGATCGCTCATTTCCTTTAAATACTTATTGATTGTTAAAGAATCTGGTGTTGTATGAGTGGCTTTATATTCTTTATTATCAACCATTATTTTAACAGTAGAAAGTAACCCCACCTTAAATCCAGCCTTTTTAAATAACTGATATAACAAAGTAGCTACGGTTGTTTTACCGTTAGTCCCTGTAACCCCAACTAGTTTTAAATTTTCTGATGGCATCTCATAATAATTGGAGGCCATAAAGGCTAATGCCCGTGAGGCATTCTGAACTTCTACATACGTAATATTATTATGAAAATTATCAGGTAACTTTTCGCAAATTATGGCTTTAGCCCCTTTTGCAATAGCTTTTTCAATAAAGTCATGACCGTCAACAATAGTTCCTTTAACAGCAACAAATAAATCATGGTCATTAATATTTCTGGAATCAAATTGAATGGCATTTATATCCACCAAAGTGCTTCCTACAACAGCGTTGATAGTTACTCTATACAATATGTCTTTTAAAGCCATCATGAATTTTCCAAAACAATGATTTGATTTTTAATAATTTTTTGACCTTTATTTATAGATTGTTTCTTTACAATCCCAACCCCATTCATTTTTACTTTAAGACCCATGTTTTCCAACAGAGCAACGGCGTCCATTGCAGGTAAACCCACAACACTTGGCATCACTGTTTTATAAACTTCAGAAGCCTCATAAAAACTTTCATATTCATTCTCTGATATTGCATATTCAACCTCTAAGGATTCAATTTCATCAACAATTGGAGTGTCTGTAAATATTTTTTGTGCAATCTTTTTAAATACAGGACCAGAAACATCTGCCCCATAATAACCTACACTTTTATCAGGCTCATGAATAACCACTATACAAGAATATTTAGGGTTATCAGCTGGAAAATAACCTACAAAAGAGGATATATAATTAAGTTTTTCCTTATTTCTATAGTTTTTTTGACACGTTCCTGTTTTACCCGCCATTGAAAAATTTTCTGAATACAACCTATGCCCTGTCCCATGGTCCTTTTCAATTACATTTTTGAGCAATTGTTGAACTTTTTTAATGGTTTCCTTTGAACATATCTGCTTGTTTAAAACTTCCTTTTCAAATGGCACTATTATTTTATCAAACTCTTTTACTTCTTTTAAAAATTGAGGCTTTACCATTTCCCCATCATTAGCAATCGCATTGTAAAACGCTAAGGTTTGTAAGGGAGTAAACTGAACTCCATAGCCAAAAGCCATCCATTGCAAGGCAATACCACTCCAACGCCCATTTTTAATTCTAGGATCAGGAATAGTAGGCTGAGGCTCACCCAAAATCGGAAGGTCCAATTTTTTGTTTAGGTTCATTTTATATAACCTATCTACAAATTTTTCAGGATTTTTAGAATATGCTTTATCAATAGCTCTAACCACTCCGGTATTTGACGACACTTCAAAAGCCTTGGAAATTGATATTTTTCCATAACCACCGTGATGAGAATCTCTTACAGGCTTCCCGTAATAATAAATTATACCTTTTTCAGTATCAACTACATCGCTCGTATCAACGACTTTATCTTCAAGAGCTGCAATAAGCGCCATTAATTTAAAAGTCGAGCCCGGTTCATGGCTTTCCCCAACAGCATAATTTAAACGTTCATAATAATAACCTTCACTATTTCGACCAAGATTTGAAATGGCTTTCACTTCCCCCGTTTTAGTTTCCATTACCACCACACAACCATGATCTGCCTTGTATTTTTCTAATTGTTCTAACAAGGCATGATGTGCAATATCTTGAATATTAACATCGATGGTAGTATACACGTCATAACCATCTTGCGGGTCAATTTGGTTATAATCTACAATTGGTTTCCATTGACCTTTACCTATTTGCTGTTTTGCTCTTTTACCATCTTTTCCTCTTAAATATTTTATTCCGTAAGCGCCATCAATACCTGCTCTTGTTACATTGCCCTGCTCATCAAATCTTTCATATCCTATAGATCGCTGCGCAATGCCACCCATGGGATGCTCTCGCTTGGTGGTTTGCTCAACAATCAATCCGCCTTTATAAGCACCAAGATTTAATAACGGGAAGCTTCTTAATCTGATATAGTCCGAATAGCCAATATTCCTAGCTATTAGATAGTATCTGTTTTTATTATTCCTAGCTTTTCTAATGTCCCTTTGAATATCATTGGATGATTTTTTTAAATATTTAGATAAGGAATCACATAAGGGCTTTAAATATTTTTCAAATGTTTTATTGGTAGGCGTAAGCGCATCTAATCTTATATCATATTTAGGAATGGACGTTGCTAATAAATTCCCTTTTGAAGAATACACATTTCCTCTATTAGCTGGAATAATCACATTCTTCACAACACGCTCTTCAGCTAAAGCCCTGTATTTATCACCTTGCACAAATTGAATGGTTGCTAATTTAAAAACCACCGCCAAACAGAATATAAAAATACATCCAGCTATAAAATACAATCGGATCAATATGTTTTTCTCGCTTACTGCCAAGTGTTTTTATTGTTGAGATTTAACTTTTATTTTTTTTGGCGGAATAACAGATGGCGCTATTCCTTTTTCAACCATAGCACTCATAACTTCAGATTCCATTTTAAGTCTCATGAGTTTTGAACGACCATCAATAAATTGAGACCGCATATCATTCACTTCATTTTTCAACCTTGCAATTTCATAAACCTTTTTATCTGCGCTATGAGAACTCGCAATCATTACTATAGCTAATGTTGATATAAAAAGAATTACTCTCCAGTTCTTAAAAGAGTCGTCACTCACCAAAAAGGTTCCTTTTAATATGCTATAGATACTTTTCTTCATTTATAACTTTTCTGCTATACGCAGTTTGGCACTTCTAGCTCTGCTGTTACTTTTTATTTCTTCCTTTGACGGAACGATCAGTCCATTTATTTTTTTTAACGGCACTGTAAAATTGCCATACATATCACGTTCGGGCTCCCCTTCAAATAGACCATTTCTTATAAAACGTTTTACTAGCCTGTCTTCAAGAGAGTGATAGGATATAACACTTAATCTACCGCCTCGCTTCAATAATTCCGGTGTTTGTTCTAAAAACTCCTTTAACGCCTCTATTTCCTGATTCACCTCAATGCGTATAGCTTGATATATTTGGGCTAATACTTTATTTTCATGTCTTGGAGGCAAAAATTTATTCAATACCTTTTTTAGCTGTTCACTTGTTTTAATAACAGCATCCTTCCTATGCTCAATTATCACTTTTGCCATAGCTGCTGCTGCTCTTAATTCACCATACTGAAAAAAAACATTTTTTAATTGTTCTTCATCGTATTCATTAATGACATGGAATGCAGAAAGCTGATTTTTTTGATTCATTCTCATATCCAAATCTGCTTCAAAACGAGTAGAAAACCCGCGTTCTGCAACATCAAATTGATGCGATGAAACTCCAAAATCTGCTAAAATACCATCAACTTCCTTCACACCGTAAAACCTTAAAAAACGCTTTATATATCTGAAATTCTCATTTATCAATTGAAACCGACTATCATCAATGGTATTTTCGAGAGCATCTAAATCTTGATCAAAAGCGAACAATCTTCCCTTTTCGCCAAGACGTTTAAGTATTTCCTTACTGTGTCCACCTCCTCCAAAAGTGACATCAACATACACACCATCTTCTTTGATATTTAAACCATCGACTGTTTCTTTAAGTAAAACAGGGTTATGATATTCCATTATCATCATCGTCTTGTCCCATTACTTCTTCAGCTAAATCTGCAAAGTCTCCTGTTGCATCATCAATAGCCCTTTCATATTTATCCTTATCCCAGATTTCAATAATATTTATGGCAGAAGACATCACAATGTTTTTAGTAATATCGGCAAAGACAGTCAAATCCTTAGGTATTAGAAGACGGCCATTTGAATCAATTTCTACCACTTTAACACCCGCTGTAAACCGACGAATAAAATCATTATTCTTCTTTTTAAACTTATTTAGCTTATTAACCTTTTGCATCAAAACTTCCCATTCAGACATAGGATACAATTCCAAACATGGTTGAAAAACTGCACGTTTTAATACAAACCCATTTTGTAATGAAGGATTCAATTGCTTTTTTAATGCCGCAGGGAGCATAAGTCTGCCCTTGGCATCAACTTTACATTCGTATGTCCCTATTAATGAATTCAAAACAGTTAGGTCTAGATTTTGTCTTTAAGTTTCAAATATATTGAAAATTTTACCACTTTTTACCACATTATACCACTTTGTTAATAATTTTTCGACTAAATACATCAATTAATCCATTTCCTGGTTTAATTATTGACTTAAACACTTGTTTTCAATTGGTTATAAAAAACAACTTGATGAAATTATAATTGTTAACATCTGATATCTTAATAATTACCCAATAGCAATAATTAATGTCATTAAAATCTCAATGAATTAACTATATTTGTTTTTAACAAAATGCGAACTAGTTAAACATGCATCTTTTAAAAAAAGAAAAAAACTACAGTTATATTGAAGCCGGCCAAGGCACACCAATCATAATATTACACGGCCTTATGGGTGGTCTTAGTAACTTTGATGCAGTAACCAAATATTTTAGCACAAAGGGTTACAGAGTTATTATACCAGAATTACCTATTTACTCCATGTCGTTACTTAAAACCAATGTGAAAAGTTTTGCAAAATACCTTCATGACTTCATTGCTTTTAAAGAACTGGAAGATGTTATTTTATTAGGAAATTCATTGGGCGGGCACATAGGTTTATATCACACCAAACTTTACCCTTCTAAAATAAAAGCACTGGTCATTACTGGTAGTTCTGGTCTTTATGAAAGTGCTATGGGTGGCGGTTACACAAAGCGCAGCGACTATGAAGTTATTAAAAAGAAATCTCAAGATGTTTTTTATGATCCTGAAGTAGCCACTAAGGAAATTGTTGATGAGGTTTACGCCACAGTTAACGACCGAAACAAACTTATTAAAACACTGGCTATTGCTAAAAGTGCCATCCGTCATAATATGGGGAAGGATTTACCTAAAATGCAAACGCCAACCTGCATTATTTGGGGAAAAAATGATACAGTAACCCCGCCAGAAGTCGCTGAAGAATTTAACTCCTTATTGCCAGATTCTGATTTATATTGGATTGATAAATGTGGGCATGCTGCCATGATGGAACATCCGGAGGAATTTAACAAAATTCTTGAATCTTGGTTAAAAAACAGAAATTTATAAAATTTCGAAATACACCTTATGCTAGTTAAATCTGCTGAATTTGTAATGAGCAACTCTGATGTGGCAAAATGCCCTAAAAACAGATTGCCTGAATATGCGTTTATTGGCAGAAGTAATGTTGGGAAATCTTCTTTAATAAACATGCTTACCAACAAAAAAAACTTAGCAAAAACTTCAGGAAGACCAGGAAAAACGCAGCTTATTAATCATTTTTTAATTAACAAAAACTGGTATTTGGTTGACTTACCAGGCTATGGTTATGCTAAGGTTTCAAAAAGTTCAAAAAAAACCTTTCAAAAATTTATTACGCAATATTTTAGCTTACGCGAACAATTAGTATGTGCCTTTGTATTAGTTGATATCAGGCATGAGCCACAACCCATTGATTTAGAGTTTATGCAATGGCTGGGGGAAAATGGCATTCCATTCTCAATTATCTTTACAAAAGCTGATAAATTAAAACCTAAAGCTATTGAAAACCACGTTGAATCTTATAAAACTATTCTACTTGAAACCTGGGAAGAGACTCCTAATTATTTCATAACTTCATCCTCAAATGACATTGGTAAAGAAGCCGTTTTAGATTATATAGATCAATTGAATGCGAATATGAATATTGACTAATTCATATTTATTTTTTCATTAAGAATCATAAAAATGAGCAATATATTCAGGGAAATTGAAGAGTCTCAAACCTAACTAATTAATACACAATCCAAATTATTAATAGATCAAAACAAAAAGGTCTTTAAGTTTGGTTTTGGTCAGTCTCCTTTTTTACCACCCAAAAGGGTTCTATAGGCACTAAAAGAATCTGTAAACCATAAGGAATATACGTCAGTTCAAGGAGATATAGAACTTAGGGAATACATCTCGGCTTTCCACAAACAACCTAATGGTTTAGTCGTTGATCCAAATAATATTTTGGTAGCCCCTGGGTCAAAAATATTACTCTTCAATATTCTAATGGCTTTTAAAAAAGCAGATGTATTCATTCCAGCGCCCTCTTGGGTTTCATATGCTCCACAAGCAAAACTAGTTGGGCATCATATTATTAAACTTAATACTACTTTTGAAGAGCGTTGGAGAATAAATTCAAAAACTATAGCTGAAGGCGCAAAACTTAAAAAACATGAGACTTCCATATTAATTTTAAACTATCCGGGCAATCCTGATGGTTTAACTTATTCAAAACAGGAGCTTATTGACATAGCCGGCATTGCAAAATCACAAAACATGCTGGTAATTTCAGATGAAATCTATGGTTTGCTTAATCATAATCGCGCTCACCTTTCATTTTCAAATTACTACCCGGAAAAAACGATTACTACTTACAGGACTATCAAAATGGTGCGATGCGGGAGGTTGGCGTTTTGGCGCCGCATTTCTATATAAAAATATTGAACCTGAATTTAACCGAGCTTTAATTGGCATTGGCTCTGAAACTTATTCCTGTGCAGCAGCACCTGTTCAAATAGCCGCTAAAACCGCCTATAAAAATTTCAGTAACATGAAAGACTATCTTGATTACCAAATTGATATTCTCAAGAATATTGGCAATTTCTGTAGTGATCATTTAAATTCTCAAAAGATTAAAGTACATGATCCACAAGCTGGTTTCTACCTCTTCCCAGACTTCTCATTTCACAAGGAAAAATTAAATCACCGTGGTATTATGACATCTAATCAACTTTGCGAACGTTTAATAATTGAAACTGGTGTAATGCTGTTACCAGCCACTACTTTTGGTTTTGAAGCTGATAATTTAGTAGCTAGGTTAGCTTATGTCAATATTAAAGAACCAAAGGAGAAACACCCCTTTAACATCACTTATGATGGCGCAAATATTGTTGAAGGGATAAAGAAAATAGTTCATTGGATCGAAAAAGGTTAAACTGTAAAAAAAGAGCCATTTATTGGATAATTACATTTAAAATCAACTCTTCACATCCAGAGCATCTCTTAGAGCATTCCCAATAAGCATAAATGCCATAACCAAACTCATAATACACAAACCAGGTATTATTGCTAAATAAGGTTTTCCCAAAATAATATAATTATAGTGGTCTTTAATCATAGCTCCCCAGCTTGCCATAGGCGGTTGAGCTCCTATACCTAAAAAACTCAAACCACTTTCTATTAATATGGCTGCAGCAAAATTAGCGGCCGAAATCACAATAACCGGTGCCATGATATTTGGCAGAATATGTTTAGTTATTATTCTATAATCATTGTAACCTAAAGCTCTAGCAGCAGTCACATATTGCATCTCTTTAGTGCTCATAATTTGCCCACGAACGACTCTGGCAACTTCAACCCACATAGTGAGGCCTACGGCAATAAACACCTGCCAAAAGCCTTTACCTAAAGCCAAAGTGATAGCAATTACCAAAAGTAAGGTAGGTATGGACCAGGTTACATTGATGAGCCACATAATGACGGCATCTACCTTGCCTCCATAATACCCCGACAGGCTTCCCATAAAAATACCTATTATAAGGGAAATAAAAACAGCCACAAACCCAATAAAGAATGATATTCTGGCACCTACAAGTACTCTGCTTAGTAAATCACGACCGTATTTATCAGTTCCAAAATAAAACGTTTTGCTCTTTACGAAGGGACTTAAATTGTCCACAGGATATATTTGAATCGTTTTTTCAACTCCTTTTAATCCATCCGAAGCATATTCAGTATACATAAGAGTCTTCCCCTCAATATTAAAATCTGAAATTGGAATTTCTGTATCTGTATTTTTTTTACCAAAAAAAACTTTGTCCAAGACACTTTGACTTACCTTGAGCTGCGATGGTATTATAAGCATCTCAACCTTAAAACCTGGTTTTTTAGAATGAATTGACAAATGCATTTGGTTGGCATATTGTGAATCATCTGGAGCGAGTAAATATGCAAATACAGAAATGAAGCCTACCAGTAAAATAAAATAAAAACTAAAAACGCCCCAAAAATTCCTTTTAAACTTTTGGAGCGCTAATTGTTTTAATGAGAGCGAATTACTACTCATTTATTTAATTTTTTACGGTTGCCACTTTTTTAATATTATATGACATTTTTAAATCTTTAAGCACATTTATAGCTTCCTCAACATATACATCTTGACTTAAGCTTTGGTGCCAACGTTCACGTTTTTCTTTTAAATCCGTTGTGTCCTTGGCAAAAAGTTCCTTTTCATAAAGTGGTGATTGAAACGTTAAGTTTGTTTCATACTTATTTATCTCTTCAAATCGCTCAGCTTCCTTATTATTTAAAGCAATTTTAGCCTTATATTTTTCATAATTTAACAATACAGATTTCTCATCGATCTTACTTTTAACCCATTTTGCATTCTTTTCAATAAGGTTTAATTGATGATTATTAGTCATTCTCTCCTTACTGTTTTTAATAGCAGCAGCATAATCAAAATAATTACTCCAGGTAGAATATTTGGCCGAATCAATTTCATCCCATGGTAATGCATTTTCTTTGTCCTTTTCTCCTACATCAATAAAACTAAATTTACCAGGAACTACTACATCGCTTTTTACACCTTCTAATTGAACAGAACCACCACTGATTCTGTAATATTTTTGAGTTGTTAAGGCTAAGGCTCCTAAATCACCATTAGTATTGTTTCTAACCCAGCCATTTAAATCTATGACGTTTTGAACAGTTCCTTTACCATAGGTTTGTTTACTTCCAATAATGATAGCTCTTTTATAATCTTGCATGGCTGCAGCCATAATTTCTGATGCAGATGCTGACAATTCATTCACTAATATGACCAACGGACCATCCCAAGTTATGGATCTATCTCTATCTTCCAAAACTTGTTTTGGCTCACCTGTTGAGCGTACTTGAACAACTGGGCCATTCTCAATAAACAACCCAGCCATATCAACTACAGCTGGTAAAGAACCCCCTCCATTATCTCTTAAATCTAAAACTAATCCTTGAATGCCTTCTGCCTTCAACTGTTCAATTTCCCTTTTTACATCTACCGCAGCATTTAATTTTTTATAATTATTCATATCTAAATAAAAACTAGGAAGATCTATAACACCAAACTTAACATTATCCTTTTCTACTAAAGAAGCTTTTGCATAAGTCTCATCAAACTGAATAATATCTCTAATAAGAGTGACTTCCTTAATTGTACCGTCAACCTTTTTAATAGTTAATGTTACTTTTGTACCTTTTGGTCCTTTAATAAATTTAATAGCATCATTAATAGGCATGCCAACAATATTGACAGCAAACTCTTCATTTTCCTGTTTTACTTTTAAGATAACATCCTCCACTTCTAACTCATTACTTCTCCAAGCGGGTCCTCCAGAAATGAGTTCAACTATTTTAATATAATCCATCCGCTTTTGCAATCTAGCACCTATCCCTTCCAGTTTACCAGACATTTTAGTATCAAAATCTTCTTTACTTTTAGGAGCTAGATAATAAGTATGCGGATCAAATTCTCCAACTATTGTATTTACATATACTTCAAACCAATCCTCCCGTTTTAAATCATCTATTACATCATTAAAATAAATATCCATATACTTTAAGGTTGCTTCTCTTGCTTCCCTTTCAATTTCCTGCTCCGATTTCATTACATAAGTAGAATCCTTTTCTTTAGCCATCTTTTCCTCTGTATGTAAATCATCATAATTAGAAAGCGTTGAAAATTTCATTTCCTTTCTCCAAAGCTCCTTCATTTCCCTTTTATTCTTTACGTAACTAACCATGTCATAGTCAGTATTGAAAGTTTCATCTTTAGTATAATCAAAAGGTTCAGACAAAGCCTCTTTATACAATATTTTAGCTTCTTCAATTCGTTTAAGAATAACATCATAAGTGATATTAAAAAAAGTAATATCATACACTTTTAATTGGTCATCAATATTGGTTTCAAATTTTTTGAAATCTTCAATATCAGATTCATAAAAATAATGTTTTGCCGGATCAAGATTTTCAACATAATCCTTAAACAATTCAGCTGAAAAAGCATCATCCATAACAATTGGATCAAAATGCCCTTGTTGCAGTACGTAGGTTATTACTTGTATTAATAATTTATCTTTATCAGGATCTGCAAATGTTTTCGTAGTGAAACTGCAGGATGCAAAAGCCAATAATATCAGCAATAACAAAATTCTATAGTTCCTTTTCATGATTTTTTTCATATTCCATTTTAACTTATGTTCCTTCTTGTCTATAATAATCTATTACTTAAAATATTAAGATCAAAAGTAAGCACTATTTATTTTTACACTAAAATAGAGAAAAAACCATGCCAATAAAGTCAATCTGTACTAATTTTTTGTTAAACCGAACAAATTGGGCATTTACTGAGGAATTTATGTATTTTAGCGGTATTTATAAATGACCTTTTATGGCAAAGAAACCACTTATTTTAGTTACCAATGATGATGGAATAAATGCTCCTGGATTGAGAACACTAATTAAGGTTTTAAATACCATTGGAGATATTGTGGTCGTTGCGCCAGACAGTCCACAAAGCGGCATGGGACATGCCATTACTCTCGATTCTACACTGTATGTTGAACGTGTTATTGTTGACAATGAAAAACAAGAAGAATATAGCTGTTCCGGAACCCCGGCAGATTGCGTAAAATTAGGCATTAGAGAAGTTTTAGAGAGAAAACCAGATCTTTGTGTTTCAGGTATCAACCACGGCTCAAATTCTTCAATAAACGTGATTTATTCAGGCACTATGAGTGCAGCCATTGAAGCAGGGATTGAAGGCATACCTGCCATTGGTTTTTCTTTACTTAATTACAAATGGAATGCTGATTTTAGTCATGCAAAACATTATGTTAAAACCATTTCAGAAATGGTTTTAAAACATGGACTCCCGAACGGTATTGTACTCAACGTTAATATTCCTGACATTTCAGAAAAAAAAATAAAAGGCATTAAAATCTGCCGACAAGCAAAAGCCAATTGGGTAGAAAAGTTTGACAAGCGTAAAAACCCTCAAGGCAAAGATTATTATTGGCTTACTGGAAAATTTATTAATTTAGATAATGGAGAAGATACCGATGAATGGGCCCTAGAAAATGGCTATGTATCTGTTGTTCCTGTTCAATTTGATTTAACGGCACATCATTATATTCAAAATTTAAACTCCTGGAATTTAAATGGTTAAAAAAGAAATTATTATTGGGTTATTAGTTGGATTAATTGCAAATAGCATTGGATTATTTCTTGCCGCAACAATGCTTGGAAATGGAGACGACTTCATGACTGTTATAAAAGCAGCGGCTGCTGAAGGATTTCTAGGAAAATTAATAAGTTTAGGCGCTATATTAAACCTGGTTGCCTTTTTTATTTTCATAAAGAAAAAACAAGATTACAGAGCTCGTGGCGTTTTATTAATTACAGTCTTTGTCGCTGTTTTTACCTTTGTATTTAAACTTTTTTAAGCTATTTCTAAATGAAATATTACATCATAGCTGGAGAAGCGTCAGGTGATTTACATGGTTCAAACCTCATGAAAGCATTACTAAATAAAGATGTCAATGCGAATTTTAGGTTTTGGGGTGGTGATTTGATGCAGCAAGTTAGCGATGGTCTGGTAAAACATTATAAAGAGTTAGCCTTCATGGGGTTTTTAGAAGTCATCATGAATTTAAAAACCATTTCTAAAAACTTGCGTTTTTGTAAAGAAGATATTTTAAATTATAATCCTGATGTTATTGTTTTTATTGATTATCCCGGTTTTAATCTTCGCATTGCCAAATGGGCAAAACAAAAAGGCTTCAGAACACATTATTATATATCTCCTCAAATTTGGGCCTGGAAAGAAAATAGAATCAAAGACATTAAAAGAGATGTTGATAGAATGTACGTCATTTTACCTTTTGAAAAAACATTTTACGAAAACAAACATCATTATCCTGTTGAATTTGTAGGTCATCCATTATTAGATGCTATTGCTGACAGAACTCAAGTAGACGAGTATGAATTCAGAAAGCAATATGCTTTAAGCGATAAGCCTATTATTGCCTTATTACCAGGAAGCAGAAAACAAGAAATTAGTAAAATGCTCTCTGTCATGTTAAGTGTTGTTGATAAGTATCCTAACCATCAATTTGTAATTGCCGGTGCACCAAGTCAAGATTTCAATTTTTATAAATCGTTTATAAAAAATAAAAACATCAGTTTTGTTTCAAATAAAACGTATGACCTACTTAGTATTTCTATTGCAGCCATAGTTACTTCAGGAACAGCAACGCTTGAAACTGCTATTTTCAAAATACCTCAAGTGGTTTGTTATAAAGGCAGTTGGTTATCTTATCAAATAGGCAAACGACTTGTCAACTTAAAATACATTTCATTAGTCAATTTGATAATGGATAAGGAAGTTGTTAAAGAGCTGATTCAAGATGAGTTTAATACAAAAAATCTTAGTAATGAACTCAAGATTATTTTAGACACCAAAAAGAGAAATGACATTTTTATTAATTATTATGATTTAGAAAAAAGGCTCGGCGGAAAAGGTGCCAGTGAAAAAACTGCTAAATTTATTTTTAAAGCAATTAAAAACTGACCTAATAATGAAACTTAGCCTCATTCTGTTAATACTTTCTCTGTCTTTATTTAGTTGTAAATCTACTAAAGCTTTAAAAAACGAAAACTCTCATGCAGTTTTAGCAGCAGATAAAGTCACTGATAGTATTACTAGCACAAACACTAATAATTTGGAAGAAGAACCTGCAACAGAATCAGATGTCTCTTCTGAATCTTCTAATAAAGCGTTTAGTATAATTGATTTTGCCAAACAATTTGAAGGTGTGAAATATAAATTTGGTGGTACTACTAAAAAAGGTATGGATTGCTCCGGTTTAGTATATGAGACTTTTAAGGCTTTTGATATTTCATTACCAAGAATTTCAAGGGAGATGGCCAAAGAAGGCGTACAAGTATACATTGATGACATCAAAGAAGGTGATTTGCTTTTCTTTAAAACAACTAAAAAACGAAATATAATAAGCCATGTTGGCTTAGTAATAACAGCCCTTCCGGGAAATATTGAATTTATTCATTCTACAACAAATCAAGGCGTTATTATTTCCTCATTAGCAGAACGTTACTGGTATTATTCATTTTCTGAAGCACGCAGGATATTATAAGATATTTATTATCTTTCCTATATGAAGTTGCTTAATTTTAATATTATTAAGTTTTCTGTTTGCCTCATTATAGGGATACTAGTAGGCTATTTTTATAATCCCCCTACAATCTCCCTTTTATACATTCTAAGTGTTCTATTATTACTTTTCTCAATAGTTTATTATGTTGCCAAAAATCAATTTATTAAAACTATCTGGTTTGGAATGATTGGCTATGCAATAATGATCTGCATTGGTATATTGAATGTGAGTATTCACAATCCATTGAATAATTCAACACATTATTCAAATGTCATTAATCAAAAAAAAGATTCTACAAAGCTCATTACTTTAAGAATAAGAGAAGTTTTAAAATCTAGTTATTATGATGATAAATATATCGTCGATTTAATAAAGATTGATAAGCTTAAGGTTTCAGGAAAATCTATTCTAAACATTAAAAAAGACACTCTGAACAGCCCTTTAAAAGTGGATGATATCTTTATGACTAAAACTAGTCTCAGAGATATAAATCCCCCATTAAATCCGGGTCAATTTAATTACAAAAAATATTTAGAAAAACAATATATCTATCATCAACTATTCGTTACAAAAGACATGCTTCTTAATTTAAAAACGACTCATCAAACTGTTTTTGGCATAGCGAATAAAATAAGAGAACACATCAATTCTAAACTCATAAAATATTCATTTAAAACTGAAGAATCAGCTATTATTAATGCCATTTTATTAGGACAAAGACAAAATATAAGTGAAGATGTATACACTAACTATAAGAATGCTGGAGCTGTTCATATTTTAGCAATTTCTGGTCTGCATATAGGTATTATTTTAATAATGCTTATTTGGGTGTTCAAACCACTTGAAAGATTACGTTATGGCATCTACATTAAAACCATTTTAATAGTCCTCATTTTATGGAGCTTCGCCATTATAGCAGGACTTTCTGCTTCCGTTACACGTGCGGTCAGTATGTTTAGCATAGTCGCAGTTGGAATGCACATAAAACGACCAACTAATATTTATAATACTCTGGCCATTTCAATTTTCTTACTATTACTTTTCAAGCCTTTGTTTTTATTGGATGTTGGTTTCCAACTAAGTTATTTAGCCGTTTTTGGTATTGTTAGCATTAATCCTCCATTAGATCATTTATGGAAACCTAAATATTGGCTTTTTAAAAAGTTTTGGCAAACACTCACAGTTACTTTTTCAGCCCAAATTGGCATCCTACCCCTGAGTCTTTTTTATTTCCATCAATTTCCTGGTTTATTTTTCCTAACCAACCTTTTAATAATCCCCTTTTTAGGAATCATCTTAGGTTTTGGAATTATTATAATGCTGTTAGCCGTTTTAAATACTTTACCAATAGCCTTGGCTAAACTGTTCGGACTACTTATTAATTATATGAACCATATTGTAAGTTGGGTTGCGGAAAAAGAAACTTTTTTAATAACAGATATATCCTTTAGCCTTTTATATGTCTTTATCTTTTATTTGTTTATTATTTCATGCTTTAGATTTATTATTAAACGAAATTATAAAAGATTCCTGTTGTTACTTACTTCAATAGTTGTGGCACAAATTATTTTCATTTATACCCAAATGGAAGCTCCAAAAAATCAATTTTTAATCTTTCATAAAAACCGTTTGAGCTTACTTGGAAATAGTCAAAACAACAAATTGACCTTAAGTTATAATTTGGATAGCATTAACATGCAAAAGGATAGAACTATTAAGGATTATATGGTTTCAAATCATATTAAAAATCTAGAAATAGATTCTTTTAAATCGGTTTACCTTTTAGGCAATAAAAAAATTTTGGTTATAGACAGTTTAGGTGTTTATAAGGTAAAAACGTTTAAACCAGATTATGTTTTATTAAGAAATTCCCCAAAGATTAATTTAAATAGGTTGATATTGGAATTAAACCCAAAACTAATAATGGCAGACGGCAGTAACTATAAATCCTATATTGCACGATGGAAAATGACTTGTGAGAAAACAAAAACCCCTTTTCATCAAACTAATGAAAAGGGTGCTTTCATTATAAAGTATTAATAGTACTACTCTTTAAATTCTGGCTTAAAAGCAGCATAGTACTTATTGAATTTTTCTTGAGTATCCATAGTTTTATGTTCATCTTTTTTAAACATTTTCAAATATAATTCAAGTTGAGTTGCCGTTTGATAACCACGTACCGGCGCTAATAAATCCGCCTTTTCATCCATAAACACAATGGTTGGATAAGCATTTACCTGAAATAAACTCGTTAATTGATGAGGCGAATTACGTCTGCTGGCCATTTCAGGTTTATAATTTGGATTTGAATAAGTTTTCCCTTTAAATGACACTACATCATTACCCTCAGCATTAAACTTAACGGCATAATAATTTTTATTGACATAGTTTACAACATCTGAATTATGAAAGGTATTTCTATCAAGCATTTTACAGGGACCACACCAACTGGTATAAACGTCCATCATAATTTTTTTTGGGGTTTTCTTTTGAAGTGCAACGGCCTCTTCCAAAGATAACCAATTAATTTCTTGAGCTATTCCTTGAAATGAAGTAAAAGCTAAAAAAACTAAGACATATTTTAATTGTTTCATTATTGAAAAATTTAGATTTAGGTATTTCTTTTCAAAAAGTGTTCCCAATTTATAAAAAATGCCTCTTAAAAGAAGCATTTTTTATATTTTTTAACTATTTATTCGATTAACTGACACCATGCATCAATTTTTTTAGCACTGGATTTAATAATAAGGCTATAAAACCAATTATTATTGGGACAAATGTAAATATTAAAAAGAAAGTTGATATATCATAAATAGCTGTTATTTCATCTATCATAGAACCCATTTTTCCAGAAGTTTTGTTTCCTATTGCCAAAGCCAAATACCAAACTCCAAACATAAAAGCAATCATTCTTGGAGGTACTAACTTACTTACATAAGAAAGTCCAACTGGCGAAACACATAATTCTCCCAATGTATGAAATAAATAAGCCATAATCAGCCAAATTATACTCACGGAAGCTGTTTTAGCTCCTTGAGGAATACCCGCTGCTCCATATGCTAAAAATGCAAAACCAATAGCTAAGAAAAATAAACCAATAGCATATTTATTTGCGGGTTTTGGATTGTATTTACTTTCCCACCATTTAGAAAATAATGGCGCAAATGCAATAATAAACAGCGAGTTTAAAATTAAAAACCAAGTTGCAGGAATTTGAATTTCATTTTCTTTTTTCTTAACAATAGTTGCTGCAATATTGGTAGTAATTAAATCGGCTTGTTCTGCAGTTAAAAACTTATAATTAACACCTTTTTTATCAAGGTCAATAATTGAAATTTTATCATTTTCAACAAAATCGTTGGCAGATCTTATTACAGTAGTATTATCAATAATAACTGCATTTTCTGGAATTTTAGTTTCAGCAGTAATTGCAAAATCTTTTATAACAATTTCTCCCGCGCTATTAGCGGCGGTTTCTTGGTATGTTTTGTAGGTAATTTCATAAGAATAAGTGTTGAAATTATTATAGATTTTCCAAATAACAACTCCCCAAATTAAAATAAAACTAAAAGCTAAAATTAAATTAGAAATTAAATATTTTTTATAGGTCTGTCTAAATAATAAAAACAACACATAGGTAATAATTCCAATAGGAACTACCGTTATAATAATATCAATAATATTAAAAATTAATGCGGAATTACCCGATAAAATTCTACTTGTATAATCTTTTGCAAAAATACTCATAGAACCTCCAGCTTGTTCAAAAGAAGCCCAGAAGAAAATTATAAAGAATGCAAATATTACAACGGCAAGCATTTTATCTCTGGTAATGCTACTGTATCTAACAATTCTAGAGCCTAATAAATATACAAATAAAATAAGTGTTACTAATATAGTATGACCCGAATAATCGGTACCTCCAAATTCTAAAAAGTTAACTTCTCCAATTTTAGAAAGCGGATCGTTAATTACCCAAGTTAAACCAGTAGTAGCAATAATAGCAATTAAAATTTTGTCTATTAAGGTAAACGGATTTAATTTGTCTTCAATTTCTGTATGATCATCCGCTTCAATTTTTTTATTAGCTGTGTTTGGTTTTTTACCAACTTCACCAAAAATATTTTGCGCAAATAAAAATTGTAATAATCCCAAAAGCATAAAAATCCCAGCGAGTCCAAATCCCCAACTCCAACCTAAAATTTCGCCTAAATAACCGCAGAGCATAATTCCTAAGAAAGCTCCGGCATTTACACCCATATAAAATATAGTATATGCGCCATCTTTTTTTTCTGGAAAATCTTTGTAAAGAATAGATATAAAAGAAGTCATATTTGGTTTAAAAAAACCAGTTCCAATAACTAATAAACCTAATCCTAAATAAAGGAAAAACGGATTTGACTCTATTGCCATACTCGCATGACCCAAGGTCATAATAACAGCACCAATAATAATTGCAAGTCTATTTCCTAAGTATTTATCGGCTAACGTACCGCCAATAATAGGTGTTAAATAAAGCAACGCTAAATAGGTTCCGTACAATGCTAATGCATTTTCACGTGGCCAATCCCAGCCACCAATTCCAAGTGCACTTACTAAAAATAATACCAATAAGGCACGCATTCCATAAAATGAAAAACGTTCCCACATTTCAGTAAAAAATAGTACAAATAATCCTGTTGGATGTCCTAAAACTTGGGATTTAAAAAATTCATCTGTCGATTTTTCTTTCATAATATTTTATCTTTCTCCTAATTCGTAACCTTCATTATCATCATAATTGTGTACTTCTCCTTCACCATCTTCAGCATTATGTGTTAATCGATTTAAAGGTTTTCTTAATGCAATAACTATAAGCCCAAAAATTGTTGTGAAAATTGCAATACCAGCAAATATAGTATACTCTCCAAATGTACTCGAAATTTCTCCTAATACACCTGCAACTTTTCCTCCAAGTCCAGTTGCTGCAAAGTATAATCCCATCATTAACGAAGCATATTTTACGGGTGCTAATTTTGTTACAAACGATAAAGATACCGGTGAAGATGAAAGCTCTCCAATGGTGTGGAATAAATATGCAAAAACCAACCAATACATTGCAGATGACCCATTAGCCTCATAATCTCTTACGGCAAAAATCATAAACACAAAACCTAATCCCATTATTATGGTTCCTGTAGCCATTTTAAACAATGAAGAAGCTTCTTTTCCTTTTAATTTTCGTTTCGCCCATATATTTGCAATCCATACTGCAAATAGTAAAATAAATCCAGCATTTAATCCTTGAAACATTGGAGTTGGAATTAACCAACCAAACAACATTCTATCCGTTTTTTGTTCTGTATAAACATTCATTAATCCTCCACCTTGCTCAAATGCTCCCCAAAATATAATAACAATTAAAAACGAAAGTAAAACGACTAAAAATCTATCTTTCTCAATTTGATTATTTAAACTTTGATAAATCATCATTAATAATCCTATAGTTAATGAAAGAAAAATAAAAAGCGCACCATAACCCCAATGATCTACACCTTCAAATGTAAATCCAGCATAAATAGAAAGGATTAATAGAACACAAACTATTATTAATTGTATTGGAAAATTAACTATAGTTAAAAATAATTTAACAAAAGAACGATCCTTTTCTTTCTCTTCTTTTGTTGGTTTATTCCCAACATACGGAAGGTATCTTTGACCATAAATATATACGATAAGACCTAGTAGCATAGCAATTCCTGCCATAGCAAACCCTGCATGCCAACCCCATTTTGCAACTATTAATCCAACAAAAGTTGTAGCTAACAAAGAGCCTAAATTAATTCCAATATAAAATATACTAAACCCTTTATCCCTTCTTATATCTCCTTTTTTATAAAGCCCACCAACCATTGTTGAAATATTTGGTTTCAAACAGCCTACACCAAGTATTATTAACCCTAGACCTGTAAAGAATGCCCAACTTGCATTGATAGCTAAAGTCCCATGTCCTAAAACTAATATAATAGCGCCTAGCATTACTGTTCTTTTCTGACCTAAAACTTTATCAGCTAACATTCCTCCAGGTATTGACATTAGATACACCAACATAACATACCAACCATACAACTGATATGCTTCCAATTCTGTCCATCCCAATCCTGGGCCATTGTCATTATTTACTGTTGCTATCATGTAAATGACAAGCAATGCTCGCATTCCATAATAAGAAAAACGTTCCCACATTTCTGTAAAAAACAACACAAATAGTCCAGCCGGATGACCAAAAATCTGAGTTTTCGAATACTCGTCTGATGTTTTGATCATATAATTATGTCTTTAATTTAGCTTTTGCTTCTTTAGGTCTAATAACCATTCTATCATAAACAGTTAATGCCAGAATTGTAACAATACCAATAGCAACTATTACATACCAAATTTTGTTCGGATTGTAACTATCCCAGATAAACTGTGTCATTTCAACTTCTGACATTCCAAGTTTATCTGATGCAGAAGCAAAATAATCGTTTTTAGTGAATTCCTGAGAAATCTCAGGCATTTCTAATCCCCGATTTGACATTTCTGCTTGTAATAATGTCAACTTATCTGACCAAGCTTGGTACAAATTACCAGAAATCAATGTAGTTAAAAGGTTTCCTAAAAAGATAGGTAGAAAATAAGTTCCCATATATAAGGCTTCTTTTCCTTTAGGAGATATCAAAGCAATAAATGATGAAAATGTTGGATTCGTCATCATTTCACCAATTGCGAAAATTACTATCCCTAAAATTGTATATAAACCATTTCCTGTATAAAATGTAATACCAATACCTATTGCTGCAATTATAAAACCAGTAATCATAGCACTAACATGACGCATTCTTAAAACAAAATAAGACACTATTAACTGAAATAAAATTATCGAACCAGCATCAATATTAATTAACATTTCAGGATTAACAGAATCACCTCCTCCACTCATAAAACTTGCTAACCAAGGAGACACACTTGCAATAGAATCGTGTAATGCTTTTGTATTTACCCAATCTTCAATAAAAGTTGGAAGCGTATAGAACAGTTGATTAAACATAGTCCAAAAACCAACCATAATAACTAATAACACAGAAAGACGACTGTCTTTTATTGCTTCCCACATATTGATTAAGGAGCTTATTAAAGCTTCATATAAGGTTTCAGTATTCCTTACTCTATCTTTTTCTTTATAAAATATTAGAAGAATAATTAAATTTATTCCTATTACAATAGCAGCTTGTAAAAAAACTATTTTCCACCCAAATTGAGTTCTTAATGTTGAGGAAAATGCTGGACCTATAAACCCTCCAATATTCACCATCATATAGAAAATTCCAAATCCTAATGTTGAATTAGATTCATCTGTATTTTTAGTAATAATGGCTGAAGCAACTGGTTTAAACATGGCTGCACCAACTGCAACCCATAAAAACACAATAAATACCATAGTATAGGATGTTACTTCTCCCATTACATAATAACCCGACATTAACAGGACATAAGCAATTATTAAAGTGAGTTTGTAACCTATTTTATCAGCAATTACTCCAGTAATCATAGGTAGTAAATATAAAATTGCTGTTACAATACCCATTATCTGGCCTTTTTCAATATGTGAAAAACCAAGTGCTCCTTCATCTGTCGAACCTGTTAGGTAAAGTGCTAAAACAGCGAATAACCCATACCAAGCCCAACGTTCGAATAATTCCATAACACTGGCAACTCTGAAGTTTTTATTATAGGAACTCATTACTTCAAAAAAAGATTTCTTTTCTGTACTCATAAGTTTAGATTTTAAAATTAAAAAGCTCAAGTAAAAATTTACTTGAGCTTCAATATATGATAATTAATCTTTTAACATCTATTAGTGAATTCCTTTCATTGCTTTATTTAAGAAAGGAGACAATATCACTAGACAAAGTCCTGATCCCAACATTAACATGGTGATAAAAGGATACAATTGAAAATCATATTTTTGTAAAATACTTTCTAACATACCCGCTAAATAGTTACCCGCAGCAAAACTAGCCATCCATAATCCCATTACCACTGAAACTAATTTTTTAGGGGCCAGTTTTGTAATCATAGAAAGACCAATTGGTGACAACATTAATTCACCAAGTGTTAAAACAAGGTAAACTATTACTAACCACCAAGGAGAAACTAAATTACCTCCATCTGCAGCATGACCAGCTTGTGTCATAATCCAAAATGCGAAAGCTCCTAAAAATAAACCAATGGCAAATTTTATTGGAGTTCTTGGATTAAATTTCATAGCATCTAATTTCAACCACATTATTGAAAAAATAGGAGCGAAAATTAAGATTGCAAGTGGATTAATATTTTGATACCAAGATGCAGGAACCTCCCAACCGAATAACAGTCTATCGGTACTTTCTTTTGCAAACAAATTCATGGTCCCACCAGCTTGTTCAAATCCTGCCCAAAAAGCAATATTGAAAAAAGCCAAAACTAAGATAACAATCATACGGCTCCATTCAGCTGAACCATTTGTGCCTTTAAAAATAATATATCCTAATCCTATAATTCCAGTCGCAAAACCTACATATGTAATGAGACTTGCCACATTGTCTGGTAACATTCTCCAAATAAAAATAGTTGCTAAAGTTGCTAACACCAAGACGATTGCATAAATAATAATATCACGCCAGTCTTTATTATCTAATACAAATTTATCCTCTGATGAATTTGGCGGAAGTCCTTTTTGTTCTAGTGTATGTTCTCTCATTTTTAACCAAAGTACACCTATTATCATACCAACACTAGCCGCTAAATAGCCATATCCCCAAGACACATTTTCACCTAAGGCACCTGCAACAAAAGGGCCTAAGATAGCACCGAGGTTTATTCCCATATAAAAAATGTTAAAAGCAGAATCTTTTCTTGGGTCATTATCATCATAAAAATCCCCTACTATAGTAGAAATATTGGGTTTGAAAAATCCATTACCAATAATAAGTACACCTAAACCAAAATTAAAAATAAAAAGACGTGTAACAGGGTCTAATGAATGTGCCATAAAAGCACTTGCAGCAAGTAAAGATTGACCAACAGCCATAACTAATCCGCCAATATAAACTGTTTTTCTTTTTCCTAAAAAATTATCAGCTACCCAACCACCAAGAATTGGTGTTAAATAAACTAACCCTGTAAATATGGCATAAATTGCCAAAGATTCTTCTCTGTTTAATCCAAATCCACCATTTACTAATTCTGCAGTAAGGTACAAAGTCAATAAAGCCCGCATTCCATAGTAGCTGAACCGTTCCCACATTTCAGTAGCAAACAGCGTATAGAGTGCTTTTGGATGGCTTTTTTTAATTATTTTATCAGTCATAAATATTGTGTAGTTTAATTAATGTTTATTTGTTAAGTCTGCTACTGTTAATTGTTAAATTCATCTATTTATCCATTAAAAATAGTCGTTTTATAAAAGTGATTCAAGTTTACTAAAAATTGTGCAAAAAACACTAATTATTTAAAGTTAAATACATTTTGTTTTTAACAACAAATGCAATATAATTTTTTTAAAAACAAGTTATAGTATCTTTGTCCTTTAAAATAATCATGTAATGAGTAAATATATTTCTGGTTTTTCTAAATTATCAAAATCTAAAAAAATTGACTGGATTGTAAAAACATACTTTGAAAATAATCAAGAAGCAAAACGTGTTTTAGAACAGTATTGGCATATTGATGATAAAATTCAACAACTTCATGATGAGTTTATAGAGAACACCATTTCTAACTATTATTTACCACTAGGTGTAGCACCCAATTTCTTAATAAATGGAACACTTTATGCCATCCCAATGGCTATTGAAGAAAGTTCTGTGGTAGCAGCGGCGAGTAAATCCGCAAAATTTTGGCTTGACAGAGGCGGATTTAAAACTAAAGTACTTTCAACAACCAAAATTGGTCAGGTACATTTTATGTATTATGGGAATCCAGATACCCTAAAATCCTATTTCACTACTATAAAACCAAGACTACTCCAAGACGTTAAACCTATTACTAAAAATATGCAGAAACGTGGTGGTGGTATTATTGATATTGAATTAAGAAATAAAACAAAAGATATAAAAGGCTATTATCAACTACATGTATCTTTTGAGACCCTGGATGCCATGGGTGCCAATTTTATTAACTCATGTTTAGAACAATTTGCAAAAACCTTTAAAAATGAGGCTTTAGAATTTACAGATTTCTCAAAAGAAGAAAAGAATATTCAAATTGTCATGAGTATTTTATCAAACTATGTTCCCGATTGTCTAGTACGTGTTGAAGTAAGTTGTAAAGTTGAAGATTTGAATGAAGATAAAGGCATTACTCCTATAGAATTTGCTTCAAAATTTGTTCAGGCAGTGACTATTGCAGAAGTAGAACCTTATCGTGCGGTAACTCATAACAAAGGCATAATGAATGGTATTGATGCGGTAGTGTTAGCCACCGGGAATGATTTTAGAGCAGTTGAAGCTGGTGTTCATGCCTATGCCTCAAGAAATGGTCAATACTCCAGCTTAACCCATGCTAAAGTCGAAAATGGCATCTTTTATTTTTGGATGGAAATACCATTAGCACTTGGAACCGTTGGTGGTCTTACAGGGTTGCATCCTTTAGTAAAACTAGCTTTAGAATTATTACATCATCCGTCTGCCAAAGAACTGATGCAAATTGTTGCTGTTGCAGGCTTAGCTCAAAATTTTGCAGCATTAAGATCTCTAACTACCACTGGGATTCAAAAAGGACATATGAAAATGCATTTGATGAATATTTTAAATCAATTTGAAGCTAATGACTATGAAAAAGCAATCATTATAGATTATTTTAAAACGCATTCAGTTTCTCATAATGCCGTGGTTGATGCCTTACAGAATTTAAGAAATAAAAATTGAGTAAAAAAATATTCTATAGTAACGGTAAATTATTAATTTCAGGTGAATACGTTGTCCTTGACGGTGCTTATTCTCTTGCCATTCCTACTAAATTTGGACAATCATTAACAGTAGAACCCATTAGCCCATCGACGCTTAAGTGGACAAGTTACGATGCGACTGGTCAAATTTGGTATGAACATGAATTTTCCATAAAAGATTTCCTTTCTGAATATTCAATTGAAACAAACGATATTACAAAACGTTTAATTCAAATCATAAAAACTGCCAAAACCCTAAACCCGGCCTTCTTAAGTACCACTTGGGGATTCAAAATAACAACCCATTTAGATTTTAAAAAAGAATGGGGATTGGGCACGTCTTCTACTCTCATAAATAACATTGCACAATGGGCAAATATTGATGCTTTTAAATTGCAAGAAATGACCTTTGGCGGCAGCGGTTATGACATAGCCTGTGCACAACATAACAAACCTATAGCTTATCAGTTACAAAATGGAAAAACACTGGTGAAGGAAGTATATTTCAATCCTTCTTTTAAACAGCAGCTTTATTTTGTTTACTTAAATAAAAAACAAAATAGTCGTGAGGGTATTGCTCAATATAAATTAAATAAACCAAAGGAATTAATCATTAATGAAATCAGCAAAATATCTCATAAATTAATAAACTCGAAATCACTTTCCGAATTTGAATCTTTAATGACACTTCACGAAGATTATATTTCACAAATTATTCAACAAAAACCTGTAAAAGAGTTATTGTTTAATGATTTTAATGGCTGTATCAAAAGTCTTGGAGCTTGGGGAGGCGATTTTATTTTAGTAAGCTCACTAGAAAACCCAAGTGTTTATTTTAAGAACAAAGGCTTTAATACTATCATTCCCTTTAGCGATATGATTTTATAAAACATGCCAATAAAAAAGCCTCAAAATTTGAGGCTTTTTTATAAATATATTAGATATTTTATTGAATCTGAGTTTTTGCTCTGTTATCTTCAATCTCTGCAGCTTCTTTTAGGGCATTATATAGTCTTGTATTAACAACATTTATTTTTTGTTGTTCAACTTGATTAGCCGCCGCTTGATAACTGTCTAATTCAATAGCTGGAGTTATTTTAGTTACCTCAATCATATAGATTCCATTATTACCATCAATTAGTTTTGAGGTTTGGCCTTCTTTCAATCCAAAAGCCGCTCCTACAATAAAAGGTTCTTTACCAGCACCAGATATTGTTGGATTCTTCATATTGATTGCTAATGCTGTTCTAACTGTAGTATTTTCGCCAGCCGCCAAATCATCAAGGGTTGTCGCACTCACTCTTTTTCTTATAATAGCCGCTTTTTTCTCCTTTCTGATTACTGGCATGGCTGTGACAGTGGCTTCTTCAACAGTCATTAATCCTTCATCACGTTTTGCAACTAATTGTACAATAGCATAGCCTGTAGGAATATTAAAACGCTTAATATTTCCAATTTCAGTCTCTTCATTGAAAGTCCATCTCACAATTTGTCTTTGGTTACCTATACCAGGTATGTTTTCATCTAATTCTTTGATACTGTTCACTGGACGAACTACATATTTATTTTCAGTTGCCAATTCAGCAAAATCTTTGCTGCCAGCTGAAATTTCAAAATTAGAGGCATCTCTAAACACTTTATCAACCGTAGCTTGAGAAGGTTCAATTTTTCTGGCAATGGTTCCTACTTGAATCGCCTTTTCTTTGTCTTTTTGGCCTTCAATTTCAATCACATGGAACCCAAACACCGTTTTAACAACACCAAGATCACCCACTTTACCTTCAAATTCAAAATCATTAAATTCTGGCACCATAGTATTGTATGGATGCCAGTCATATCTCCCTTCATTTTCCACACTTCCTTTATCTGATGAAAATTGCGTTACGAGTTCAGTGAATTTCGACTTATCAGTTTTTAAAACAGCTAAAATACTATCCGCTGTTTGTTTCGCTTGTTCTTCTGTTTGTTTTACTTCTGCATCAGCACTTCTTGAGCCTAAAAACGGAATTAATATATGTCTAACCTTAGCAGAATCTGGAATTTGCTTTACAGCAACTACTTTTGAAAGTTTAAAATAGCCATTATCCTTGTAAGGACCATAAATTTGTCCTTCATTAAGATTATAAATACTATCTGCTACCGCCGCAGGCAACGCCGATTTAAAAACAAAACGACCATCAAATTTTATATCTGAATTTGAATTAATATAAGCTTCATTATTTTCAGTTTTCAAAAAGCCAGTAACCGTTTCATTAGATTTTGAACTTTCATTATAAACTTCTTGATCATTTAGTAAAGCCGTTAATCCATTCTTTATTGCTTCTTCATCTTCTATGGTTGCCGCTTCTTTAAATTCAACATATTGAATATCTGTAGAAGCATCTGCTTTATACATATCTTTATGCTTCTCAATATAACTTTTAATTTCAGCTTTAGAAACGGTAACAGAACTGTCTGGAATAGAAGAAAAAGGGATTTGCACAAACTTAATATCTACCTTATTACCTTCTAATCCATGTTCAAATTTTCCTTCTTCAAGAGTCCCTGTTAATCCAGCTTTTACAAGATTAAAATAATTTTGCTGTAAGGCATTTGAAGCCAAAGATTTTTCATAATTGATCCATTCTTGATAGGTTGCTGCCGAAGTTTCTTTTAAGTTAATGATATACTCATTCAACTTGTTTTCGTCAAATAAACCCGCTTCATTTAAAAACTCTGGACTTGTTGCCAAGGCATTTTTAAGCAAATCTCTCATTTGATCCTTCTCAACTGTGATATTTAATTCTTCAAATTGAGTTTCCATTACTGCTTGTCTCACTTCTTGCTCCCATACTCTATTCATTACTTGAGTATTTGTTGCAGAAGGACCTGCTTGCTTTTGTGCTACCTCAACCTTTTGTAAAAATTCCGTACGTGTTATATCTTTTCCATTGATGGTTCCAACGGTATTTTGTGATTTTGCGGAAAGTGCATCACCATTTTTAAATAAATCTGCTAGTACAAAAGAAAAAAGCGCAAGAGCAATAACGATTATTAAAAAAAGGGAACGTTGTCTGATTTTATTTAAAACTGCCATTTGTAAATTAAATTATTTTTAAAACCCCCAAAAAGGGTTATTTGCTTGTTTAGTTTATTGTCAAAATATTGTGCGCGAAAATACCATTTTCTATTTAATAATAAAATAGAAATATGCTTTAATTAATGTAAACATTATGATTTTAATCTTCTTTTAAAAGTTTAAGTTCAACTAAATCGATTTTAGTGGTTGAAACTTCTAAAACAGTGAATTGAAAGGTATCAATAATAACCACTTCATTTTGTTCGGGAATTTCTTCTGTATGATTCACTATTAATCCACCCAGCGTTTCATAATTTTCGTTTTCAGGAAGATTTATTTTATAGGTTTCATTGATATAATCAACATCTAAACGTGCAGAAAACTTAAAAGTATCTTCATCAATTTTTTCCTCAATCAAATCATCTGTATCATGTTCATCTTCAATTTCTCCAAGTAATTCTTCAACAATATCTTCAACTGTCATAATTCCTGAAGTACCACCATATTCATCTAAAACAACAGCAATACTCTTGCGTTTTTTAATAAGAACATTCAGAACATCTTTTATTAATACCGTCTCTGGGACAAACTCAACTGGTAAAACAATCGATTCAATAGATTTAGGCTTTTTAAACAATTCAAAAGAATGCACATAGCCCAGTATATCGTCAATAGTTTCATTATAAACTAATATTTTGGTACAGCCAGACTCAGTAAATAAAGCATTAAGTGTTTTTATAGAACTATGTAATTCAACGGCAATAATTTCTGTTCTTGGAACCATCACTTCACGCGCTTTGACTTCAGAAAATTCAAGGGCATTTTGGAATATTTGGATTTCAGAATCGACCTCATCATGTTCCTCAACCGATTCCATTTGCTCACTAATATAATTCCCCAACTCGACTTTTGTAAATGCCAGTTGAATCTGATCTCCTTCCGTTTTAAAAAATTGTCTTAATACCATGTCTGATATCCAAATAACAAAATCAGAAATAAAAGAAAAAAGCAAATAAAATATATAAGCCGGCAAAGCTAATATCTTGATTAAAGTATTGGCATAAATTTGAAAAAAAACCTTTGGTAAAAATTCAGCCGTTATTAAAATTAAAAGTGTAGAAATAACGGTTTGTGTCAACAAACTTAAATCAGTAAGTAAATAGTTTAAAAAACTTGATGATAAAGGCAGCATAGATTGAAACCATTGCACCAATAAATCACCCATAAAAAACCCATAAATTACTAAGGCTATATTATTACCAATAAGCATAGTAGCAATATATTTAGAGGGTTTTGCAGTAAGTTTGGTTAAAATTTTAGCTAAAAGCCCATCTTGCTTTTTTTCAATTTCAATATGAATTTTGTTGGAAGAAACATAAGCAATCTCCATCCCTGAAAAAAAGGCCGAAGCTAATAAAGAAATAAGTATGATAATTATGTAAAGACTCATTTAGTTTGATTTGTCCTTATTTTCATATTTCTTCCTGAATTTTTGTCTGAAAAAATACATAAAGATCGCCAACGCAGCTAATCCTAATGAAATATAAGAGCCATTCGTCCCATTATTCCATTTTGAAATACCATCATAAATAAAAAGAACCGCAAAAATTAAATAGGCGTATTGAAAAAACTTAGCTAGCATCATAGAATATATTTAAAATAAGAACAAAGATACTTAAAAAATATTTTGAGAAATTCTAATAGTTTAGGTTAATCATTCACCGTGATAATGCCACTTATTTCGAGCACTTCTGCATTGGTAAATTTAGAGTCAGAATCAAAACCATTTCCATGAATTAAATCTAAACCTGTTCTGAAAGTTACCGGTCTATTGGTAAATAACCATTCCTTCTTCTGGTCATAATACAACTGCTCAGCAAACAAAGTGTCATTATCTTTTGTAGCTATAACCACGTGGCCTTGTAAATCCATTAAATCTGTTTCATTATATACAATGGCATAATCTGCCACCACAGTGCTTTTTTGGTTTTCTTCATCAAACAAAGTAAGGTTTATTCCATCTGGAAACTCACTGTATTGAAATGTTCTGTTAGAAAAATCAAACATTTTTGGACTTAAAAGAATAGCTTTGATTTTTCCTGAATCTGTATATTTTAAATTTATATTTTCAGCAATTCCTATAGGCTCATTTTCAGATATCCCTATTTTTCGAACTTCTTTTAAGTTGTTTTTACATGAAAAAAACATGGTCACCGCAAATACGGTGACCACAGTTATATTTTTTGAATATAGTTTCATTAAATTTTTGGAACTGTAACCGAAGCTCCAATCCAACAACCAATATTAATTACCTGCCCTGAATTACCTGCACTAAATATTTCAGCTTTTGTTGGTGCTTTTGCCATATAGTTTTCAGTTGTTTGAGCCGATGCACCTTTTAAAGTGGCATCCACTCTACCTGCTTTTCTGGCTTCCTCTGCAGCTAACCAAAACGTCGCTCTTTTATTAAAGTTAGTATCTCCACAATCATTAGCACTTGCAGCATACATAGCAGCTATTGACAAATAAGGATGCCCATTTGAAGGATTTAATCTAAGTGATTCTCTAAAGAAACCTCTAGCTCTTCCATAACTACCTTTAGCTTTTAACTTCAATCCAATATTATTGTTAAGTTTGGCCTTTTTAAAGTTATCTGTTTCTAACTTAATTGCTTCTTCATAAAACGCAATTGCCTCGTTAGATTTACCTTCCTTATCCTTCAAGATACCTAAATAGTAAGCCGAATTTGCAGACGGACTCAAATCATGATAAGCATTTACTAGCTTAAAGAACAGTGGGTCATCGGTACATTCTTTTTCAGACATTTTACCTGCCGCTCTTTGTAACCAAACCGCATTTCCTTTATTGTTTTCAAAATCCTTTTGATATAAAGGAATTAAATTTTCGCAATTTGCTCTATCCCCTAACTTCTTATCAATGCCATCAGATATCTGATCATAAGCTCCTAAATAGCTTTCATAATAACTTTTTAATCTAGTTTCTTTACTGCTTAACACTGTTCCGGCATCTTCCCTTTCAATAAGCGTATTTAAATTTTCAGAATAATTTTTAACTTCACCTTCAACCTTTTCAACAACATCATCATATTTATTAAATAACTCTGCAGCTGTTTTTTTCTTAGCATCATACAAATCAACCATTAAAGAAAAATAAGTATATAAGCTTTTTGGATTTGTGAATGTTTCCTTGTCCAATTTATATGCGGCATCAAAACATGCGTAAAGTTCTTCTGTGTTTTTATGCATAACATATTTATTATCATAAAGCAATTGACATGCTTGAGCAGCATATTCTCCTTTAGGCGTTTTACTTGGAAAATGCTCAGCTCTTTCTTCCCAAAGTTTTATAAGATCATTTATCAAAGTTTCTTTTTCAGCACCAGAGGATTTTTTAATTTTATCTTCTAATATTTTCTCGCCATCAATGTAAATAGCATTATTAAATTTTGGGCATTTGTTTCTCACATCCATCCAGGGTTGATAAGCTGCATCAAAATTTTTAGCCTTTACATATTCGTGAAATATGGAAAGCTTAGTCATGCATTCTTCGTCCTGCTGAGCAAAACTCAAACTGCTTGCGAAAAATAAAAAAGTTAATAAAAAAGTAATTCTCGTTTTCATGATAATAATATTATGTTGTTAATCATATTTCCTTTTTTGGAACCATCTGTCATTCAAAGATAAACTTAATTGAAAATTAACAAAATTCTCTTGTATTAAATTATTTTTTGTAGTCCCTCGTTTTCCAATTTCAAAACCTAAATTAGCATTTGAAAATAAGTCTCCTACAGGTAGTCCTAAACCAAAAGATATGCCAAACTCATTTATAGACTCATTATTTATATTTAATCCTGTGTTTTCATAATGTAATCCCGCTCTATAAACAACACGTTTATAGTAGCTATTGAATGAATTGTATCTAGGAATAAAAAATCCACCTAAAGAAATATTATAAGCATCCTCATATTTTGTCGTTAAACTACTATAGAGTGGATTAAAAAACTTACTGGTAGTTTCTGCAGTATATTCTGCTCCAACAAACCAGGATCTTGGCTTCCCTATACCTGCACCAAAAGATAATTTAGATGGCATAGTCAAATCAGTCTTCTTTAATCCTTGAGCGTCTAAATCTGCTTCAAATGAATTCACTAGAAACTCGGTTCCAGTAGCTGGATTAATAGTTAGAGTTGAAATTATTCTTTGATTATTTGAAGTTAAGTTACTTTCTGGCGCATAGGTCAGCCCCGAAACTAACTCAAGCTTATCATTTAATTTGGTTTTATAGGACAAACCCAAATTAAAATTGATACCACTTAAGTCTGATCTGTTACCCTCCTTAGATTGATATTGTAAAATTAAACCGTCAGCGTCATACGAATATTCGACAATATTGTTTTGAATATTTCCAAAGTTATAATTGGCATCAATACCAATACTTAATCCTTTAGCTAGAAGATATCCTATCCCTATATTCACTTTATTAAGCCCGCCTTCACCTCTATATTGATTAATTAAATCACCTTCATCATTTAAATTTTCCAATTTATAACCAACAGCCGTTTGAGGCAGTAAACTAAACCCAACACCAAACTTACCAACAGGGATAGAAAGAGCCAAATAATTAAATGTAGAAGACGAGGCTTTAGCACTACTCGTCTCACTTTTTAAATTCAAATCTGAAAAACCTCCGCCTACCGTATATTTGACCGGTCTGCTTTCTCCGTTAAAACCAGGAGAAGTTAAATTTTCAGAAGCAAATGATGCTGGATTTCTTAAATTAATATGAATGCTATCGGTATAAATACTCAATCTGCCCATACTTCTGTTCTCAACAGTACCTTTAAATTTTAAACTACCAATACCATAAAACGAATAAGGAGAAGCAGTTCCTTGCTGAGCATAACTTTGAATAGTGATAAAAGCTACAAAAACTAATACAAGTTTTTTAATCATTCTTTTGAATTAAATTGTAATAAAAAGTTCAATCCCTCTAAAAGAAAATTAGAGTTGGCAAATATGCTACTTTTTAATTGTTTTGACAAGAAATTAGTATCACCACCTGTTAAAATAACTGTTAAATCTTTATAATTTAACCTGTAAGTATCTATAACCCCTTCAATTTCCTTTAAAACACCAAATACAACACCAGAATGAATTGAATTATTTGTTGAATTACCAATGATGTTTTTCGGCTCCTCCGTTTCTAACAACGGCAATTTTGCTGTTAAATTATTTAATGATTGATAACGCATCCTTATCCCTGGTGAAATGGCACCTCCCAAGTACTCATTCTTATCAGAAACAAAATCATATGTTATACAAGTACCAGCATCAATAATTAA